>JAAWCS010000008.1 GCA_022793375.1 Lachnospiraceae bacterium
GAACTGGACAATAAATACCGCACGCAACAGCAAATCCGGCGTTTGTTACGCTACTAAAAATTTTTTTAATTTTCCCCCAAATAAGACGGTATACCCTATGTAGACAAATCGGCTCAAAGCCCATATTTCAAGGCTTTGAGCTGGTTCTTTTCCAAACTTGAGTTTGTAATTATACTATACTAGTTTTGCATGTGGTTGTCAAGCGGATTTTTCACTTTGTTTCGGCAAAACAGCACAAAAAAACCGCCGCCAGGGTGTTTCCCTTGCAGCGGCATACGAACCGTTCGCTATTCGTCCTGCTGGCTTGCGCCTTTCCAAAATTCCTCCATTGTTTTGTTAAATTCCTGCGGTACATCCATATTGACACAGTGTCCCGCATTTTCAAAAAGAACTACCGTACAATCGGGTTCACTGCTTTTCCAGGCTTTTACTGCCTCCAATTCCATCGGAATATCCAATTTTCCGCATCCGATCAGCAGGGGATACTCCCTGTGCCCGGTTTTATACTTGTTTACCATTCGATTGAGCGTTGCCAGAAACATAAATGATTTTTTGGGAAAGAGTATATTCATAGCATAAAATTCATTTTGAGCCTCTTGAGTATATGCGGAAATCTTCTTGTTTGCTTTTGCAAACCATTTTACCGAAAAGAGCGCCTTCAACATCATCCGCTGCTGTTTTGCGCTGTTTTCGTTTTTCATTTTTGCGTCAAAATTATTGATGTCGTATCCGCCAAAGCAAGCCAGAGAGCTTACCGCATGCGGATAACGATTCGCAAAATCCTGTGCTAAAACCGCCCCCAACGAAACGCCGACAATATGTATTTTATCAATTTTTTCCGTTTTTAAGATGTCAAACATCCACTCTGACATCCTCTCGATCGTATCGCCTTTTTGGGTATCCGTTGACTGTCCGTGACCAAGGATGTCGACAGCCAGAATATTATATTGATTCTCAAAATACGCAAACTGCGCTTTGAACATATTGTGATTGACGAACGCGGCATGGATAAAAAGGAGCCATTCGGCCTGCCCGCTCCTGCTTACAAAATAGGTAATCGGCGAATCAGCTGACTTTATTGGCTTCATTGTTTTTCATCCCTCTTTTCCATTGATTATACGCCCCTCATTGCTCATCGATGATACAATTTCCCTGTTTGTCTCATTTTTGCGCATCCTCTCCTGCCGCGGCGCCCTCACCGGCACTCTTCTACCACCTTCTCAAAATCTTTCATCTGGGAATTAACCAGGTGGTTCTTATTATGGCAAATATAAAAATACCGCTTCATGGACACGTCCTCCACCGGCACCGCGCAGATCTCGCCGCGCTCTACCGCGGCTAAGATGCAGCGCTTAGAGAGAACACCCAGCCCCAGATTGTGGCGCACTGCCTCCAGAATCGCCGTGCTGCTGCTGCACTCCCATTTGGCAAAAAACGGGATGCGGTGTGTCAGCATGATATTTTCAAAAATAGCCCGCGTACCGCTGCCCTTTTCCCGCATAATAAAATACCGGTCCTTTAGTTCTTCGATTGCCACGCTTTTGCGAGACGCAAACGGATGGTCCGCCCCGCAGATTAAGCACATGGAATCCTCAAGTACCGGCCGCGTTACAATGGTACTCTGGGTAATCACGCCCTCAACCAGCGCAATATCCAGCTCATTGTGAAGCAGACGATGCTCCAGCAGACGCGTGTTATCCACAAAAACATTCACGTCAATGTCCGGATACTGCGTCTGTAATCGTTCGATGATCGATCCCATCATCGTATTGCCGATCGTCAGCGTCGCGCCTATGCGCAGAAGCCGGTGCGCATGGATATTTTTCATGGACTGCTCCAAATGCTCATGAAGCGAGACAAGTTCCTGCGCGTTGTTTAAAAGCACCCGCCCGGCCAGCGTAATCCGCATCTCACGCGGCAGCCGTTCAAAGAGCGGCGCCTGATACTCCTCCTCCAGTTCCGAAATAATCTGGCAGACCGTGGGCCGGGAAACGGAAAGCCGTCTGGCTGCCTCGTACATTTTCCCGCATTCCGCCACCGCGATAAAGGTTTTCAACTGTCTCAATGTCGCCATACCGCAAAACTCCTCTCTGCCAAGACCTGCAGCGATTTTTCCGAACCCCGCCTCCTATACAAGTATCGACTTTTGCCGCTTATACAATGTATCCAATATACCACATATAAATCTTTGCATCAAGCCTCCAAACAGCAAAAACAGGCAAACCTGCCGCTGCCTGCAGGCCTGCCTGTTCTATCATTAAGTCATCTCCGTTTTACAGCTCTTCTCCGTTTGAAGCAATCACCCTTTGATACCACTCATAGGATTGCTTCTTTCTTCGCTCCAGCGTCCCCTGCCCTTCATTATCCAGGTCCACATAGACAAACCCGTAGCGTTTCTTCATCTCGCCGCCGCCGGCGCTGATCAGATCGATCGTCCCCCACGGCAGGTATCCCATGCACTCTACGCCGTCGGCCATCGCCTCGGCCATCTGCCGGATGTGCTGTCTGGTGTAATCGATCCGGTAATCATCCCGGACCGAGCCGTCCTCTTCTACCCGATCCTCACAGCCCAGCCCGTTCTCCACCACAAACAGCGGTTTCTGATAACGGTCATAGAGGTCGTTCATCGTAATGCGCAGGCCCACCGGGTCGATCTGCCGTCCCCAGTCCGTGATCGCCAGATAGGGGTTGCGCAGCGTCGTCACGGCGTTGCCGTCGGCTACGTTCTTCAGCGCCTCCTCGCTGGTCCCGATCAGGCGGGACGAATAGTAGCTGAACGCAATGTAATCGACCGTATTCTCCCGCAGAAGCGCCTCGTCCCCGTCCTCTGCCGCCAGCCGCACGCCCTTCTCGGCAAACATCCTCTTTGCGTAGGAGGGATACGCCCCGCGCGACTGCACGTCGATAAACAGGTAATTTTCATGATTCTTCTCAATACTGGCCATCACATCCTCCGGCCGGCAGCTGTAGGGATAGAAGCTCCCCGCCGCCAGCATGCAGCCGACCCGGTTGTCCGGGTCGATCTCGTGAGCCAGCCGCACCGCGTTCGCGCCGGCCACCAGCTGGTGATGCGCTGCCTGATAGACCGCCTGCTGCGGGTTTTCCTCTTTTGCCACCAGCAGGCCGCCGCCCAAAAACGGGATGTGCGTAATCATGTTGATCTCATTAAAAGGAATCCAGTAGCGCACAATCCCCCGATAACGCTCCAAAACCGTCCGGCAGTAGCGGCAGTAGAAATCAATCATTCGCCGGTCCTTCCAGGCGCCGTACTTCTGCGTCAGCGCATAGGGCGTATCAAAGTGGCAGAGCGTGACGACCGGCTCTATCCCATAGCGGCGGCACTCGGCAAACAGGCGGTCATAAAAGGCAAGCCCCTCTTCGTTCGCCTCCGTCTCGTCACCCTGCGGAAAAATCCGCGGCCAGCTGATGGACGTCCGAAACGCCTTGATCCCCATTTCCGCCAAAAGACGGATATCCTCCGGGAAGCGATGGTAAAAATCCGTCGCCCGACGGCTCGGATAATACGCAAACTCCGTATCCAGATATTTCTCCGGATGATAGAGCATATCCCAGCGCCCGTGGGCAGCGTCGGGAAGCAGGTCGACGCACGACAGCCCCCGGCCGCCCTCCCGGTACGCCCCTTCACATTGATTGGCGGCCATCGCCGCGCCCCACAGAAAATTCTCAGGAAACATGTCCCTCCTCCTGTCACCTACACGATTGTCATCAGATCCTGCCCGGCCTTCACAGCGCCCCTGGCGGCCGGAATCACATCGAGAAATTCCTGGCTGTTTGTAACCAGCACGGCAACGGCCGTATCATACCCCTCCGCTTCCACGGCTTTCTGATCAAATTCCACCAGCAGATCGCCCGTCTTTACCAGATCGCCATCCTTTACATGCGCCGTAAAATACTTTCCTTCCAGCTTCACGGTGTCCACACCGATATGAATCAGCAGTTCCGCGCCGTTCTCATCGACAATGCCGATCGCGTGTTTGGTCGGGAACACGCTGGTAACTTTTCCGTTTGCCGGCGATACGACCCGGCCGTTTGCCGGAATAACCGCTGCTCCCTTGCCCAGCACACCCGAGGCAAACGTCTCATCCTTTACCTGCGACAGCTCGATTAACTCCCCGTCGGCCGGGCTTGCAATCTTTACCTTCTGTACCAGACTGCCGCTGTTCTTTGCCTTCGCCGGCGCCGCCCCTTCGTCCTCAAAGCCCAGAAACCAGGTCAGCGCAAAGGTGATCGCCGCGCCGATGCCCACGGAAATAAAGGCGTGCACCACGTTCATCGGGTTCTCGCCGATAAAGATCGCAAACGAAGCCAGACCCGGCGTACCGGACGTATAGCGCACCACCCCGTTGATGCCGGCATAGAGACCGCCGCACGCGCCGCCGATCATCACGGCATACAGGGGCCGTTTCAGCTTCAGCGTCACGCCGAACATCGCCGGCTCCGTCACGCCCAGAAGCGCCGTCACGCCCGCCGAAGTCGCCACCTGGCGAAGCTCCTTATTTTTCGTCTTGATCGCCACGGCCAGAGAAGCCGCGCCCTGGCAGATATTGGAGACAAAGCTGCCCGGGCCCATCACGGCTTCACAGCCGTAGGTCGCGTAAGACTGTACGATAATCGGCGTAAAGCTCCAGTGCATACCGGTCAGCACCAACAGCGGCATAAACGCGCCCATCAGCGTAGGCACCAGCCAGCTCACGTTCTGATTCAAATAATCGGCTCCGGCCGCAATGCCCGTACCGATCGTATAGCCCAGCGGCCCCAGCACAATAAGCGTCACCGGCGCCACCACTAACAGGGTAATCAGCGGTTTGGAAAGGAACTTGATCGGCTTCGGCGATATCTTGTCCGCCAAAGGCTCCACCACCGACATTAAGGCGATCGCCAGGATGCTGGGGATTACGCTTGAGCCATACGAAATCAGCGTCACCGGCAGGCCGATGAAATGCACCGCCTCCCCGGCGCCTGTCAGCGAAATAAAATTCGGATGCAGAAGCACCGCGCCGATCACGCCCGCCAGATACATGTTGCACTTTAATTTGGCCGCCGTCGATACCGCCACCAGCACCGGCAGGAAGTAAAATGCCGAATCGGCGATGAAATTAACTATGTAGTACGTCTGCGACTCCTTGCTCACCACGCTAAAGAACGTCAAAAGCGTCAAGACCACCTTGACCATACCGCCGGCCGTCAGCGCCGGGATAATCGGGGCAAAAATACCGGCGATTATGCTCATCAGACGATTCGCCAGGTTTTCCTTCTTCTCCTGCCCTAACTCACCGCCGGCAATCGTGCCGCATTTTTGAATCTCGCTCAGCACATGGCCCACATCGGTGCCGATGATGATCTGGTACTGCCCTCCTTTTTTGACCGCGCCGACTACGCCCGGCACCTTTTTGACCGCTTCCAGATCCACCTTGGATTCGTCCTTGAAATTCAGCCGCAGCCTGGTCGCGCAGTTGGTCATAAAGGTGATATTCCCAGTCCCGCCAACCTGGCTGAGAATCCCCTTCGCCGTTTCCTGGTAATTCATTTCTTTCTCCTCACTTTCCTCTTTCTTTTATTTATGAAAGCCCCGGCATGACAATACCGAACCATGTCCGCAAAAGCGCCGCAGACACATCATGACCGGCTTTCAAAGTCTTACTAATGCGCCGCTTACGAGCCCTCCCGCTTCGCAACCCGGCTGATGTGCAGCATCAGGTACATTTGTTCCTCCCTGGTGATCTGCGCACCGTATTTTCCTTTAAAATATTCGCAGATCCGGCACACGCAGGCATAGCTGCGCGGATATGCCGCCCGCACCTGCTCAAAAAGCGTATCGTCGTCGTTTTCCACCAATTCTCCCACAAAGAGACGGTGGGAAAAGTAACGGATATGTGTAACCAACCGCTGATAGTTGAGACTGCTCTCTTCGAGATTCATATTAAAGTGAACCTGTATGATTTTCAAAACCTCCTGCACGGTCTCCGTCACGCGGATTGTCGTCTCCATCTCCTCGCCGGCCTGCGACGCGTTGACAAAATGCAGGGCAATATACCCGGCCTCGTCCTCCGGCAGCCATACGTTTTCATAATAGGCGATCGTTTTCAGCGCTTCTTTTGCCGCCGCAAACTCCCGCGGATAGAATCGCCGTATCTCCCACAGCAGCCGGTTTTTCAGCGGAATCTTTTGTTTATAGCGGTACAGCGCATAGCTGATGTGATCGGTCAGCCCGATATAGATCGCGTCGGAAAAGCGGGCCTCCAGCTCCCTCTGCGCATCTTCAATGATACGGCAGGCCAGTTCCAGGTGATTGACCGGCACCTCTTTTACCAGTTCCGAAAAGCGGCTCGTCACCTCCGGCGAATCAATCACAAAGCGTTTCTCCGCCTTCGCAGCGTCGATCGGGTCGCCGGCCTTTTTATGAAAGGCGATTCCCCGGCCGATGAGCACCATTTCCAGCTGCTTTTCATCCTCTACCAGTACAATATTATTGTTGTAAATTTTTTTAATAATCATATCTCACCGCCCCGCTGTAAAAGGTAACCCCGCCCCGCTCAATCCCGGCCGCTTATGCCGCAATAAAAAAGACCGAACATCGTACAGGTATCCCTTGAGAATCCCTGTTATGCTTCGGTCTTGCCTGCTTTTGCAGTTACAATCCATATATTAACTTCTGTGCTTATTTTGTCATATCTGACCCAAAAAGTCAACCCTGTTTTTGAAAAAACTTGCGGCATTACCAGCACTGTTCTAAAAATACGCCGCAAAAAACGCGGTTCAAATACCGAACCAAAGAGCATACATCACAGGCGCGATTTTGCCTCATAGTACCGCGCCGCCATCGCTTCCATGCTGTTTCCGGCGATGGTGTCGATCAGGTCCGCCAGCGCGGCCGGCGGTTCCTGCATACCGTTTTCCACCCATTTTTTCAGCATGGCCCAGGCCCCGTTTGCCATGAATTCCGCAAAAAAGCCCATATTCCGCACGCTTTTCCCAGGATAGCGAAGCTCGGCATACCGTTTTGTCAGCAGGTCCCAATTCCCTTCGATCTCCCCTTTCATATAGTCCGCCAGGTTATTCTGCCCCTCCAGCCGCAGCGCCTGCACATAAAAATCTTTATCGCGGTACATTACATCCAATCCAAAGACCGAGATCGCGCTCCACTCCTGCGGATCGCCGGCCAGAATCCGGCGCGTCGGCTCGGTAATCTCCGTATGGTAAATCCATTGGATCAATTCCAGTTTGTCATAGAAATGATAGTAAAACGTCCCCCGGTTGATTCCGCAGGCATCCGCAATCATCTGTACGGTCAGCCCTTTTAAGGCGCCGGCGCCGGCCAGGCGTTTTACGGTGTCCGCCAGCTGTTGTTTCGTAAAATCTGTCCGCTTCATTTGGTTTCCCCCTGTCTCTGCAAAACACAATGGACTTAACCGTTGTCTCCGGCCCGTTGTCTCCGGCCCTTTCTCTCAACATTCCGCTTCCTATGTTGAATTTTTCAACGAGCCTTAGGGATTGTCGATGTATTCCCATTCTATCCGTATGCTATACTTTTGTCAACAGGCCTGCCGATGTATCTTTATGTCCCGAAAATACGGACAGCTAAAGGAATCCCCCGCACGAAAGGAGTTTTTATGAAACAAATGAAAAAATACCTGGCTGTTTTTCTGGCATTCGCCATGCTGTTTTCTCTGGTCGGCTGCCAAAACCAGAAGCCGGCCGCCACAGAACCCGCTTCCACTGCCGCCGAACCTGCGACCGATTCGGCATCGATTGCAACGGACCCGGCCGAATCCACGACAGCTGCCCCGGACGCGGCCTATCAGGCCGGCACCTATGAAGGTATTGCCAACGGAATGGGCGGGGAACTGCGCCTTTCAGCCACCTTTGACAGCGAGGGGCTGCAGCAGATCGAAATCGGTGAGCATGCCGAAACGCCGCTGATCTCCGATCTGGCGCTTACCCGTATTCCCGCGGATATTGTCGCCTGTCAGTCTCTGAATGTAGATACGGTCAGCGGCTCCACCATCACCAGCAATGCCGTCCTCTCGGCCGTGGCCGATACGATCGCCCAGGCCGGCGGCAACGTCGAAGCCTGGAAATCCGCTCCGGGCCCGGCCGTGCAGAAGCAGGCCGACGAAACCACGAAGGTGGATGTCCTTGTCATCGGCGGCGGTCTGTCCGGCATGTCCGCTGCCTTCGAGACGGCCTCTGCCGGTCTGGAAACCCTTCTGCTTGAAAAACTGGAAGCCTGGGGCGGCTCTTCGGCCCGCTCAGGCGGGGCTGTCTGCTATGCCACCGAAGAGGGCGATGCGGCCGGCTATTTCTCTGCCGAAGATTTTTATCAGTGGTTTCGGGTCATGGGGCACGGACAGATCAATGACCGTCTCGTGCGCCGCATCGCAGATGTTTCCGGCGAAACCGTCGAATGGATGCGCAATTCCATCGGCTATAATCCGCCGTATGAGATGACCGAGACTTTCATTGACGGCACCGTTGCCCGCCTGACCAATCCCGGTTCCCCTACGGAGTATGTCACCGGCTGCGGCGGCGGCATGATGCAGATCTTTTATAATACGCTTTCGGAAACGGATCATCTTTCCATGATGAATCGGACCAAGGCCACCGCCCTTCTCACCGACGAAAACGGCGCCGTCACCGGAGCGCTCGCCGAACGGGCCGACGGCAGTCTCCTTACGATCGAGGCAGGCGCCGTTGTCCTTGCGACCGGCGGCTGGGCCGGCAGTGAAACCTACATGGATCAGTGGGCGCCCGGTATGAAAAAGGCCTACAATATGGCCGGTGTCGGCTGCGACGGCGACGGCATCGCGCTTGCCGAAAGCGTTGGCGCCGGCATCACTTTTGACACGCCGGCCTTTGCCGGCGGCCTGTACGCGCCGCTTGCCCCTACTCCCGAAAACTTCCTGCTCGTGGACGGAGACGGAAATCGCTTCACCGCCGAAGATCAGAGGGCCTGCTTCATCATGGCCGACATGATGCGCAATCCTTCCGGCGTTTTCTATGCCGTCTTTAATGAAGCGCAGGCCGAAGGCCTGGCACTGGAGGGATCGGCCGCCGTGCGGGCGGATTCCATTAAAGAACTGGCCTCCCAGATCGGTGTAGAGGCGGCCGCTTTGCAGGCGACCATTGACCGTTACAACGAACTGGCCGGCAGCGACGACGCAGATTTCGGCAAAGCGGCCGAACTCATGACCGGAATCGACGAGGGGCCTTATTATGCCGTTTCTATTATGACCTATATCCTCACGGCTTATGCCGGCCCGGATATCACGGAGGACTGCCAGGTGCTGTCCAAAGACGGCGCCGTCATCCCCGGCCTTTACGGTATCGGCGAACTGATCGCCACCAACATCTACGGATACGACGACGGCGGGCATGGAGCTACCCTGCAATACTGCATGAGCACCGGACGCTTTGCGGCCGCGCACATTATTTCCGCTATGCAGTAATCGTTCCGGCACAGCAAAACACTGACGCGGATCAAAATTAAAGGGCTGTGAAAAAGCCCCGGCTGCGTTTCTGTCAATAACGGCTGCCGTTTGATTTGCCCAAAAGGGCGTTCTGCTGTGTAACATTTCAAAATCAACACCTGCAAAACGGCAGGCCGCGAAAAGCCATGTACTGACTTTCCGCGGCCTGTTTTTATGCCGATTTTTGACTTTCTGTTACAATTTCCATGAGCGGCGGCTTCATTTGGAGACGATTCAACGGCTCACCCGTACCAGCACCGTATTCTCCGATACGGGTCGTCCCTCCATTTCCAGCACATACGCCGCACGCGCCAGAAGAACGTCCCCGGGGTTGTCCGCCCCGGCCCCCTCCGTTTGCGACAGGCAGATTTCCGTCTCTTTTACGTCGAATACGACCGGCATACGCCCGCAAGGCGTATCGTACCGGCATTCCGACCGCCGGCCGGCCCTGAATGCCATGCGCACACAGCCGGCGCCTTTGCGCATGACCTCAAAGGAATCCTCTGTTATTTTCACCGTGCTGCGCGTCACATGCCCCTCGCCGTCGTCCTCCTCATAGACTACAAAATGCGCCCCCTTTTGGCAGGAATACAGCCCGGGAAGCGTCTGCTGTGTTTGTGCGGTCTCTGTGCTGTCCGCCCCGCCGTCTTGCGCGCTGTCCGCTGTCTCCGGCCATTCCGAAAAAAGGCGCTGCGTACCGGTTATCTGCACCATCACTTTCTGCGCTCTCATAAATCTCCACCTCCTGCCGCAGGCAAATGTTTTTGGCTTCCCTGTCTCAATGGGAAACGCCATATTGCTCAATGTCGATCTGTTCGGTCCCTGCCACGTCATAGGGCAGGATCGAATTGGCAAACTCCTGAAACTGCGCCGCCAGATCGCTTACATAAAAGCGATACGAGGACGGCGTACCGAGCGCCCCGCCCTCGCCCGTGGATCGCGGATCGTGGCAGAGCCCTTTTTCCACCAGAAGCGTTTTCAATTCAATGGCCGTCTCATACGCCGGATTGACCAGGGCGACCTTTTCGCCCATCACCTTGCGAAGCAGCGTGCGAAGCAGCGGATAGTGCGTACAGCCCAGAATCAGCGTATCGATCCCTTTGTACTGCAAGTCTTTCACATACCGCCTGGCAATCTCCTCGGTGATAAAATCGTGGGTTAAGCCCTCCTCGACCAACGGCACGAACAGCGGGCAGGCCTTGCCGAAGATCTGGAAACCGGGATTCAAGCCCCGCAGGACCTGTTCATAGACGCCGGAATCAATGGTCCCGCGGGTCGCAATCACCCCGATGCGTCCGTTGGCCGTCGTCTGCGCCGCCGTAAAAGCGCCGGCTTTAATGACGCCCAGCACAGGGATATCCTGCTCCTGTTCCAACGGATCGAGCGCCCACGCGCTGGCCGTGTTGCAGGCAATGACAATCGCCTTGACCTGCTTTGCGCGCAGAAAGTGGACGATCTGCCGCGAAAACCGCAGGATCGTATCTTTTGATTTGCTTCCGTAGGGCACACGGGCCGTATCGCCAAAATACACGATATCTTCATCCGGCATCTGCCGCATGATCTCCCGCGCAACCGTCAAACCGCCGATCCCGGAGTCGAAAACCCCGATGGGAGCGTTTTTATCCCTTCCGTCCGTCATCGCTTTATTCCTCCCGCTCCCCGGCATTTTGCAGCAGCCGTTCTACCAGTTCCTCGATCGTCATGCCCCGCGCTTCCCACAAAAAAGGATACATGCTGATCGAGGTAAAGCCCGGCATGGTGTTAATCTCGTTGAATACAACCCCGCCGCTTTTTTCTTCCACAAAAAAATCCACCCGCGCCAGGCCCCAGCCGTCCACGGCCCGGAAAATTTCCACCGCCGCCCGGCGAATCTGCTCGGCGGCATCGCCCGGCAATTCCGGATCGGCCACGGTCTGTGACTGAGGGTTATTGTACTTTGCGTCATAATCGTAGAAGCCGGCCGCCGCCAAAACCTCGCCCACGCCCGAAGCCTGCGCCTCCGGACCGCCCAGAACCGCGCACTCCACTTCCCGCCCGACAATGGTTTCTTCCACAAGAATCTTTCTTCCGTGGCGCGCTGCTTCCCAAAGCCCCGCCGCTAACTGCTCCCGGTTCTCCGCTTTGGTGACGCCGCAGGATGAGCCGGAGCTTGACGGTTTTATAAAGACCGGATATGCAAACTTTTCCTCCACGCGCGCGATTGCTCCGGGCAGTCCTGCCGCCAATTCCTCCCGGTACACGGCCACAAAATCCGCCTGACGGATTCCCAGGCGTTCTACGATCCGCTTTGTGTAGAGCTTATCCATAGCCAGGGCCGAGGCAAGGATCCCACAGCCCACATACGGAATCTGCGCCAGCGAAAGCAGTCCCTGAATGGCTCCGTCCTCGCCTCCCGCGCCGTGCAGCACCGGGAATGCCAGGTCCACCGGCCAAAACCGCGGCCCGCTCCCATCCATCAGCCATACGCCGCGCCGGCTGGCCTCCGGGGATAAAAGGGCCGACGTCTTTCCCTGCTGCCAGCAGTTTTCCTCAATCTGGCGCGCCTTTTCGGTCTTTACCCAGCGTCCGTCCTTCGTAATCCCCACCAAAAGCAACTCATATTTATCCTTGTCGATCGCCCGGATCACCGTAACCGCCGAGCGGCATGAAACCTCGTGCTCCGAAGAACAGCCGCCGAACAAGACCAGCAGATGTTTTTTTCCCATATCCGCTTAAAACCTCTTTCCTTTGATTCACCCTGCCGTTCGCAGGAAAATCCCCGCCCTCTGATCCGGCATGTCAGCTTTATTCTATCTGCTTTTTGCGTTTTCTTCAAGCGCTTTGCGTATAAACCGCCAAACAAAGGGCAAGAATCCGAATACCAGCCATTTATGATAAGATATGGAAGCGAGGATTGTATCGTGAAAATGTTGTGCCATGAAAAATTACTGCAGACGGCGGCAGCGGCCGGCGCTGTCCTGGCCGCTGTCTGCCTGCTTTTCTTTTTTTCCGTTGTCTGGGAAAATTATTCGAGGATGTGCTATGCCAGGCGCCTGGCCGAAGAAGTATTGCGCTTTCATGTAATCGCCAACAGCGATTCTAAGGAGGATCAGGCCCTGAAACTCGCCGTGCGCGACGCGCTCATTTCGTATATGGCCTCCTACGGCTCCTCTTTTACCGACGCCGATGCCGCGGCCCGCTTTGCCGCCGCTCACTGCGACGAGCTGGAACAGATCGCCGCTTCCGTGATTGAAGAAGCCGGTTACTTCTACCCGGTTGAGGCTTCGGTCGGCCCCTGCCGCTTCCCGGACAAGACCTACGACGATCTCTGCTTCCCGGCCGGCGTTTATAATGCCCTGCGCGTTGAGATCGGCCAGGCGCAGGGACAGAACTGGTGGTGCGTTCTCTATCCGCCGCTCTGTTTTACCGAAGAAGGCTCCGCCACCGTACCGGAAAATTCACGTGAGCAATTAAAAGAATGCCTTTCCGACGAGGATTACGAGCGTCTTAAAAGCTCCGATCCCAGCCGGCCGCAGATCCGCCTGCGCCTGTTTGACTGGCTCTTTGGCCGCTAGTGTGCTGACCGGATTATATCTCGCGAAACTCCGCAGGATAAATTTTCATCGGCAAGGCGGAGGAGGGAGGCGATGCCGTAGCATCGTTGACTGACGACAACGCTGTCCGATGGAAATTTAGGCAAGGAGGTTTGCCTGAATATAATCCGGTCAGTACGCTAGCGCAGGGGCCGCATCGCCGCGCTCAGCCTTTTTGACGCTCCAAACATTCCTTCAGCGCCTCGTCGCCCTCTTCGATCCAGATATCCTCTTCTTGTGCCGTAAGACCCAAATATTCCCGCAGAGGAAGCGTCGTGTCGCTGAAGCCCCATTCATTGGTATACGCGTCGATCTCTTCAAACTCGATTTCTCCGGCCAGGTATCGTTCTTTAAACAGCATGTTCTCCCTCCCCCTCCAGTCGTTTGGCAATTGCCAGCTCCTGATTCGCAATATGCAGACGGGCCGTGCGCATGGCGGCCTCTTCGTCTCTCGCGCACAAAGCCGCCACCAGCTGCTGATGCTCCCGTGCCAGCGTCTCGCCGCGCTTTTTGTCCTTTAGATCCTCCACCCGGTAGCGGTAAATCTGCTCCCACAGATTCGCCACCATCTGCACAAGCTTCTCGTTCTCCGTCATATGGTAGATAACATCGTGGAAGGCCACGTCGCGCCGGGCTAATTCCGTCACGTCCGCCTTTTGCTCCACCGCCTGCGCAAAACGGCTGGCTGCCTCCTGCAGTCGTTTAAACGCGGTATCCTGCGCCCGCCGGCAGGCCAGGCGCACCGACAGTTCCTCCAGCGTACTGCGTAGTTCCAGCACATCCCGCAGTTGTTTTAACGTAATCTGCGCCACGACCACGCCCCGGTGCGGCTCCTGGATTACCAGCGATTCCTTTTCCAGAAGATGAATTGCCTCGCGCACCGGCGTGCGGCTGACCCCCAGCTCGTCCGCCAGGCGCAGTTCCATCAGCCGCTCTCCGGGCTGGAATTCATTAGTAAGGATCGCCCGCCGCAGCGTCTGGTAGACGGCTTCCCGAAGCGACATCTTTTCCGATGCCGCCAGTTTCAGTCTCTCCACATCATTTCCTTCCTTTCTCCCGACGCTGCGCCGCTGTCCGCAACTTTCAGTCTTTTTTCTTTGTCATGGCGATAAAAGCATCAATGTCCGCCGCGACCATCGCCAGGCTCTTGTCCCAAAATTCCGGCTGTGTCAAATCAATCCCGGCGATCGCGGCCACATCTTCCACGCTGCTTACGGCCGTTGCCTTCAAAAGCGCCCGGTATTTCGGAAGAAACGTCTCTCCTTCCTCCTGGTACTTCGCGTACAGCCCTCTGGCAAACAAACCGCCAAAGGCATAGGGGAAGTTATAAAAGCTCAAATCAGGCGAATAATAGTGGCTCTTGCACACCCACATATACGGATGCATATACGTTTCGTCAAGACCGTCGCCGTATGCTTCTTTCTGAGCGTTTTGCATCAGCTCGTTTAAACGGGACGGGAACAGGAAAGAGCTTTTACGTTCCTCAAAGACAGCCGTCTCAAACAGATAGCGGGAATAGATATCGCAGATAATCTGCGTCACATCCTGCAGCTGGTTTTCCAAAAGAGCCATCCGCTCTTCCCCGTCCGCCTCGGCAATCGCCGCGTTCATAATCACCACTTCGTTAAAGGTCGAAGCTGTCTCGGCCACCGGCATCGAATAATCCGTGTTCAGCACCCGGTTTCCCTCCAGGTTATGGTTGTGATAGGCATGTCCCAGCTCATGGGCCAGCGTTACCACATCGCCCAGCGATCCGTCAAAATTCGTCAGCACAAAACTCTGTTTCAAAAACGGCGCTCCGGCGCAGAAAGCTCCGCCGGATTTTCCCTTGCGCGGGTAAAAATCAATCCAGGCATTGTCAAAGGCCGTCTCCACCATATCGGCCAGATCCGGCGCAAAAGGACGAAAATGCTTCAGCAGATATTCTTTGGCTTCCTCGGTCGTAAACTTACGGTGCGTCTCGCCCAGCGGCGCAAAAAGATCGTACCAGGGCAGGCCCTTTTTATGGCCCAGATATTCGGCCTTTGCGCGCAGGTACTCGTGAAATTTCGGCAGGTAACGCCGCATGGCCGACAGCATGGCCTCCAAAGTCGCCCGCGTCATGCGCGATTCCTCCAGCGTCATATCCAGAGGAGAAGCATAGCCGCGCAGTTCGCTGATCGTATTGACCTGGCTCTTGATATTGTTGAGCGCAAAAGCCACCGAGTCGGCAATCTTAGGATAGGCGGCCAGTTCGGCTTCGTAGGCGGATTTGCGCACCGCCGCGTTGTGGCTGTGGGCCATATTGCGGATCGCCGGCAGATTGGTCGTCCCGCCGTCGTACTCCACTTCTATGCTGCTGGTTAAATGATCCTGCAGATTGCCCCACGACCAGCCGGCCGAAACATTCAGGCGGGCAATCACATCCTCCACATCGTCGCTCAGCAGATGGGCGGCTTCTTTCTGCTTTTCGTGCAGCCTGAACTCGTATTCCTTCAAAAACGGATCGCTGTCAATCATTTCCTGCAGGTTTGAAAGCGAGCCGATCCACTTGTCCATCGCCGCAATGTCTTTCTTAATCGCGCTGTTTATCATTGCTGTCTTTGCCTGTGCGGCTACCGCCTGCTCATCTGCGGAATCGGCCGCGTTCTTTAAATCCAAAAACAGGAAAAGCCGTCTGCGAAACAGCGTCACCTCCTCCTGTGCTTTGAGCATCGCAATCAGTTGCTCTTTGGGATCGCCCTGTCCCAGATTCGCCGCCAGCTCCTGAAACGCGCCAATCCGCGCCGGCAGTTCCTCCATATCGCGGATAAATTCCGGGTCGTCATATCCCTTGTACAGCTTGTCCAGTGACCATTCTTGGTTCATATTGTCCTCCTCCTGCAAATCTCCTGTGTGTTTTCTTTGCTTATCGTCTATCATATCATACTTTAGAGTTTTTTATAAGTACTGTTTTGCAGGTAAAGGTGACAGAGCTGTCCAAAAGATACTGATACGATTCATTTTCCTGATATCATTTTCCCGATATTTTCAAAAGAACCGTTGACAAGCCGAAAAAAACTTGTATAATAGATACGTGCAGACAAAGAGGTCTTTGATTTTTCAAAGACCCCTTTTTTTGTCTCATTATTATCCTTTCCCTCATATCATCATTTAAAAAGGGACTGCCGTCCATCCGTTTACCGCGGGGCGGCAGTTTCTTTTCCTGCAAAAATACTTGCGGTTTGCCGGCAAAACAGCTATAATAACAATAAAAATGAAAGGGGAGTTTTGACATGGCCGATACCAGAACGTCCGAAACAATCTGGAAGGACCGCAAACATTTTATGTGGTTCCCTTTTTCCTTTACAAAATACGAGGTGCGTGACGACCGCCTTTTTATTCAGCAGGGACTGCTCAGCACTTCTTTTGACGAAACGCTTCTGTACCGCATTACCGATATCAAGCTGACCCGTTCTCTGGGCCAGAAAATTTTCGGCACCGGTACGATTGAACTCTGCACGAAAGTTGACCACGACCGTCACATTTCCCTGGTCAATATCAAGTCCCCGATGCAGGTCAAAAAACTTTTGTCCGATACGGTCGAAGAGGTCCGCGACCGAAAAAATGTTACAGGCAAGGAATTCTACGGCGGCCACGGACCGCGGCCGGACATGGAACCGGAGGACGATTTTGAAGATTTCCACTGACGTCTTTGCTCCGTTCTTTTCTGTGTCTCTTTCATGCCCTGGTCGTGCGCCGCGCCGGCGGCGCATATAAGTTATTTTTCCAGAATTAACCGGGCAGCCCCATAAATTCCCGCATCGTTGCCGAGCGTCGCCAGTCGAAGCTCGGCTTGTGCTTTTTGAATGTGCATAAAACTCTCATAATGCCGGCGAATCACCTCTAACAGGTATTCTCCGGCACGGCTTACGCCGCCGCCGATGACAAAGCATTCTGGGTCGGTCATATGTGATACATAGGCCATCGCCAGACCCAGGTAACGCATGCACTTGTCCACGATTTCCGCCGCCAGAGCGTCTCCGGCTTTTGCCGCGTCCAACACATCCCTGGCGGTCAGCCCGCTCACTGCGCGCAGGCTGCTGGGCATTTCGCAGGCCGCCAGCTGTCGGCGCGCCATACGGGCAATCCCGGTCGCCGACGTATACTGCTCAAGGCATCCCTTGCCCCCGCAGTTGCAGGCTTCGGTCTCGTGAGGATTCATAATAATATGCCCCAGCTCGCCGCCCATACCAAAACTGCCGGTGATCAAGCGTCCGTTTACAATCACGCCGCAGCCCACGCCGGTGCCCAGCGTCAAAAGCACCATGCTCTGAAAATCTTTGCCGCCGCCCTGCCAGATCTCGCCCAGCGCGGCCGCGTTGGCGTCATTGGCGGCGCTTACCTTTACTCCGTCCAGATAAGGCGGCAGCTCCGCATTCAGATTCAACTCATGGATTCCTAAATTTACCAGGCCGCCGATCCGGCCGTCCGGCAGCACCGGCCCCGGGATCCCGACGCCGATGCCCGCCAGTTCCCGCGCCGTCATGCCCCCGGCCGCCAGTTCCTTGTGCACCGAGGAGGCGATATCTTGATATAACTTCTCTTTGCGGCCCCCGGTTCTGGTGGGGATTTCCCACTTTTTTACCAGACGGCCGTCCTCAAAGAACAATCCGAATTTAATCGTCGTTCCGCCTACGTCTATGCCAATACACTGTTTCATATCTTCCCCCTTCGCTCCCTCTTTATCAGTGCCGGGAAACGGCCCCACGCCAGGGCGTTACAGGCCGTCCCCGCATTTTTAAGATATTACAGATATTTCCTGAGAACCTCCGCCTTATCGAGACGCTCCCAGCTCAGATCCAGGTCCGTGCGGCCGAAATGGCCGTAGGAAGCCGTCTGCCGGTAAATCGGGCGGCGCAGGTCCAGCATCTTGATGATGCCGGCCGGGCGCAGATCAAAATTCTCGCGCACAATCTCTGTTAAACGTTCATCCGACAGGCGGCCGGTGCCAAAGGTGTCCACCATGACCGAAGTCGGCTGTGCCACGCCGATTGCATAGGACAGCTGGATTTCGCATTTGTCCGCCAGCCCGGCCGCCACGATATTTTTGGCCGCGTAACGGGCCGCGTAGGCGGCCGAACGGTCTACCTTTGTGCAGTCCTTGCCGGAGAAAGCCCCGCCGCCGTGACGGGCATAGCCGCCGTAGGTATCGACAATGATTTTACGGCCCGTCAGGCCCGTGTCGCCGGCCGGCCCGCCGATGACAAAGCGGCCGGTCGGGTTGATGAAGTATTTTGTCGTTTCGTCCACCAGCTCGGCCGGCAGGATCGGATCAATTACATATTTGCGCACATCCGCGTGAATCTGTTCCTGGGTGACATCCGGGTCATGCTGGGTGGAAATGACCACCGCGTCGATATGCACGGGCTTTCCGTCCGCGTCGTATTCCACCGTAACCTGACTCTTGCCGTCCGGACGCAGGTAGGTCAGCGTGCCGTTTTTGCGGACTTCGGTTAAGCGGCGGGTCAGTTTGTGGGCCAGGCTGATCGGGTAAGGCATATAATCCTCCGTCTCGTTCGTCGCATAGCCGAACATCATGCCCTGATCGCCGGCGCCGATAGCCTCCAGTTCTTCGTCGGACATCGTATTCTCTTTTGCTTCCAGCGCCCGGTCCACCCCCATCGCGATGTCCGTGGACTGCTTGTCGATCGACAGCATCACGGCGCAGGTATTGCCGTCAAAGCCTATGTACGAATTGTCATAGCCGATCTCCGTGACAGTCTTGCGGACAACCGCCTGCATATCGACGGCGGCCTTGCTGGTGATCTCTCCTACCAGCATGATAAAGCCCGTGCCGGCAAAGGTTTCGCAGGCCACGCGGCTCATGGGGTCCTGTTCCACCAAAGCGTCGAGGATGGCGTCGGATATGGCGTCGCACACCTTATCCGGATGTCCTTCTGTTACCGATTCCGAAGTGAATAGTCTCTTTTCCATGGTTTTTTCTCCTTTATGTGATAAAAAATATATTGCTCTCCGTGTTTTGGGGTGATGCGCCGGCTACGCGCGGCGGCCGGCCCTGGTCAGCGAAGTTTTTTGTTCAGCGCGCGGATGGCCTGTATGCAGCTGCCCTCACTGCCGTCCATTTGGTAAAGCTCTCCCTCCTGGACCCGGGTGTATACTTTTACGTTGTCGATGTGACAGGGGGCATCGGCCGTGATGCTAAGCCCCGTGCCGCCGTTTTCATAGGTCAGTTCCACCAATCCGCTTTCCCCGACCGTCACGGTTTGTTCGTCGCTTCCCAGCGTCACGGACAAGGTTGTACTGGCCGACGGCGTTACCGTAAAGCTTACATACGTTTGGATGCCCTCGCTGGCTACCGGGTTTAGCAGACGGCCCCCGGCGGGAAGCGCCGCCTGGGAGGAACCGTCATAAGATTCCACCGCCGCCCCGTTTTCCAACTGCCAGCCGGCTTCTCCGAGCGCGAACTGGGGATTGTACAGCAGGTTGTTGCCGTAATTTCGGTAGGCCCAGACACCGTAGCCGACAATGCGAGGCTTTAAGATTTCCGCCATCCGGCGCAGGTAGTCGTCCAGCTGGTCGTCTTTTACCTGTGCGTTGTGTTCAAAACCGGGCGTGTTGTCCATGTATAGAAATTGTTCGATGTACAAACGCTTGCCGCCGGTGTGCGCAAGCACGCTGTCCAGCATTTCCTGCGACTTGGCCGCTGCCTCCGCCGCCTCCAGGCGTTCCCCCTCGTTCAGATGGCCGATCGGGACACCGTACATCAGGGACGTGTAGGTGGATGCCTGACAGCCGTAGGTAACTTCGTGGCCGTACCAGTAGGCATCGCCGTTTTCATCGTATACGCGGTCGGCGTCCATGCGTACTTCCATTGACAGGTTCGGGAACAATTCCTGGTTGTGCGCCAGGAACTGGTTGAGCCACTGGTCAAAAAATTCGTAGAGCAGGCACAGCGCCGGCTGTTTAGCTCCGGGCAGGTAGAGATCTTCGTATGCGGCGATCTCCTGGCCGTAAAGGCGGCTGAGTTCTTCCAGGGAATAGCGGCCGCGCAGGTAATCGGTATAGCCGCTGTAGGACGCCCAGTAGACGCTTTCTTCCGTATTTCCCAGCGACATTGCGTAGCCGGTAAAACTCCAGTAGTCCTCCCAGGTTAAGAAGCCGCCGTATAAATTGCCGTGGGCATTGGCGCGCTCGTAAATGGTCGTCACATAGTCGTCCCAGGCCTCCTGGGTCTTGGCATCTGCCAGCAGTTCACGGAAGCGGGCCCGCACGTCGGTTCCGTCGTCCCAGTAATCCCAAGTGTAGCCGACCCGCAGGCTGACCCACAGGCCCTGGGCTTTGGCCGCTTCCATGACCCGGTCCAGCTTGGCGAGGGCGTATTCGTTGTAGGCGATGGGATCAAGGCCGGGCTGGAATTCCCGCCAGGGGACGACCAGGATTATGCTGTTGAAGCCGTCGGCCGCGATCTGCTGCAATTCCTCTTCCATGTGGTCGCTTTCGCTGTTCCAGAAGTTTAATACCCATTCGTCGCTGAAGTAGGTGGCGGATTTGAGGTATTTTGGCAGAGCGTCGAAATCCTCCTGGGGGCTGCAGGCCAGCAAAAAGAGCAGGGGGAGGAGGATTTTCAGGTATTTTAGGCAATGGTTCATTTTTTTCCTCTTTTTCGGGGTGGGCGCCGCTTTGCCTGTTTTCGCACAGCTCATTGCTCGCCGCTCGGCTTTCGCCTCGCTGTACGCGGCATTCGCCGAGTGAGAGCGTAAACGCTCTCGTTCGGCTCATTGCTCACTGCTCGGCTTTCGCCTCGCTGTACGCGGCATTCGCCGAGTGAGAGCGTAAACGCTCTCGTTCGGCTCATTGCTCGCGCAAAAAAAGTCCGCTGTAAGCGGACTTGATAGTTAGGGTAACGGCTCAAATCCTCTTATTGTTCGATTCGTTCGCTCAGGTTGGCACCTTCCGTCTTTCAGGGGTTGCCGTGACTTCTCAGATCCTATGTATCTCCATCACTCTGAATAAGAGAACTTCTATTTACTTTTCTATTTTAATCTTACACGTTTTTTTCAGATTTGCAATACTCTTTCAGAAAAAATTTTATCCAATCATTGTCAGGCGGTATTTCTGGACGTCTTTATCGGTCTGTGCCAGATGAATCTCGGCCCCCAGTTCGTGGAGTTTTTCTTCAAAACATTCATAGCCGCGCATGATGTACTCTACGTCCTCTACAATGCTGCAGCCGTCCGCCGCCAGTCCGGCCAGCACCAGCGCCGCGCCGGCCCGCAGATCCGGCGCGCACACTTCTGCGCCGGTAAAGCGGTGTACGCCGTCGATTACGGCGATATTTCCCTCTACTTTCGCATTGGCCCCCATGCGGGCCAGCTCATCCATATATTTGAAACGGTTTTCAAAAATGCTCTCGGTAATAATGCTCGTACCGCTGGCCAGCGCCAGCGCCACGGAAATCTGCGGCTGCATATCCGTAGGAAAACCCGGATACGGCAGTGTCTTGACCTTTGTGTGGTTCATACGGTTCTTGGCAACCACCCGCAGCGCGTCGTCAGACTCCGACACCTCGCAGCCCATCTCCATCAGTTTGGAGGTAATCGCCTCCAGATGCTTGGGGATCACATTGCGCACCGTGACGTCCCCTTTGGTGATCGCCGCCGCTACCATATAAGTCCCCGCTTCGATCTGATCCGGAATAATCGAATATTCCGTTCCATGGAGTTTCTTCACGCCGGCAATCCGGATTACGTCCGTACCGGCGCCTTTGATATTGGCTCCCATGCTGTTTAACATACTGGCCACGTCCACCACATGGGGCTCCTTGGCCGCATTTTCAATAATCGTGTTGCCGTCGGCCAAAGCCGCCGCCAGCATGATATTGATCGTCGCCCCTACCGATACCACGTCCAGATAGACATGGCCGCCGGCCAGACGGGCAGCCTCGGCATTGACCATGCCGTATTCGACTACCGTCGTCGCCCCCAGGGCGCGAAAACCTTTCAGATGCTGATCGATCGGCCGGCTTCCGATATTACATCCGCCCGGCAAAGCCACGCTGGCCCTGCGATATTTTCCAAGCAGCGCCCCCAGCAGATAATAGGACGCGCGTATTCTCTTTATGTACTCGTTATTCACCGTAACCGAGCCAATGCTTCTTGCATTGATCCGCACCGTATGCCGGTCCAGGCGCTCTACAATCGCGCCGACCTCACGAATCGCTTCTAACAATACGTTTATATCCCGAACATCCGGAAGATTTTCAATCGTAACCGTCTCATCTGTCATCACAGCCGCCGCCAGAATTCCTAATGCGGCATTTTTGGCTCCTGATATAACGACTTCTCCCACCAGAGGGTTGCCCCCCTTTAAAACATATCGCATAAGCCACCTCAGCTTTATTATCTTTTCATATTTTATTCATAAATTTTCCATATTCAATTTTAGATATGTAGTCCAGTATAGCACACCGCTCTTCATTCGTCAAATGCAGTGTATTTTTATTATACCATGTGCTTCGCACACGCTCCCTCCGGGGGATGCACACGATTCGCTAAGGAATGTCCTCGCTTTGCTCGGACGCGAATCGGCGCTGGTATAACATCTGATGATATTATACCATGTGCTTCGCACACGCTCCC
>JAAWCS010000069.1 GCA_022793375.1 Lachnospiraceae bacterium
CCTAATAAAGATGGTAATGTTTCTAAATATGATTCACAACACCTTAATTGGGATGCCTCTGCAAACCCACTTTGTAATAAAAATCCTATTTTGGTATTACAATTTTGCTTTGGTTTTAATGTTTCTAAAAATTCTGCCATGCAGCCTAAAACAAAGCCACTTTCCTGGATTCTCTTTTGCGTACCGTTTTCTCTCATCTCTTGAAAGCTCATGGTTTGTTGCAACAATAACCTCTTTCTTCGTTTAACTCACCTCCTCCCTATCCTGCCTCTGCATCTTCGGCCAGCAAATTCCCTTGTCTTTTCCTGAATTTTCTCCTATACTGTCCTTACAGGCGTTGCAGCGCCGAGTACATAGAAAGGAGATAGCTTATAATGTACCCTAAGGCAATGATATCTTGCTCTTGTGGATGTATGTTTTAAGTTTCTTTTCAAAACAGCTCCTACGATAATCCACCCAAATGTCCACAATGTGGCACGGTAATGGATAAATCATCTTGGAAAGCGCTGAGAGATACTATGGGAGGATTAGCTGATTTTAATTATCACGTCCTCAAATGGAACTCCGAACGCAACGAACCAAAGATGCTGGTTCCTGCTATTACAGTCACTACTCTGGAAGGTTAAATCTCTTCATGTGCTGTACTTCTATTGTGTGCCGGAACAAATCGAACGCTATACCGGGCCTTGCTTCAAGATTATACTTTTTCATAACGCCTTCTAAGTCAGAAACCGCTTCTGAAAGTTTTCTATCCAATGCCCGGTTTAGCCGTTCTTTTTCTTGTAAATGTTTCTCTGCGTCCATCTCTCTCACCTCCTTCTTCACACAACAGTTGCATTATATTCAATCTTTTCGCCAAAAAAAATTGCATCTCTCTCCATTTTGCTCATACATAAAACCTTTGTCAGTACGGCAATTTCAGAAGCATTAAACTCCCCCTTTCCTTTTAAACGGTTATATAAGATCTCTCTTACAATACCCGTCTTTTTCGAAATCGCAATCATTGTCATACCACTTTCTTCGATCTTCTTTTTGAGCATTTCAAGATCAGTCACAGTACCCCTTCTTTATAGTTGCATTTAAATCAACCTCCATCAGTATACCCTCATGTTGCATATCTATCAACTATTTGACTAAAAATGTTGAATTTTTTTCAATTGTGTGGTATGCTCCTGTGTGAAAGGGGTATCGCTATGTTACAACTATATGAAAACATTAAAAATCTTCGAATTGAAATGAACATGACACAATCAGATTTGGCTCAAAAAATGGGGTATGCCGATAAAAGCATGATTGCAAAAATTGAAAAGGGCACCATAGACCTTCCTCAATCTAAAATTATAGCTTTTGCAAATGCTCTCCATGTTTCCCCTGGCTCCCTTATGGGATGGGACGAAGCAGAGCCCCCCAAAATCATCCAATACTACGACCAACTCAACACCACCGGCAAAGAAGCCGCCACGGAGCAGGTGCGGCTCCTGACGCTAGACGAGAAGTACACCCGGCCAGACAACTTGGAATCCATCATCCAGGAACCAGAGCCGGACTACCTCGTCCTCAAAGCCGCGCACAACGACGCGCCGATCGACGATGAAGAGCTGGAAAAAATGAACCGGGACATAGAACTGTTAAAGAGATTACAAAACAAAGGAAAGTGATCGATATGGAACAGTACGAATATTGGTTACAAGTAGCTGAAGATATCAGACTGCATGTTGTCGAAAATCTGCCCTTTGAATCAAGAGCCAAAGGACTGATTTGTGGCAATTGCATCGGGCTAAGCCAATCCCTGAAAACAACCGCCGAAAAGACGTGCGTCCTTGCTGAGGAAATCATACATAGCCGGATAAATGTTGGCGACATTCTCGACCAGCGCAATATAAGCAGTGCAAAGCAAGAGCACATAACAAGAAAAGCGCTTCGCAATGAACTGGCCAATCTACGCAGCATCGCCAGTCTGTTAAAGCAGGGATATCGGCAGTCCTACGAGATAGCCGAAAAACTGGGCGTCACCGAAGAATTTCTCCATGCTGCCATTTCCGGCTATCAGCAACAATATGGAAGCTATGTCACCATAGACGGCGACACTTTGTTATTGGAGCCGACCGTGGTCCTTTTAAGTCAGTTACAATAATTATAAGAAAGGAACCCTGTTATGAGTAATAAAGAAAGAGCTGTACAACTTTTAAATCGAATACCTGATAGCCGGATGTATTACGTCCTTAGCTTTTTAGAGGGCGCTGCAATTCCAGACGAGACCCCTAACGAAGAAACCATTGCTGCTTTTGCTGAAGTCGACGAACTGAAAAAGAATCATTCCGGACAAAAATTTAATAATCTGGACGATCTTTGGGCTAGTCTGGAGGAGTAATATGTTAAACATTATCTACTCAAGACAATTTAAAAAAGACTACCAGAGCTGTATAAAGAGAGGCTTGGACATGTCTCTGCTAAAAAATATTGTTGCAACGCTGGCTATCCCGGCCCCCCCTGCCTCAAAAGAACCGCGACCACAATTTGACTGGTAATTACAGCGGCCGCAGAGAATGCCATATCTAACCTGACTGGCTTCTAATTTACGAAGTTGACGGCAATGATTTATATTTGGACAGAACCGGAACACATTCTGATCTATTCAAAAAATAAGGAGGATTACTATGTCCCTACCCAGAGAAACAGCCTGCACCATAGAAGATATCTACGCCCTGCCCGACGGCCAGCGCGCCGAGCTGATCGATGGCCAGATGTACATGATGGCTCCGCCCAGCCGGATCCATCAAAGGCTAATTGCCCAACTTACAAAAACCATCGGACTGCACATTGATGATAAAAAAGGTGACTGCCATGTTTATCCTGCCCCATTTGCCGTAACTCTATTTGCTGACGATGATGCCTACGTTGAGCCGGATATCAGCGTCATATGTAATAAGAACAAACTCTCTGACCGCGGATGCGAAGGGGCTCCGGATTTCATCATCGAGATCGTATCCCCCAGCAGCCGCCGGATGGACTACAGTAAAAAAATGGGACTTTATATGGATGCCGGCGTCCGCGAATACTGGATTGTTGATCCTGCCAAGGAACGCACCACTGTATATCACTACGAAGAAGATGCCGCCCCTACGATCTATTCCTTTGACCAGCCAATAACCGTAGGTATCTATGGCGACCTGCAGATTACTGTTTCGGAACTTTTAAACTAGGAGAAAAACCGGCCCCTGCTGGAACAGGAACCGGCTTTGATAGATACACTGGGCAGCGCCCCGTATACCATGTCTTTGAACACCCCATAGTATACCACCAAAGCGCAGCCCTAGTCAACTGCGCATTTTTTTGCGCCAAAAAATTGCGACGTCGCAAGAAACGGAGGATATGCTATGGCAAAAGCGAAGTACAAAAAACGGGCCGACGGCCGGTGGGGAACCACTGTCTGGGATGGCACCTATACGGACACCTTCGACCTGTTTAACCATTCCATGGTACAACTCCTAATCAACAATAATATCGGCAAGCCCCAGACCTGCAAACAGATCGTTATGACCTGCAAGCAAATCGTCCGCGCCGCAGAAAAAGACCGCCTTCTGCCTCGCGGAAGCAGCCTGGACATTTTTGACGGCCTTACGATCCCTCCTTATACTCCGGCAGAAAAACGCCCCTTGACCCAGCCGGAAAAGGATGCCCTAAAGGCTGCCAATTTTACGCCGCGGGAAAAAATGTTTTCCTTGCTGCTGTACGGAACCGGCTTCCGCTGCGGAGAAGCGCTGGCCCTCACTGTATTTGATATTTCTTTTAAGGATAAAACCATAAAGATCGACAAGGCCCTGGCTTTTGACAAAGGAAAGCCGTATATATCCAGCCCCAAAACGAAAAACAGCTACCGTACAAACCCGATCCCGGACTGGCTTGTACAGGAATTAAAAACATATACCAACACATTAAACCTGTCCGAGCAAACCCTTCTGTTCTGCAAAAGGGACGGCAGCCTTATGGATCTGAACGCCTATTGCCGGATGTGGCACAGCATCGTAAAGAAAATGAAGAACTCCTACCTGTCTCAGCTTAGAGAGAACCAGCTCCGCGTGGTAAACTGGAACGAAGCAGGGTTTGAAGATTTGACCGCTCATATATTTCGGCACAACTACTGCACGTCGCTCTGCTATCAGATGGTCACACAGCGGAACATCAGCACAAAAAAAATTGCCCGGCTTCTGGGCGATACGGAGAAGATGGTTTTAAAGGTCTACAGCCATATTCTAGAGGATATGGAAAAGCCGAAAGACGCCATCGATGCCGCCGTCAGCCTCTGATTTTTTGACGACGTTCTGACGACATTGCCTCCTTTGACGACGCGCTGACGACATCCAATCCCGTTCACTTTTTGAAACAACCGCCCATATGCTTTCATGGCCGAAATCCTTGAAAGCACTGGAAAAACCAGCCCTTTTCCGCTCAAAAAACGAGCCCGCGACGCCACCGCCGCGGGCCCATCTATTAAAGGGGAGGATAAGTATTCTCATCTTTTGTATCTGATTATAGTATAACCGAATTCCTGCCTCCTATTCAAAATCCCAAAATATTTTTCTGCCGAATCTTCTTCCTCAAAAATCTCCGGCCGCGAGCCTATTCACTCCCGTCTGCCGCTTTTGCCGCAGACGCGGCCTTCTCCGCCGCCTTCTTCCGGCGCGTCATCATCCCGCCGATTCGACCGGACTCCTTGGCAGTCAGAGAGCGCCAGCCGCTTTCCAAAACCTTATCGTATACGCCGATCTCGGCGGCAATCTCCAGCTTCAGCGATTCCTCCGGCGTCAGATTCTCCAGGTCGATCTTTTTTTCTTTTTTCGGTTTCATGGCAATACTCCTTTCCGTGTCACACCCTTGTGACGTTTCATTCCCTCTGTCCGTAATCCCGGAACAGAAAGCTACCCCTTGAAGTATTGCCGCAAAATCCAAATTCATTCCTTAATACTCATACGGATCGCTGGGAATAATGACTGCCGCCACAAAGTAAAGGATAATCCCGATAAACGTACAGCCCAGAAGCGCCCATACCAGACGGATCACCGTCGGATCGAGCCCAATATAATCGCCGATCCCCGCGCATACGCCGCAGATCATCGCTTCCCTCTTTTTTCTGTATAATTTTCTTGTTTCCATTTTCAAACTCCTCTCATCTGTCCGCTCTCAATCGTCACGCCTTGTCTGGGCTGCGTCCGCACAAGCCCGGTCACTCAAAGCTTACTTCTACGCTTCCCATATCGCAGTCAATCGAAGCGGTCCAGGAAGCTTTGTTTTCTACTTTAGAATGATCCGATATTCCCGAAAAGCTCTTTCCGCCAATCGCAACGCCGCCCATATCGCTTTCAATCAGGTAGTTATAGTCGGCTTCCTCAGCACTGAGCACCATTGTAATGCTGCCCACATCGCAGTCCGCTTTCCAATCTCCCTCCAATATACCGCTGTAGTCAAGCGATCCGGCATCTACATCAAAACTCGCCGTCTTGCCCTCAAAACTCTCCAGATACGCGCTCCCGGCATCTACATCGGCGCTCAGCTTTCCCTGGCAAACGCCGCCGAAAATGTCAGCCGAGCCTGCATCCACATCAAGGCTCATCTTTTCCTTTGCCACGATCCCTTCTGCCGTAAAGCTGCCGGCGTCGACGTCGATCTCCAGCGTGTTTGCCATAAGCTGGCAGACCTCCATGCTGCCGGCGCCCACATCGCACTTTACCTTCTCAAACGACCAGTCCTCGGGAATTGTCACCCAAATAACCGGATGCTCCCCCTGAAAAAATCCCCATGTCATATTCCAATCGTCCTCATCGACGATCAAAGTACCGTCTTTTACTTCGCAGCGGAATTTGTCACGAGGATATTCCACTTCCACCCGGAACTCGCTTCCCTGCTGTACAATCATCTCGCCGACATCCACCGATAAGTCCAGGCTGTCAATGCCCTCTGTCCAACTCCACCAAAGGAAATCGCCGTCCGCTTCCTCATAATGCGCTGCATTGGAGTCCTCCCGCATCCCTGTTCCCTCCAGAACTCCTGTCGCCTCTCCGGCATACGCCTGCTCCTGCACCGCATCGATTCGGCCCTCCTCATAATTTGAGCTTCTAAAGCCCCAGCGGTGGAACAGGCCCGTATCGTTCCAGTTCGCTCCCAGGACCAGACAGATAGTGCTCATGATACCGCCGGTCAAAATCATCACGATCGCCGTAATCAGTACGGTTTTTGTCCCTTTTTTCATGCTCTTATCCTCCCAAACAGTCCGCCGATCCAGCTAAAAACACGGCCTATGAGCCGAAACGCTCCCGGAAACAGGCGGCCAAAGACCATACGCAGCACCCAGCTGCACAAAAGCCACAGCAAAAGTCCGATCCCCATCAGCAAAATCCCCATCGAGACGGACATCATCCCTTCTAACGGCGATACAAACAGCTGGGCAAATCCATGGACAAGACATCCGATCGCCGCGCCTAGGACACCCACCGTCGAACCGATTGCCGCACCGCATATGCCAATCAGCCCGCCAAACAGTCCGCCGGCCAGACCGATCATTCCGCCGAGCAGTCCGATCCAAACCGGAAAGGTAATAATGATTATCATCACGATTGCGATCGTCCGCCAGCCATTGCCGTCTTGATCCCTGTACGGAGAATGGCGGCGGGAATCTTTGTCATATTCCCTCTCTCCATGACCGTATTGATCAAAACTCTGACCGTATCCTGAGGAAGAATGTTCTTCATAATATCCGCCGCTGCGGCTGCTCCCGCTCTGGCTGCTGTCAGAAGATTCGCTTCCCGCATACTGGCCGCGGCTCTCTTCATACTCATGGACTGTCTTTTCATCGTCCACGCCTTTTTCCGTAAATTCCATATGTTCGGCCAGATTTTCATCCATCCCGGCCTTTACCGAGGCAGCTACCTTTGCCGGGCTTCCCAGCTCTTCAATAATCGCCGCTTCCTGCTCCTTTCCGGCGTCGTCAAAATACCCGTTATAATATTTCAGCACCTCGATCTTTTCTTCTTTGGGCAAATCTTCCAACAGTTTTGCCAGCTCCTTCATAAACTCTAATCTATTCATCTCTCCACCTCTGCAAATATGTTCGATATCTTACCGGAATATTCGTTCCATTCATTGCAATATTCCAGAAGCTTCTCCCGCCCGGAGCCGGTTACTTTGTAGTAGCGGCGGTTCCGTCCGCCAAACTCCATATCGTATACCTCCAGATAGGTTTCTTTTTGCAGCCGTCTCAACACCGGATACAAGGTTGATTCGGATACATCCAAGGCCTTGCGTACATCCTGCGTGATCTTATAGCCATAAGTTCCTTCCGTTTCTGTGGATACGACGGCCAGCACGATTGCATCCAGCAAAGCTGCGCCTGTGTTAAATACCATTTCATCATCTCCTATCCTGCTTCTGTTCGCAGTCGGCAAAAGAACCTTTTGCCGGCTGAACCTCTCTCCTGCCAACTGCATCTTTTTGGACTCCTATAATATTGTTTCTTTGTGTAATATTGTTTTATGTTTAATACTATATATCATATAATATTATATGTCAAGAAAAATATTCAATAGAAATTATGAAGAAATATTTAAGAAAAGGCTGCCGCAAACCCGGAAAGCCCGGTTTCACGTCAGCCTTTTTTACCCGCATACGCCGCTTCTGCGGCACAGCAAGCAAACTTTTTAAAGCCTTCTCTTCATAATATCTTTTTTACAGTTGTCTCCCGTATTCGGACCGTGTTAGGAAAACAGTGCCTGCACCAGACGCTCCAGCGCCAGCTGATCGCGGGCGGCCATCAGTTCCCGGGCCGAATGCATCGCCAGTATGGAAATCCCTGCATCCATGGTCCGCATCGGCAGCCCCGCGGAAGCGATCGACCCCAGGGTCCCGCCGCCCCGCATGTCCGAACGGTTTACAAACCGCTGATACGGGATGCCGGCCCTCTCGCACAGCGACTGAACCGCTGCCGCTGCTTCGCAGTCATTTGCATAACTCTGGGAAGCGCTCAATTTTAAGGTTACGCCGCCGCCCAGGACCGGCCGGTTGACGATATCCGCCTTCTCCGGCACATTCGGATGCGCCGCGTGCGCCACATCCAGCGACAGGAAAAATCCGTCCGGCAGATCCGTCAGCAGCTGTTCTCTGGAACTTCCAAACGCCTGGTAAATCCGCTCCAGCACAAAGGGAAGCAGTGCCGAAGCCGCTCCCTGCTTAGAGTGGCTGCCCACTTCTTCGTTATCAAACAAGGCGATCAGGTTGAGTCCTTCCCGGCGCTTTCCCTGCAAAAGCCCCTGCACACAGGCCCGCAACGACGTAATATTGTCCAGACGCGGACTCGACAACAAAGTATTGCCAAAACCGGCTAAAGTCCCCGCTTCCCACTGGTACAAAAACATCTCATATTCCAGGATGTCCTCCGGCGCACAGCCGATTTCCCCTGCCATCTCCTGCAGGAAAAACGATTCCGTCGTTTCGCCGTCGGACAAATCTGCCAGCGGCAGCAAATCCTTCTGCGGATCCAAAGACACGCCGTCGTTGACCTTTCGGTTCATGTGGATTGCCAAATTCGGAATTGTGCACACCGGCCGCCTGAAATCCACAAGGACGCTTTTGGGCGCAAACGGATCGTCTGTACGAAGCGCCGCTTTTCCGGAAATCGACAGCGGACGGTCCATCCAGGTACTACGGATCATGCCGCCATACGGCTCCACATTCAGCTTCCGACAGCCCAACGCCGTAATCTCCGGCAAAGGCTTGATCTTAAAGCACGGAAAATCCGTATGAGCCGCCGCAATGCGCAGCCTTGTACGAGTCCCCGTCTCCTCCCCCACCGTAAACGCAAACAGCGTGCGGTCATACGCCGGTACAAAATAACGGCCGCCGGCCCGCAGCTGCCACTCCTCGTTCAATGCCAACGACCGGAAGCCAGCTGCCGTCAATTCGCGTTTTACGTACTCGACCGCCATAAAAGGAGACGTCGAATCCGCAATCTGCGTCAGTAATGCCTCCGCCGCCTCCAAGCCCTTTTCTGTCAAACCCTTTTTTTCCCGCCCCTGCTTCTCTTCTGCATTCCGCCTGTCCATTCTTTTATTTATCCTTTCCTTATTCCTGTCCATATTCTCAGGACATAAAGGTACACCCTTGCGGTGTTTCCTTGTTTCTGTCCGTATTCTCAGGACATAAAGGTACACCCTTGCGGTGTTTCCTTATTCCTGTCCATGTTCTCAGGACTCCTCTTCCGGCTCCAGCCGCAGCACGACCACCTCCGGCGGGTTGCCAAACCGCGGAATACGCGGGTATCGATAGCACAGGCCGCAGCTGACCAGCAGATGGGCTGTCCCTCTCTCATAGAGTCCGCCGGCGTAGCGGGGAAACAGCCCCTGTCCCGGCGCATATACACCGCCCCGTATTCCCGGCAAACGCCACTGTCCGCCGTGCGCATGGCCGCAGACCACCAAGTCGCCCGGAAAATATCGGTAAGCGCCGGCCGGTTCCGGTCGATGGCTCAAAAGGACCGTATACTGCTGCTGATCCGTCTCCCGGCAGCAGCGCTGATACTGTTGATCCCATTGTTTGCGCCCGACAAACAGGTCATCGATTCCCATAACGGCGATCCGGCTGTTGCTGCCGGCCAGAATCTGTTTTTCTCCCTCCAGCACATGGACTCCCTGCTCCCGCAGACTGTCCTTCCTTTGCCGGATCTCCTTTGGAGAATAACGAAAGCTGCTTTTGCAGTGCCCGTGATACTCATGGTTCCCCGTTACATAGTAGCAAGGGGCCTGCTTGACGGCTCCCGCAATCAAATCCCAAAACGGCTCCTCCGAACCGCGGATATCGCTCATATCCCCGGTCATCCACACCGCGTCCGGACACAGACGCGGCAAGAGATCCAAAAGCCCTTGTTGTTTTTTCCCGTATTCACAGCCGTGCAAATCCGAAAAAACGACGAATGTAAAGGGATGATCGATCTTCGAGGTCCGAATTGTGTAAGTCTGAATCTTAAATTTCCGCATACGCTATTTCCCGCTTTTTTTCTCCTTCAGCCGCACATAAATCTGTTTCTGCCCACCCACCGGAATTTTCTGCAGCTCATAATCGCCCAGGGATTTAATGAAGGGCGTCAGCTTGGAAAATCCGTAATTGCGCACGTCAAACTCCGGCATCCGCTTAGACAGCTGATCTCCCAGCTTGCCGGTCGAGAGCCAGCCGTCCTCGTCCGAAAACTTGTTGATGATCGCGTTGATGATGCGGCGCACATTTTTTACATCCTTCATCTTCGCGTTCTGCGTTTTTAAGAGGGCCGGATCGGACTTTGCGGACGCTTTTCCGGAAAGAGCGCTCTTCTCCCGGTTGTCTTTCTCCTCCTTTTCCTGCTGTTCCTGCTCCTTCTCCTCCTTTTGCTGCGCCGAATACAGCAAATCCAGGTATTTAAACTGATTGCAGGCCGAAATAAAGGGCTTGGGCGTCTTTTCCTCGCCCATTCCGATTACCTGCATCCCCGCTTCCCGCAGCCGCGCCGCCAGCCGCGTAAAGTCGCTGTCCGAAGAAACAATGCAGAATCCGTCCACTGTCTCCGAATACAGAATATCCATCGCGTCGATAATCATCGCCGCATCGGTCGAATTCTTTCCCGAGGTATATCCGTACTGCTGGATCGGAATAATCGAATTTTCCAGCAGAATATTTTTCCAGGAAGCCAGGCGCGGCGTTGTCCAGTCCCCGTAAATCCGTTTATAGGTGACAATCCCGTTGTTGGCTGTTTCATCTAAAATGATCTTAATATACTTATCGGATACATTATCCGCATCTATCAGTATCGCAAACCGTAATTCATTATCCATTCTCTTCCCTCTCTACACATATTTTTCCCACAATCCCCGCATACTAACACTAAAAATTTCAAAGGAGGTATATTATGAACTCAAAAGGCCTCGATTATTTTATTCTTGCGCTGGTCATCATAGGCGCTGTCAACTGGGGGCTGGTCGGTTTTTTCCGGTTTAATCTGGTAACTTTTTTATTCGGTGAAATGACCACCATCTCCCGCATCGTCTATGCTGTGGTCGGCATTGCCGGCCTCTATGTAATCAGTATGTTCGGCCGGGTCAGTTCCGTAGGTGAATAAACCGTCTCCGCGATTGTCCGGCAGCCCCTTGCGGGCCTGTCATAATACAACAAGGGCCTTTGAGCTATGCCAAAGGCCCCAACGTATTCCCGCTTTAAATAACAATCCGGCAATTCTTACAAACCAATCGTAACCTTGTCTACTGCATTAGCCGGCAGCATATGAGGATCTCTGGAAATACTCAGGACAAAACGAATCCCGTATTTCTCACCCAGCTTTTCAAAATCGTCGATCGCCTGGGTCAAATCCTCGGCCTCCTCCAGATGGGCCACTGTCAGAAAACTATCGAGATAAATAACTTCAATATCATGATCCTGGGAAATAATACCACAGATAAAACCTATAAAAGCGTTATAAGAGCGAATCGGAAATTCCGCGACATTGATGAGACGAACTTTGTTACTCAGCTCGTACATGTGCTTGCCATTTTTGTCTATGTAAACAATTGAGCCTGTTGCCTTATCAATGGCTTCATTGGCTCCCGCAAGCAGATATTTTGTCTTTCCTTTCCCCTTTTTTCCTGCAATAATCTGAACCATATTGCTTTCCTCCTTCACGTTTCGTCGTGTCAACCGCAACCGCAAGCAGTTCTATTAGACGATTTTATTATAGTACATAACGGCGGTTTATTCAATGCTTAATTCGTACTTTTTGAAAATAATGCATTAAGGTTCTCATAAAGAGCTTCCCGTCCCGGCGCCTTCAATACAACCGAGATATATTCCTTACCGGCGCCGTCCTTGCTGTAAAGCACCATACAATTTTTGGCCGCCGAGGTCGTACCGGTCTTTCCGCCGATCACGGTAAAGCCCCCCGGCGCGGTCACCTCTCCGGTCGCGTACAGCTGTCCCGCGCTCCAGGTCTTTTCCACCTGGCTTCCGCCGGCTCCGGTATAGTACGCCGTATGCAGGGGCGTGGAAAGGATCTCCACAAATCGGCTGTCCTTTAACGCTTCCCGAAAAATCAGATAAATATCATAAGCAGTCGTGTAGTGCTGCTCGTCCGTCAGACCATGCGCATTGACAAAATGCGTCCCTGTTGCTCCCAGAGAACGGGCCGTTTCATTCATCAGTTCCGCGAATTCCTCCTCCGTTCCGCATACGTGCAGGGCAATCGCCTGCGCCGCGTCGTTGCCGGATACCATCAAAAGCCCGTAGAAAAGATCCTTCATCGCTATGATATCTCCGGCCTTCAGACCCGCCACCGAAGAAGCCGGATCCAAATCAAGCATCGTATCCGTAACCGTGACCGTCTCATCCCAGTCCACCCGGCCGGCCGCCACCAGATAAGTCATCACCTTCGTAATGCTGGCCGGATACAGGCGGTCAAAGGCGCTTTGATTATAGATGACCTCGCCGTCCGTAAAATTGCAGATCAGAGCCGCCCCCGTCTCCAGCGGGTCGGCCGGCGGCGTCTGATCCATGACGACGCACAAATCCGAGGCAAACAGCTCCGAATCAATCTGAAAGCTGCGGGAAATATTGGCCGCCTGGTCCTCCGGTTGATAGGCTTTTAAAAAAGTATCTCCGTCCTCCTGAAACAGCAGATATACAAGCGCTGCCGCCGTAATCGTCAGCAGGACGACCAAAAGCTTACCGATTGCGGCCAGGCCGCTCTTTTTCCTGCCAGCTTTCATCTTTGGTCCTCCTATCGGTACATGTCACGCCACTCCAAATCGCCGCGCTCCAGCGCTTTCACCAAAAGCTCCCCCGTCGCCAGATTGGTGGCGATCGGGATGTTGTGAATATCGCACAGCGTCGCCACCTTAAACACATCCGGCTCATGCGATTTCGACGTCTGCGGATCGCGCAGGAAAATCACCAGATCGATCTCGTTTTGCTCGATCGCTGCCGCCATCTGCTGCTCCCCGCCCAAATGGCCGGCCAGGAATTTGTATACGTTTAAGTTGGTTGCCTCCTCAATCAGACGCCCGGTCGTGCCGGTCGCATAAAGCTCATGCTTTGTCAGAATCGCGCAGTACGCAATGCAAAAATTCTGCATCAGTTTCTTTTTCGTATCGTGAGCAATCAATCCTACTTTCATTGTAAAACCCTCCCTACGTTTCTTCTCGTTTTCGTTGCAGCCCCACATTCAATACCAGCCCCATACCCAGCATTAAACTTAACAAGGAACTCAAACCTGCGCTTATAAACGGCAGCGGCAGCCCCGTATTCGGCAAAAGCCAGGTCGCCACGCCAATATTTACAAAGGACTGAAAGGCTACCAGTCCTCCGACGCCCACACAAATCAACCGGCCGGCCAGATCGCGCGCGCGAATTGCCAGCCACATACATTCTACTACCACCAGCGCCAGCAGGCCGATCACCAGCACGCTGCCGACAAAGCCGGTTTCTTCGCCGATCACGGCAAAAATGAAATCACAGTCCTCCTCGGATAAAAAGTTTCCGTTTTTTACCGATTCCAGCGTTGTGTTAAAAAGCCCCTTGCCGTGCAGCTGGCCGGATGCGATTGCCTGTACGGAGTAACGGACCTGACGCGTTCTGTCGAGCGAAGCCGTCTCCGGGTTCAGCCAATCCGTAATGCGGCTTAACTGCCACCCACGGATGACCGTCTGGTCAGGCTGCTGCAAAATATAGAGCAGTACGCCCACAACCGGCACACAGGCCCCGATTGCGCCCAGAATCCATTTATAACTGATCCCCGCCACATAGATCATCACAATGAAAATGAACACGGTCACCAGCGTAGTCGATAAATCCGGCTCCTTAAAAATCAAAAAGGCAATTCCCCCAAAAAGCCCCGCCGCCCCCATCACGACCGGCAAAGAGCTGATCCGATTGCGGAAACGGTAAAAATAACCCGACAAAGTTATAATCAGGCCAATCTTGGTAAATTCCGACGGCTGGACCGAGCCGATCACCGGCAGCTGAATCCAGCGGGTCGCTTCTTTGTTGCTCCACCCCATTACAAGGACCGCCGCCAGCAGGGCAATGCAGACCGCGTATACAATCGGCCATAGTTTCAGCCAAAAATGATAATCCACCATGGTCAAAAAGAGCATACACACCGTACCGATTCCGATTCCCATGATCTGCTTGGTCACGGAATCGCCCTCCGTATTCATTGTCGCGCTTTTGATAAAAATCACACCGGCAAAAGCCAGCAAAAGCACATACAGCATCAGTCTGAAATCAAAATACCGAAGCTTATATTCTTTAAATTTAAACATGCAACCGCCTTACTTCGTTTCTGTCTGTTCCTCTCCGGCTGTCTCTAAGCCCTCTCGCGGGCGCCGGACTTGATGACGTCTTTAATCGGAATATTCGCGCACAGGGCCGGGACATATCCATTGTTTGTCTCCGACTCCGTCTGGGTAATCTGGATATTCAGATTATCCGTATCGATCTCCATATATTTCGATATCACCTTGATGATATCGTTCTTCAAAGCTTCCATAATCTCCGGCGAGCACCCGGCCCGGTCGGACACCAGCACCAGTTTTAAACGGTCCTTGGCTACCGTGCCTGAATTGGTATTCTTCCTAAATAAATCGAATAAACCCATGGCGCCGCCTCCTTAATTTTTCCGGAAGAGGTTTCCCAATTTTTTCCAGAAACCGTCCGTAACGTTTAAATCCAGCAGCGGAATCTCCTCCCCCAGGATTCGGTGACAGATATTCATATAGGCGCGGCCCGCCAGGGAATCGTCTCCCACAAGCGGCTCGCCCTGATTGGTAGCTACCACGATATGCTCGTCATCCGGAACCACGCCGATCAGATTGATCGCCAAAATATCCACCACATCTTCGGTGGACATCATGTCGCCCCGCTTGACCATGTCCATACGCAGACGATTGACAATCAAATCCGTGCGTTTGACATTGTTGGCCTCCAAAAGGCCGATGATGCGGTCCGCGTCACGGATCGCCGCCACCTCGGGAGTTGTCACCACCAGGGCGCGGTCCGCCCCGGAGATTGCATTCTTAAAGCCCTGCTCGATCCCGGCCGGGCAATCGAGGATAATGTAATCAAACTCCTCCTTCAATTCGTCGGTCAGCTTCTTCATCTGCTCCGGCGAAACGCTGGTCTTATCCCGGGTCTGTGCGGACGGCAGCAAAAACAGGTTGTTGTAGCGCTTGTCCTTAATCAGGGCCTGCTTCAAGCGGCAGTTCCCCTCCACCACGTCTACCAAATTATATACAATCCGATTCTCCAGCCCCATCACCACGTCAAGGTTGCGAAGCCCGATATCCGTATCAATCAATACCACCGAATGGCCCAACTTGGCCAGGCCGGTCCCTACGTTCGCCGTCGTCGTCGTCTTTCCTACGCCGCCTTTGCCGGATGTGATTACAATCACTTCACTCATCCATGTTTCCTCCCGATTTCCACATACTTATTATTATCTTACATGATATCCGTATTTTTTTCCAGTACAATTTCAAAAATCGTCCCAGAATATCGTCTCCCAAATTATGTATTTTTTCTATCCCAGCGAAATGTCATGCAAAACATCCCGGGACAGCTCCTCGACGTAGATTCCTTCTTCCCCGCAAAAGGCGATCATCGGCCTGGGCGGAGTCTTTCTGCGGTTCTTTCGTTCTACCTCGTCATTGCCTCTTCCGATAGCGTCGGCGATGCGCAGCTGCATCGGTTCCATCTCCAGCGCTGCGATAAAATTGCTCCGGCTGCCGGTCAAACCGGCGCAGGCCGTTCCCTTCAAGGCTCCCAGCACGATGATATTCCCAACCGCCATTACCTTGGCCCCGGGATTTACATCTCCCAGAATGACTACGCTCCCTTCCGATTCCAATACCTGGCCGCTACGCAGAGTCCCCTTATAGAAATGCCCGACATTCGCCTTTTCCTGTCTGAGCTTCTGTTCGATGGCCGCCTGATAGCGTTTTTCCTCTTTCTCGTCCCTGCTTAAAATGCACAAAATCTCTACCTGGCTGTTTTGAGCAATGACATCCGCCACCTCACGCTGCTGTTCGTTATCCAGATGTTTCCCCTCAAACGACAGTGCCATACGGGCATTTTTAAAAAATTTGGCAGATTCCCGGAATTTGGCCGCCACTTCTTTCAGAAGCGTCTCAAAATCCGCCTTGGGATCCAGATATACGCAGATCCCGTAGCGGTTTCCTTTAATCACAACGGTCTGGCTCATAGCACATCCTCCTCCAGTGAATTCAATCAGTCGTTGGCCCCGCCGCCGTAAGATTCGATCGCCACGCTGTCGTTTAAGATCGTTTCCAGGCTGGTTTTTCCAAAGTAAAAATTCAATACATCATTGGCCAGAATCGCCGCATTCGTACCGGTATAGCCGTTCGGAATCGTGATTGTGATGCCGATCTCCGGGTCCTCATACGGAGCAAATCCCACAAAACGCGCATGGTTCGGCCGGTTGGTCGCCTCCTGCGCCGTCCCGGTCTTGCCGGCTAATGACACCGCGCACTCCCGGAAGGGATCCGCCACGCCGCCATTTGTAACCACACTGTACATACCGTCCCACAGAAGCTCCCAGGTCCTCTCCTCAAAGTCAATCTCATACTCCACCTCCGGTTCATGCCGGCGGATTACATTGCCGGTCGAATCGGTCAGACGGTCAAGGAGTGTCAGACGGAACATCTTTCCTTTGGTCGCGATCGCTGCCAGATAGCGGGCCAGATGAACGTTCGCAAAGGCATGCGAACCCTGGCCGATCGCAGAGGGAATCGGGTTTTCATTGGAAAAGCTCGGTTCGCTCTCATAAATCTCAATCCCCGAGGTCGAATTAAAGCCAAACAAATCCGCATATTTTTTCAGGCGGCTCAAGCCGACAGCCGAACTGTAATTGCCGTTTTCATCTAATGACAGACGATATCCCGTCTCACAGAAGAAATAGTTGCATGACCAGCCCAGGGCCCCTACCACATTCAGAGGGCCATGGCCCCGCGTATTCCAGCAGCGCAGCTGAAACTGGTTGTCAAACTGAGAATACGTACCCGTATCGTTAATCAGTTCCGCTTCCGAAATCACGCCTTCCTCCAGGCCGGCGGCCGCCGTAATCATCTTAAATACCGATCCGGGCGCCCGCAGCACCTGGGTCGCCGTATTGTAGAGCGGGGTAGCCGCGTCCTCCCGCAATTGGCTGTAGTAGGCGGCTTCTACCGTACCGGACAGACGGTTGATATCGTAACTCGGATAGGAAACCATCGCCAGCACTTCTCCCGTATCCAGATCGGTCAGGATCACCGAACAGGCGCAGGGCATCAGCGCCAGTTCGCCCGGTGTGATTTCCAGTCGCTTAATCTTATCAATCAGGAACGAATACGCCGTACCGGCGCCGCCCTCCCGCAGCTTTGCCATATCCTCCTCGTTCTGTTCCAGCACACCCTGCTCAAACAGCGAAAGACAAAGCTCCTGCCCGGAAATCGTGCCGTTGTAAATCAGGATCTGGTAAATCTTTTTGCAGAAATCGGAATTTGTCTCCAGGATTTCCATTACCTTGTCCAGCATCGTATCGTAGATCCGCTCCGCGGTCGGATAGCGCTCCGGCATCTCTAACTTCGAGGTGTCGATCCAGTTCATGCTGATGGCATGGTACAGATATTCCTTAAGACTGATGTTTCCTTCGCTCCAGGCTTTGTAGAGTTCATCCGAGGTATCCACCTGGTCCGGCAGCACATAGCCGCCCTCCCGCAGCAAAGTCATGATATAACTCATATAAATCTGGTTGTTTTCATCCATATCGTTGTAACTGCGGGGATCGTCCCGTGTCAGCTCATAGCGGATTTCACTCATGACCATACTGCGCTCGGATTCCATCTTGGCATAGATTGCTCTCTCCACCTCGGAAGCGTCCTCGCGGTAAAAATCCGCCATCGACAGGATGTTATTGCCGATCAGCTGATAGTACACCATTTTAATCGGCGTCTCATCTTTTAACGACATGCTGGGATCGTCCGGCTCAATCGTAGAGATGCGATCCACCAAAATTCCGGCCACCATCTGTTCCGCCAGATGATAAATGCCCACCTGCAGGTCGCGGTCGATGCTCAGATATACGTCGTTGCCGGCAATGGAATCGGTGCTGCTTGCCGTCTCTACAATCCGGCCCACGTTGTCCACATAGATTTCCGAATATCCCTTGGTTCCGGCCAGTTCCAGCTCCATATACTCTTCGATGCCGGCCTTTCCCACGACATCGCCCAGCGCATAGGAACGCTCCCTTGCCACCCCGGCTTCCTCCGCCATGGCCTGCAGCGTTTCCAAATCCTCGTTGGAGGCCTTGCCCGTGTAGCCGAGAATATGGGCAAACTCATAGGCGTCGTTGTAAATCCGCAGGGTACGCTCCTCAATATGGACTCCCCGCAGCTCCGCCGCGCGTTCCTCCACCGCCATCATCGCTTCGGTCCCCAGGCCGGTTGCCAGCGTAACCGCTTCATACTGGCGAAATGCGCTGCTGGCCATCGCGTAGCGCAGATTGATCAGCTGCAGTCCCTCTTCTTTTGTAAATTCGTAGGTGCCGTCCTTTTCATTGCGGCTGTTCTGGCCGATTCCGTAGCGGCTTATATATTCCTCGTACACCTCTTCGGCCGTAATATTGCTGCGGTTTATAAGCGTCCCGTCCTCGTCATAGGTGTCCAGCTCGTCGGCCGAACTCAGGCGGTAAAAATCCCGCAGAAAGGACCGGTGCCGGGGCTCCGACGAAGTCGTAAAGACCACGCTCCCGTCCCGCTGCAGCGCGAGCGGGATATCGCTCACCAACGTTGCCTCGTAGTTGGACAAAAGCCGCAGCAGGCGCAGAAGCATCTTGTTTTTCTCATACCCGGTCGGATAATCGCCCGTATCCGTCACGGTTACCGCATACGTCAGCTCGTTGTATGCCAGCGGTACGCCGTTGCGGTCATAGATATTTCCGCGGGTCGCCGGCGTATAGATCTCCCGCCTGGTATTTTCCAGGTATTCCTCCTGATAATCGGCCCCCTGCAGTACCTGCAGCTCAAACAGCTTCAGCACCAGCAGGCCAAACATCACGCCGAAGATCAGAAGCAGGGGCGTGATCCGGGACGTCACCACCTTTTTCACGCCATATCGAAATATTTCCCAAAAATCCCTAATCAAACTTCTCGGCACTCCTTCTTTTTGCAGCTTCATCCAGCTTGCGGTTTACAAACATCAGAAAACGGTACACGACGACCAAAAGCACCACCGTATAAATCGTCTCCGGCAGGATGATCGTCTTGAAATAGTACGGCAGATTCAGCCGTCCCCGCAGCAGAAAGCCGGTCACATACACATAAAATCCATAAATCAGCTCGCAGACGGCGCATACTCCCATCGGCAGCGTGACATATTCGAGAAAAAAGTAGGGCGTAAAGAATCCGCAGACGTATCCAAGTACGCTTAAAATCAGCGCGTACTGCCCTAAAAGCGTCCCGCCGAACATGTCCATCAAAAGCCCGGCAAAAAATCCCACCGCCAGGCCGGTCAGCTTGCCGTGCAGCAGCCCGAAGGTCACCGTCACCAACAGCAAAAGGTTCGGCGTGGTACGGATCAAAAGAACCGCCGCAAATATATTATTCTGGAGCAGGAAGGCGGCCAGGATCAAAAGCCCCGTCACCACGATTCTTGATAGAATTCCCTTCATACGCAATTACTCCCCGCCTGTCTCTTCCTTCACCTTCAAATCGAGAATCACCACAACCTCCCGCAGGCTGTCAAACCGCACGGCCGGCGTTAAGTATCCGGCCTGCTGCAGATTGCTGCTGTCCACCGCCACATCGCGGGCATAGCCGATCAAAATGCCCGGCAGATAATCGCTGCTCAGATTGGAGGTCAGGATCCGCATTCCGTCCTCCACCTCCACGTCTTTGTCAATGTAATTCAGACGCAGGCATTCCTCCTCATTCATCAGTTCCAGATCTCCGGAAACCACGCAGGAGGTCCCTGTCTCATCGCTTAAAAGCATGCCGCCCACCCGGCTTGTATCGTCTATGATCGCCCGGACACGGGCGTAGTTCTCCCCTACGGAGGTCACGATTCCCACCAGACCGCCCTCCGCGCCGCCGGCCAGCACGTTGCAGCCTACCTGCAGCCCGTCGGCCGTTCCCTTGTCAATCAGGAAGCTATGATACCAGTTGCCGCTGTCTTTCTGGATCACCCGCGCCGCCGTCATCGTGTACTGCGAATATTCATCCGCCAGCTCCAGCAGATCGCGCAGCCGTTCCAGCTCGTAACTCTGCTCCAAAAGGCGGCTGTTCTCACTGCGCAGGACCGCGTTTTCTTCTTTTAGCAGCGCGTTCTCCTCCTGCGCCCCCCAGAGCGTGCGCACCCGCTCGATCTGGTCGGCCAGGCTGCTGCCCAGCTCGTTTAGTCCGGTCTGCATCGGGATCACCGCCCTCGCGATCGTGTTCGTCACCGGGTTGGTATTGCCCAAAATCCAGGTGGCGCCGATCATCACGGCGCACGCTACCACCACGAGATATAAAATATGGCGAGACGGGATGTCCCGCAGTTTCTTTTTATTCTTCATACGCTCATAATTCCTTGCTCTTTTAAGCTGATATAGCGGCCATCCCCGATAATAATATGGTCCAGCAGGGCAATCCCCATCAGCCGGCCGGCCTCCTGCACCCGTCTGGTCACCAGCTTGTCCTCCTCGCTGGGCGTCGGGTCACCGCTGGGATGGTTGTGCAGAAGAACCACCGACACCGCCTGATAGCGAAATGCCTCCAGAAAAATCTCCCGCGGGGACACCAGCGATCCGTTCACCGTCCCCTTGGAAATCGTGCTCTCCCCAATGCGGCGGTTGCGCCCGTTTAACATCAGCAACAGCAGTTCCTCCTGCTGCTTATGACGCATATCTTCCATATAATAACGGGCGATCGCCTGCGGACTCGTAAACTCCTCCCCCGGGCCGGCCGTCTCCTTTGCTAAGCGGCGGGACAGTTCGCAGACACATTTCAGCTGCATAGCCTTGATGCGGCCGATGCCAGGCAGCCGCATCAGCTGTTCCTCGGACATGGCGTGCAGCCCTTTGAGTCCCTCTTCACCGGGATGGCTGCGAAGAACCCTTCCGGCCAACTCCAGCGCCGATTCCTCTCTGGAGCCTGTGCGCAGAAGGATCGCGATCAGCTCCTGGTTCGTTAAGGCGGCCGCTCCCTTCTCCCGGCATTTTTCATAGGGCCGCTGCTCTTTGGGCAGCAGCCGTTCCATCTTATTTTGTTTCAATCCGTCTCCTTTACTCTCTCCCAGCAAAGAAGTCCGCGCCTTTTACAGCGCGGCCGGCCGCTCCCGGCCCAATCAGATATAGCGGTACACGATAATGCCTACAAGGAGGCCGATGATTCCCGCAATCGTAATTTTAATAGTCAGCCCAAAGGTCAAAACCAGAATTCCCAGTTCCAGCACAATCGGGTTTTGCAGGCCGAAGGTCTGCCCGTAATTCAGCCAGTCCAGCCATGCAACACTCTGTGCCAGGCTTCCCAAAAAACCTCCCAGCACCACTCCCGCCAGCAATAAGAGGAACAGGGTCCAGTTGTTTTTTCCTTTCATAATCCGTTCTCTCCTTAATGGTCCTCTTTGGCATTATAGATCATTGTATCATCTCGACTATCGTCTCGATGGCGGCACTCGTCAAATGCCGGTTCGTGCAAGCACGACCGTCACTTTCCTCGTTATTGTATCATCTCGACTATCGTCTCGATGGCGGCACTCGTCAAATGCCGGTTCGTGCA
>JAAWCS010000070.1 GCA_022793375.1 Lachnospiraceae bacterium
AAAAAAGAATGCGATGTAATGGGGGTAAGGGGGAATTGTCCCCTTTTTTCGAGGTTCCTGTTTAAATTTTTCTACAAAGTAAGAGGGCTGTGAAAGTCGAAGTTTTCAACTCCTATTTTTTCACAGCCCCCTTTTTTTTATGTAATAACTGTGGTAGACTTATATTGCCAGGTATATATAGCCAATAATATATATAGTCAACTATATATGCTATAGAATAAAATGAGGAGATGAATATAATGCCGGAGATATCGTTGTTTTACGGAATCAGAGTTACAATGTATTATGATGACCATAATCCTCCGCATTTCCATGCGGAATATAATGGGAATAAGGCAATTATTGAGATAGATGCAGCCAGGTGTATAAAAGGTGCATTACCATCACGGCAACTCAAATTGATTTTGGCATGGTGTGTGTTACATCAGGATGAACTGATGCAGAATTGGGAATTATCAAAGGATGGAAAAGCGATGAATCGAATCAATCCGTTAGTTTAAAAGGGAGGTGAACGTTATGTTTCCTAAGGTTGTGCAGGTAATACCAATGGAAAATTATTCGGTATATGTATACTTTGAAGATGGTAAAATTGTATGTTATGATATGTCTCAAATGATTGAAAAGGAAGTATTTCGTTCGCTGAGGGATATCACTGTTTTTAAAGATACCTGTACGGTAATGAATGATACACTGGCATGGGATGTCGGGGGAAATCGGGATAATACGATGTGTTTGGATATTGATCCGGATACACTATATGAACTGCCGTTTGTACAGGAAAAGATAGCATAATATATGGCCAGAAGATGGTGGGCGATTTCCTTCTGCAAAAGAATTTCGCAGGTTTGCGATTTATATAAATGGAAAGCGGGTAAGAGTTTCACAGGAGATAGTATAAAATAATACGGATAAGTGACACGTAACTAACAAAGCACATAAAAATGCCATATTTTATGCATTTGGAACTATGCAAGCGATAGGCAATACGGTCAAAATATGGATTTCAATCCCCAGAACTTAGGCGTTTTGGGGATTTTTTCTTTTTTTGTATAAAATGCCAGTAGAAATTTATCAGAAAATGAGTATACTATAAATAAGAAGTTCGGATGAACCTCTAATTATTCTGCCGGAACTGCATATCGGCATTTATAGAAAAGGTGCAGATACAAATATTTTTCGCTACCCAGCGAGCGACTAATAAATGGCTGGGATACAAATATTTTTGCTCCGCTGTTAAGCGGAGCGTTTTTGTACATAGGAGGTAATTTGAATACAGGTAACTTTTATTTTATTAAGGATGAATATTATGAACGTTTTCCAAATTGTGGATTGATGGGAAACAAAGATAATGATGAAAATGGAGTACATGGGAGACCTTGTTTTTATTGTTTTGAAATGGAAGGCTATTTCTGGATGGTTCCTATATCATCTTAAACGGAAAAGTATAAGGCATTATATGATAAAAAGAAAAAACGGTATAAGGAATATGACGGTTTGCGATTTGGATATGTAAATGGAAAGTATAGAGCTTTTCTAATTCAGAATGTTTGTCCGGTGACGGAAGAGTATATTGACTGTCAGTATATGATTGAAAATAATAGTGTTCCTGTTACTATAAATGATAAACTGTCAGCAGAAATAAATGGTATCGTGAGAAAGGTGATCCGATTAGGCAAAAGAGGAATCCGGATTGTTTTGACGGATATAGATTACATTTTGAACGATTTGAGTAAGACAAAATGAGATGGTACAGATATAGGGATATTGATAAATGAAGTAAATCGGTTAATGGAAACGGTGGAGCCGCAAAAACGCAAAACTCCGCTGTCTCCACAGGACCAACGAGGGCGCCGCAGATCAAATTCCGGCCAACTGGATGGTCAAACATCTGCCTGCTGAGGATACGAATATGGATAAAGAATTGTACAGTACATATGTTGCTATTTTGAAAGAAGAACTAATTCCCGCAATGGGATGCACGGAGCCGATTGCCATCGCCTACGGCGCCGCTCTGGCCAGGCGGACACTGGGGCAATTGCCGCAGAGCGTGGAAGTGGCCGTGAGCGCCAACATCCTTAAAAATGTCAAGAGCGTCGTCGTGCCCCACACCGGCGGCCTGCGCGGGATCGCGGCGGCCGTGGCCGCGGGCATTACCGTGGGGGATGCGGACCGGCAGCTGGAGGTCCTGGCCGGCGTCTCACAGGCGCAGGAGCCGTTGATCCGGGCCTGCCAGGAGCAGACGCCGATTCGCGTTTCGCTTTCGGAGAGCGGATATATTTTTGATATTCAAATCACAGTAAAGGCGGAGGATCAGACTGCATTTGTGCAGATCGCGGGAAGCCACACAAACGTAATCCGGATCGAACGCAACGGGGAGACCCTTCGAGCCTGCGATTATACGGAGGATGTCCCGGCGGAAAAAGAGGACCGTCGCCTGCTTTCGGTCGAACGGATTGTGGAATTTGCCGATCTGGTCTGCATAGAAGATGTAAAGGAAACGCTGGACCGCCAGATTCAAATGAATTTGGCGATTGCACAGGAGGGGTTGCGGGGCAATTGGGGCGCCGGAATCGGGCGCGTGCTGCAAAACGCCTACGGAAGCGAGATCCATAATCGTGCCAAAGCAGTGGCGGCCGCCGGTTCGGATGCGCGTATGAGCGGTTGTGAACTGCCGGTTGTCATCAACTCCGGCAGCGGCAACCAGGGCATGACCGCCTCGCTGCCGGTGATCGTGTACGCCGAAGAATTGAAAAGCGGCCCCGATCTTTTGTACCGTGCGCTGGTCGTATCCAATCTGGTGACAATCCATTTGAAAACCGGCATTGGCCGTCTTTCCGCATACTGCGGTGCAACCAGCGCCGGATGCGGGGCCGGCGCCGGCATTGCGTATCTGCACGGCGGCAAAGCGTATGAGATCGCGCATACGATTGTAAATGCGGTCGCCATCAATTCCGGCATGATCTGCGACGGAGCCAAAGCCAGCTGTGCGGCCAAGATTGCCTCTGCGGTGGAGGCCGGCCTGCTGGGATGGCAAATGCAGAGAAACGGGACCCAGTTTTACGGCGGGGACGGCATTGTCGTCAAAGGCGTGGAAAATACGATCCAAAACATAGGGCGCATTGCGCGCGACGGCATGGCGCAGACCGATCGGGAAATCATCCGCATTATGATCGATGCGTCACGGTAAGCGGCTGCGTCTGGCCGCTGCAGCGGTTAATCTCGTCGCGGATCGTCTGCATCTGGTAGTCCAGTTCTTCGATGGAATCCGCACATTTTTTTAACTGCCGGATGATTTCCTGGGTTTCGTTGACCGGTTTTTTGTATTGGAGTTTATGCTCCAGGCTGGCCCAAAAGTCCATGGCAATGGTGCGGAACTGCACTTCGACTTTTACATATTTTTTGCCGCTGGCCAGGAAAATCGGCACATGGAGAATCAGGTGCAGACTGCGGTAACCGTTGGGTTTGGGAAACTGGATATAATCTTTTTTTCGCAAAAGAAGGATGTCGTCCTGCTTTAAAAGAAGCTCGGCCAGCCGGTAAATGTCGTCGGGAAAAGAGCAGATGACACGCAGGCCCGCCACATCGGTTAAGTTTTCGCGGATACTGTCCACAGAGATTGGGAAACCTCTGCGTTCCAGTTTTTCATAGATGCTCTCCGGTGATTTCAGACGGCTTTTGATGGACTCAAACGGATTGCGTTTGAATTCTTCCGAAAATTCGGAATTTAACACCTGCAGTTTGGTTTCCACCTCCATGATCGCGGCGCGGTATTCAAACATCAGCTGGCTGAATGACTGAGCTTCCTTGAGTTTTTCGGTCTGTTTTTGAATGATACGCAGCTGTTCCTGCAGCGTTTTCTCCTGATCCTTGACCGTCTGCTCCAGGGTATTTTTGCAGACAAAAAAATCAATCGCGTTTTTGATACGGTTTTGCACAATTGAACTGTCAAAGGGTTTATGTATAAAATCCGCGACTCCCAGCGCCAGACAGCGGGTTTCGATTTCGGCCGCGTGCTCGCCGCTGATGATGAGCACGGGGATCCGCGTCATCCAACCCTGTTGCCGCATATGGTGAATGACGGCGAAGCCATCCATTTTCGGCATTCGCAGATCCAGCAGCAGCGCAGCGGTTTCCTCTGGTGCAGCGTGCAGCTTTTCCAACACCTCCTCTCCGTTTTGCGCTTCTTCAATCTGATAGTCCTCCTTGAGCATGTCGCGCAGCAGTTCGCGGTTTAACGCTGCGTCGTCTGCCAACAGTATCCTTTGCATTGCAGTCTCCCTTTAAAATCCATATCTTTTTTTAAACACCCTTTTCGGAAATCATCTGGTTTTCAAACGCTCCAGAATCCAAAAGGTAACGGGCTTAAAAACAACATAAAGGCCATAGCCCAGCACTCCGCCGATCGCATTCGTGATCAGATCCGTGATGTCCGAGGAACGGTCAAAGAACGGCTGCAACAGTTCGATGCCCAGGCTCATGAAAAAGCAGAATAACACCGTCACGCCGAATTTGGCCCTTTTGTCCTGGGTCAGCGGAAACAGGAATCCAAAGGGCAGGGTCATGATAACGTTTAAGAACACCTGCCTGAAAAAGTCCCCTCTTCCTAAAGAAACGTCGATAAATGGTACCAGATTCATGGGTTTATAGGGGTGGTCCAGCATGGAGGGGATAGATACGACCACCGGCATCATGGTAAAATAGAGTACCAGAGAGAGGTATGCATACATGAGGGTGTTGACAAGCAGGCGGTCTCGGCCCTGGGTCCTCCACCTCTTTAAAAAAACGAAAACATACAGAAAAACCAACACTGTAAAATCTATGAAATATTTTATCAGGTACTTCATTGCTTCACTTCCTTCTATCTATCGCCCGATTCAACCCCCGATTTATAGATTTGATTATAAAATTTTTATCTGCCATTTACAATATATTTTTATAAGTTATTTTGTAAAGGGTACACAAATCCGAAAAGGGAGTTTTTAAAATCCGAGGTAAGTCCCGCTGGGGACCTGTACCGGCACCATCATGCGAACATACATCGTATAATCGGCATTGACTAAGAGCTGCTCGTCATAGATATCGCCGGTAACCGTATAGCCGCGCTGCCGGGCCTCCTCGATGATGCGTTGGTATGCCTGACGACGCGCCTGGCTGTCGGCGCAGTCACAGCGGTCGGAAAAGGTCAGCGTCATATAATGACCCTCCGGTATGTAGGCCGTGTTCCCGTGGGTGAAAGAAGCATCGATATAAGCGGTAATATCCGAACAGGTCAGGTCGTGGCGGCCGGGCTGCTCCTCCCGGTATATATGGCCGATGTAGTAGGCGGAGCAGGGGATTTTTTCCTTCTCCAGATAAAGGCGAAGCCGATGAAGCTGGTCGATCCACGGCTCATGCGGATTAAAATACGTCTGATCGATATTGCACGATGCGTTGATGCGCAGATATTTGCAGGGCGTCATATGTTCCAGCCGCACCTGGCTGGCCTGGACGTTGTGCTGCTTTAAGGCGACGGGCGCCAGCAGCAGGCGGCTGCCAAAAAGAGCGGTCTGAATGCGTTCCCGTTCTTTTTCAAGCTGCCCGATGTGGGCGCGCAGCAGTTCGGCTTCCTTCCCGGGGCTGTCCGCGGCGGACAGCTCGCGGATCTCCTCCAGCGTAAGCCCCAGGGACTTTAAATGCAGAATGCGGTCCAGCTGCCAGCGCTGGGCGGGCGCATAGTAATAATAACCGGTGGCCGCGTCGATTTTTTGCGGAGAAAGCAGGCCCTTCTCATGGTAGAGCCACAGCGTCCGTTTGGTCACGCCGCAGAATTTTGCCATTTCTCCTGTCGTAAGATAGTCCATAGTGATCCCTTTCCCATCGTGCGCGGTTTTGCGCTGTTATCTACAACCCTAAGGTTACACCACTTTGCCGGGAAAGTAAAGAGGAAATTGTGATTGCGATAACAAAAATAGAAAAAGAGCGAACTTTTTTGACATTTTGGAGATGAATATCCGGAAAGTCTTGTGATTTGGGGCGCCAAAAAAGGCCTTGACTATACGGTAAGGTTGCACAATATAATAGACTTCAGGGAATGTCCCATCATGCCCTGAAAACACGGGCAAAGACTAAGGAAACACCGCAAGGGTGTCCCATTATGTCCTGAGATGACGGGCAAAACTAAGGAAAGGGGTATAGAATGATGAAACACAAGAGTAGCATCAAGGCGGCAGCGCTGCTTTTGGCTGTGCTGCTGTGTCTCAGCGCCTGCGCACAGCCTGCGGCCGGGACAACGGCGGCGCCGGAAGGCACGACCGAAGCGCAGACAGAGGCGCCGCAGGAGACTCAGGCGCCGGAGACAACGGCGACGCCGGCTGAAACGACGGCTTCCGAGCCGGCAGCCAGCGAACCGGCGGCCAGCGAGCCGGCGGAGACACAACCGGAGACAGCCGCTTCGGACGATCCGCTGGAGATCGCGAATCAGTATCTGGAGGATTTGAACAACGAGTGGAAGCAGATCGCGGAGGATTATGCGCCGGAGATCCGCACATTGGCGAGCGGCGTAAAGGTACAGCGCACCCCGTCGGAGTACAAGATTGACGGCTGGATGTGGCAGAGCGACACTATTTCCTACAATACATATTGGCTGGATGCGGATAACCGCGGCTGCCAGGCCTGCCATGTCAGCATGGACGATCTGATTGCAAACATGAATTACGATCATCCGGCGTTCTGGAATCCGGAACTGGGCGTCAATACCACGGTACAGCAGTGCCTGATCTGCCATACCTTCGGCGATGGCTACGTGGCAAAGAACTATGAGTTCGGCACGCTGATTCACGGGATTCACTATGGAAAGAGAAACGGCGAAGCGTTCAGCGACACCTTTGACGGTGACTGCATGAGCTGCCACAACGCCACAAACGACAGCGCAGGCATGCAGCTGTGGGATCTGGTAAAATATCAGAAGCTGCTTGGCATCGTGGATGTGGAGAATGTAGAAGGTGAATTTTCGTTCACCCAGGACAACGTGCAGTCGATGAGCGAGGTATTTTCCTATGACTGGATGCATTCCGGTTACGATAACCTGCGTCACGCCCTGGGCGTGCACGGCGCAGATGTGCAGCCGCCCCAGGAGATGTTTGACGAATGGGAGATTACGATAGAAGGCCTGGTGGAGGAGCCGTATAAGATGACGCTGCCGGAACTGATTGCGGCGGCCGAGGCGGATAACGCGGTTGTGACCAAGGTATCCAAGATGGTATGCGACTGGTCGGCTGTGGGCGGCGGCGGTATCACCAACGTGGAAATTACCGGTATTCCGCTGACATGGCTGATTGAAAAAGCCGGCGGAATGCAGAGCGGCGCGACCGGCGTGGAATTTATGCGTGTGGACGAAGGAAGCTTCCGCTGCGTAAGAGAGGACCGCATCGATAAGGTGTTCCTGGTATATAAGATCGGCGGCGAGTATTTAGACGGCGGCCGCGGCTACCCGGTGATGAACTGGTACGAAGGCGTGGACGCGCAGTCGAACGTAAAGCAGATTGTCGGCTATAAAGTGACCGGCGACGATATCGATTACGATTCTCGGATCCCCTGCGGCTGGCACAATGAGGACGGCTCCTTTGCCAACAAGCCGAACGCTACGATTCTCAAGACCCCCGAGGGCCTGCTGATCGAAACCGGCAAAGAGCATACCTTTGAAGGATATGCCGACGCCTTTGACGAAAAGATCGTATCGATTGAATTCTCGATGGATCAGGGCAAGACCTGGACCAAGTATGACCTGGGCGATACCGATGTGCTTCGCTGGGTATACTGGTATTTCACCTGGACACCGGAGACCGACGGTTCGTATGTTCTGACCGTCCGCGCGACAACGGAGAGCGGTTTGGTCAGCACGGAACTGCACAGTGTGATGGTAACGGCTAAGAGCAATATTGAATAAGGAGGAAACAGTCATGAAGAAAAAAGGATTAAAAATCGTCTCCGGGATTACCGGGGCAGCCTGCCTGCTGGGCGGCTGTGTGTCCGCGCCGGCGGTGGCGATGCCGGTAGTCGAAGCAGAACCCACCGTCGACGTGACGCCCGCGCCGGAGACGCCGGCGGAGAGTGACCTCGGCGTGGAGGTAAAAGAACGTGAGCAGGAGACGTATACGAAGGTAGCGAACGTGCAGGGCGCGTTTGCATTCAGCCAGGATGTGCTGACCCCTCCGGACGAGATCTTCAATCTGTTCGGCACAGCTGCCACCTATGCCTGCGCAAAGCCCGGCTTTGCCTTTGACGAAGTAGACCGTCAGGAGTATTACATCAATGTGAGCGGCAACATCAAAAAGACCTGCACGATCGGCATCAAGGAACTGGAGAAGTTAGAGAGTGTCGAGCGCAATATGGTATGTACCTGCGCGATGAGCGTGACGGCGGCCCAGGCCAGCGTTCGCGGCGTCCGCGTCGCGGATGTCATCAGCATGGCGGATCTGGAGGACGGCGTAAATACCATCACGATGAAGGATGCGAGCGGTTATGGCATCCCGATGCCGTTATCGTATGTGCTGGAGAAGGATGCTCTGCTGGTATATGAGATCGGCGATGTGCCGCTGACCACCAGCCAGGGCGCGCCGATGCAGGTGTGGATGCCGGATACGGTTGCCAAGTATTTTACCCGTCAGGTGACGGAGATTGAGCTGACAGCCGAGGACGAGGTTCCCCAGGTAGCGGGGCCGGACGATATCTATCGGGCCAAGGTAAGCGTTGTAAACCGCTTTGAGGACAGCTTTGCCGTGGGCGATTTGATTGCGTTTGAGGGCTATGCCGACGACTGCGGTACGGCGATTGCGGCCGTGGAGTTTTCGCTGGACGGCGGAGAAACCTGGACCACGTATGAGACGACGGACGCGAACGGCGAACAGTGGGTATACTGGCACTTTGAATACGTAGCCGAGACGGCCGGCAGCTATAAGCTTGACGTGCGTGCGGTTACGGCGGAGGGGACGGTTTCGCCCCTGGCCTCCAGTGTGGTATTCACGGTTGAATAAAGACAAATCCGATATTCGGTAAAAGAGCGGCGGCTTTGATTTTTTCAAAGCCGCCGTTTGCTGTGAAGCGGTGTCCGGCGGGCGCGGTCTGACGCCGGCTGAGACAGCTCCAGGGCCCTATGGTTCATAGGGATAAAATCCCAGAGACGTCTCGCCAAGAAACGTACCGTCCCCGGCAGTGTGTGTCTGGAACAGCCGGAAGCCGCCGGGATAGCAGCGCAGGGAAATGCCGGGCCCTTCGCCATACGATACGCTCAGAGGTTCGGACACGGTGTTTTTTTGCAGGTCATAGACCCGATAAACAAAGACATCGGCCGCGGCATCTTCGTCACAGGAGATCAGAAAGCGTCCGTCCGGTGAAATACGGGTGTAGTACCGTTTGTTTTCGCAGTCAAGCGAGACAACCGTATCCGAACAATCGGCGCTGTCAAGGACGACGGCGTAGCGCGGTTCGCGGGCCGGGATTTCAAAGTCGGCCAGGAAACGGTTGCCTGCGGCCGTGATCTCAGGACTGCCGTTTTGCAGGTACAGCACCTCGCCTGTTTCCGGTGAGAAAAGGCCGTAACCCTGGGTGGCGGAATTACCGGGCAGTACGGCAGCTTCCGATTCATAATAAGCGGCCCGGAACATCAGGGTGTGCCCGTCATTGGCCGGGACAGCCATATAGAAGTGGAAACGTGCCAGTTCTTCATATGCCAGATAATCGTGATACAATAAAGACCAACGGGCGCCGGCGGCATCGTAGAACCAACTTTCCCTAACGTTTATTCCCTGATCCTCTACAAAGATATTGCAGCAAAAATATTGCAGGTTGGAGGAAAAGCAGCCGTCAGCATCGTAGGGGACGGAAAGGAGAACCTCCCCGGAAAAAGAGTGTTCGGCGGCCGGATAGCGGGTCGGAATGTCGGCCATATCAAAGGCATACAGCAGCCGGAAATCGTAGTCGTAAACCTCAAACCCCCTACCGGAGGGGAGGGCAAAGCCATAAGCGGTGCAGTATGGGCGGGCTGGAGAGCCGTCGATCTTCTGGCAGGCAAACTCTTTTTCCGCAAGAAGTGTACCCGTATAATCATAGGCCTGCATTACAAAGCCGTTCGCTTCCGCGCTTTCATGCCCGGTCAGGATACGGTCCTTCGTAATGTAAAGGATTTTATCCGGCAGAGAGAGGGCGTTGAGAGCTTCCCGTTGTTTTAAAGTCCAGCCGGCAGAGGGCAGAGCGTCCTCCGGGTCCGGAGGATTGGCGATGCTGCCGGGGGCCGCAGGCTGTGAGAGATCTCGGTCATAAGGAGACGGCGCAGGAGGATTTTCGGAGAATTGCTCCAGCAGTTCCCGGCTGAGGGAAATCTCAAACAGGGCATGGATTTTTTGGTACGTCTCATCCAGGCTGAGACGTCCGCTGGCTTCGTCAAAGGAAAAGGCCTCCGCCCGGCAGAAGTTCCCCTCGTTGACGCTGAGGTAAAACCCTTCCTGACCATAGAGGGACAGACCCTTGCAGGAGACCAGCTGGTAATAGACGCCGTCCTGCAAAAGACGCACTGCGCCGGTTGTCTGGTTGAGCGGGTTGTCCTCCACGGCAAAATTCGGCGCGAGGAAGGTCATAAAAAGATCGGGAACCTCAATACCGTCGGTTTCCGGAGACAGCGGCGGCATCGGCGCACCGTCGTTTCTTGAGAGGGCGACGACCGCGTAGGCGCTGTCGGCCGCAACGGTGACTTGCGGCAGATACGTCTGCAGAGAACTGCCAAAGGCAATGCCCAGGAGCGTAATGTCAAATTCCCCGCTTGTCTGCGTTTGCCGGAGGGGCAGAGCGTCCTCATCTTCAAAGGCCTGCCCCATGGCGTCGAAGGAGATTTCCCGCGCGGCTTCGGAAGCGGTCAGGAAACGAATGACCGCATAGGCAGTCAGAGAAAAGGTTACGATGAAAATGAGGATCAGTACCGGTACGGGGACCAGATGCGTAAGGCGCTGCCGGAACCGGACAAAGAAGCCGGGATTAGAAATGCAGGCCGGCTTTTGACCGTGCCGGTCGGAAGATGCAGCAGTTGGGCGATTTCTTTTAAGGGAAGCTCCTGCTCATAGTGCAGATACAGCAAAAGGCGCCATTTTTTGTCCATATTGAGAATGGTCCGGCGCAGCAGTTCGGTCTGCTCCTTCTGCAGCAGACATTCGTCCGGCTGGGGCGAGGACAGATCGGGGATTTGCACTGCTTCGTATTCGGAAAAGCATTGCTGCGGCAGCCGCTTTTGGCGGCGGGCCTGTTTGCGGCAGTTATTCTTCCAAATCCCGATGGCCAGGGAAAACAGAAAGCCGCGCGGGCTGTCGTCGGGGCGAAGCCGCTCCCGGCGCTCCCAGGCTTTGAGACATGTCTCCTGGTAGAGATCCTCCGCTTCCGGGCGCACCCCGGTTAAGTAGAAGCAAAAACCGTACAGAGAAGGGCCATGCTGTGTAAGCAGCCGGCTGAATTGGGAAGGGGTCACGGATAAGGGCCCTCCTTTCCTTGATATTGCCCGTGTTCTCAGGGCATAGTGGTTACACCCTTGTGGTGTTTCCTTGATATTGCCCATGTTCTCAGGGCATAATGGTTACACCCTTGCGGTGTTTCCTTAGTATTGCCCGTGTTCTCAGGGCATAGTGGTTACACCCTTGCGGTGTTTCCTTGATATTGCCCGTGTTCTCAGGGCGATAGGCCTATACTTTATATTGTCGCGAAGGAGCGAGAGGTTCATATTTTTTAGACCAGAGAGGAATATTTATGGCAAAAAGTGAAAAGGGCCGCGGCACTAACGTTTCGGTATCTAAAAAATTGCCATTCATTCGAAAGATCATCTTGTAAATTTCCTCCTGTTCCCTTCTGAATCCAGCGTAAAATCGCTGTCTTTAGGATTCCCTCCATCAGTTAAATAATCGTCTCCCTTTTCGGAATTGTTTACCGATTCGAAATAAGCCGGTAAATATGTATTGCGGACAGCCGGTAAATTTTTTATAATAAACCTATAAATGTGGATTTTAGGGGAGCGCTGCAGATGCATATTGAAACACAAAGATTGTTGATCCGGGACTATACAATGGACGATATGAAAGACTTGCAGGATATTCTGGGCGATCAGGAAGTAATGAAGAAGTGTGAGCCTGCATATAACCCTGAAAAGACAGCCGATTTCCTGCGCGAGTTCTGTATCGGGAAAAAAGGAGCCGTCGCCGCAGTTCACAAGGGCAGCGGCAGAATGATCGGATATATTCTGTTTCATGAGTGTCACGAGGGCGTATACGAGATCGGCTGGTTTTTCAATAAAAATTTCTGGCGGCAGGGGTATGCGTATGAGGCATCCAAAGCGGTGATCGATTATGCCTTCAAGGAGCTGGACGCACACAAGATATTCGCCGAATCCATTGATGGCATAAAATCAGTTGGTCTGATGCAAAAACTCGGTATGCGTCTGGAAGGAATACAGAAAAGTCATACAAGAGACAATGACGGGAATTGGACAGACCTCTGGCTGTATGGCCTTTTCAAAGACTGGTGGAACGCGGTATAAAAGGTAACGGAAAAGTCTGTTTCGCGTGGAGTCTGTGGAGGTAGGACGGGAAGCGGATGAGCCGGAGCTGAGCAACTACGATTTCTTGGAAATGGTCATGTTTCTATGGAAAGGAGAATCGGGTATGATACATGTAATCAGATGGGAGCTGCATGCGTTCAGTCAGGGATTGGTAGACCAGTATGCGGCCTTTGCAGGTATGCTGACAAGCACACGGCCAGCTCATTTGTTTCAGAGCACACCGGGCGCCGTACTAAAGACGAGCCATGCCGTCGAAGCCGGCGAAAGGGGACAGGAGACGGGAAATGAGTTATAGGCAGAGCGAAATGCCGTGTCCGCGGCTGGCGGTCGGCCTGTTGGCCCATGTGGATGCCGGCAAAACCACGCTGGCCGAAGCGCTTTTGTACCAGAGCGGCCGCCTGCGGCGTCTGGGGAGGGTGGATCACAGGGATGCTTTTCTGGATACGTATGAATTGGAGCGGGCGCGGGGGATTACAATTTTTTCCAAACAGGCGAGGTTTTCGTTGGGCGACCGGGAGATAACGCTTCTGGACACGCCGGGCCATGTCGATTTTACGGCGGAGATGGAGCGAACGCTGCAGGTTTTGGATTACGCGGTTTTGGTAATCAGCGGGGCCGACGGCGTGCAGGGGCATGTGGAAACGCTGTGGCGGCTGTTGAAACGCTATGAGATCCCGGTATTCCTGTTTATAAATAAGATGGATCAGGAGGGAACGGATGCGGAAGGTCTGCTGGCGGAACTGAGACGGAGACTGGATTCGCGGTGCGTGATTTTTGGCAGCGCCGGCGGACAAGAGAGCCGCGCGGATTTTTCTGCCCGGCTTGAGGAAGAGCTGGCGATGTGCGACGATATTTTGCTGGAAAAATATCTGGACGGGGAGCAGATTACCGAAGCGGATGCCCGCGGCTTGATCGCCGGACGAAGAGCGTTTCCCTGCTATTTTGGTTCGGCGCTCAGGCTGGACGGCGTGGAGGCCCTGCTGGACGGCTTGTCCCGCTATACGGTTTGTCCGGCGTATCCCGGGGAGTTTGGCGCGCGGGTCTATAAAATATCGCGCGACAGCCAGGGCACGCGGCTTACGCATATGAAGATTACCGGCGGCAGTCTGCGGGTCAAAACGCTTTTGCGAAACGGCTGTCCGCAGACAGCGGATTTTTGGGAGGAAAAGGCCGATCAGATTCGCATGTATGAGGGCGCGGGATTTCAGGCAGTGGAGGAGGCGCCGGCCGGCAGTGTCTGTGCGGTGACCGGGCCGACACGGACGCGAAGCGGCCAGGGGCTGGGATACGAGCAGGAGACGGTATTGCCGTTGCTGGAGCCGGTGTTTACCTATCGGATTGAGCTGCCGGAGGACTGCGACGTACACGGAATGCTCCAAAAACTGAGACAATTGGAGGAAGAAGAACCGCAGCTGCATATTGTCTGGCGGGAGGGACCGGGGGAGATTCACGCGCAGGTCATGGGGGATGTGCAGATCGAAGTTCTGCGAAGCCTGATCGCAGAACGCTTTGGCGTGGAGGTTACGTTTGGCTGCGGGCAGATTGTATATAAGGAAACAATCGCCGGGGCCGTGGAGGGAATCGGCCATTTTGAACCGCTGCGCCATTATGCGGAGGTGCATCTTTTGCTGGAGCCGGGAGAGCCGGGGAGCGGCCTGCAATTTGATACGGCCTGCAGCGAGGATGTCCTGGATCGAAACTGGCAGCGGCTGATTTTGACGCATCTGGAAGAGCGAACCCATCCGGGCGTGCTGACCGGTTCGGAGATTACGGATATGCGGATTACGTTAATCGGCGGGCGGGCGCATAAAAAGCATACGGAGGGCGGCGATTTTCGGCAGGCAACCTACCGGGCGGTGCGCCAGGGGCTTAAAAAAGCGCAGAGCGTTCTGCTGGAGCCGGTATATGATTTTCGTCTGGAACTTCCCGCAGAAAATCTCGGGCGGGCAATGGCCGATCTTCAGCGGATGGGCGGCCGCTTTGGGCCGCCGGAAAACGAAGGAGACAGAAGCGTGCTGGCCGGCCGTGTCCCGGCGTCCGCGCTTGCGGATTACGGCCGCCAGGTAACGGCCTATACCGGCGGCCGCGGGCAGCTTTCCTGTACGCTTGGGGGATACGAACCTTGTTCCGATGCCGAAAAGGTGATTGCGGCCATCGGCTACGAGGCGGAGGCCGATACGGACAATCCGACCGGCTCGGTGTTCTGCTCCCATGGAGCCGGGATGATCGTACCATGGGACCAGGTGGATCAATACGCGCACGTAGACTGCGGCCTGCGGTTTTTGGAAAAGGACGGGGCAGGCGCAGAGGAAAAAGCCGAACGCCGGCCGGAGGAGCCTGTCTCTGCGGGCGCCGGTCTGGCCTGGAAAGAGGACGAAGAGCTGAGAGCGATCTTTGAACGCACATACGGCCCGGTAAAGCGCCGGGATGCGTTGGAGACGGGCAGGAGACAGCCGGCAGAGGCAGAGGTGGCCGGCGGCCGCCTTCCCGGAAAAAACAGCGCCGGTTCCGCAGCGGCCCAAGAGGAATATCTGCTGGTGGACGGCTACAACATTATTTTTGCCTGGGAGGAATTAAAGACGTTGGCAAAGGCCAGCCTGGAAGCGGCCCGCGGCCGCCTGCAGGACATTCTCTGCAATTATCAGGGATACCGCAAGATGACGCTGATTTTGGTGTTTGACGCCTACAAAGTAGAGGGCGGCACAGGCGAAGTGCTAAAGTACCACAATATCCATGTAGTATACACGAAGGAAGCGGAGACGGCCGACCAGTATATAGAAAAGACCGTGCACCGCATCGGCCGCCGCCATCAAGTGACGGTGGCAACCTCCGATGCCCTGGAGCAGGTGATTATTCTCGGAGAGGGCGCGAGACGGATTTCGGCGCGGGAATTTTGGGAGGAGGTCTGCTTGACGGAGCAGGAGATCCGGAAAGAACATTTAGAGCGGCCCTCCGGCGGCCGCACCTATCTCTTTGACCAGATGGACGAAGGGCTGGCCGGGCAGATGGAAAGGATACGGCTGGGAAAAGAGCCTGAGCCGGAACAAAGGAAGTTAAAAAGTCTTTGATTGCATTACAATAAAAAGGGAGCTGCTGCAAAACAAAGATTCTGCACAATCTATGGCATTCATGCGCAAACCGGCACCGCCATAGGTTGTGCTTTATCGGAGTTTTGCAACAGCTCCCTTGCCCGTTTTAAGGACTCATGTTTCTGCTTTTTCTTTTGTATCCGGCTGAGGCTTATACTGCTCCTCCCCGGTTTCAATGTAGAGGAGAAAGTCATTGATCTTTTTTTCGCTCCATCCGGCGGCTCTCAGACCCAGAACCAATCGGGCATTTTCCTGCATGTTCATCTGTTCCATGTGTCTCCTTTCTCCCTTTCGGAATATTGTCCGTGCTGCCGTATGGACAATTATATGATACAATTCTTCCAAAGAGTTGTCAATAGAGTTTACAGATTTTTCAAGTACATTATATAGTATTTTTGAGTCCGTTTCAAGAATTTTAAGAACACAAATTTCTATGGGTATCCGGATCTTATTTCCAATGCATCCGCATACAAGCGCCGTGGTAGCTTTTTGGAATAAGGTTATACTATTTTGATATAAGAAAAACCGGGAAAAAGCATCGCGCATCCATTATAATGAAGCTGTAGCTTTCTTTACGGTTTTCCACGACAGGAGGTACGGCAAAGATGACGATGCAGCAGGTGAAATACTTTCAGGCGACAGCCACGTACAAAAGCTTTTCCAAAGCAGCGGAGAGCTGCTTTGTGGCGCAGACCGCGGTCAGCAAGCAGATTGCCAATCTGGAAAAAGAGCTGGACTGCACGCTGTTAATCCGGGACAAGCACCATGTGTCCTTGACCCGCAGCGGAGAGGTATTTTTGAAATATGCCACGGAGATTCTGCGCCTGTGCGAGGATGCGGCGCGGGACACCAAGATGGCGCAATTGATGTCGGCCTGCCATCTGCGGATCGGCTACTGGGGCATCCTCGAACAGCGGATGCTGATCGACCTGGTGAAAAAATATAAAAAAACGAACGTGAGCCGCAATTTCGTGCCCGTTTACAGCAGCGTAGCGCTGGAGGAAGTAGTATCCTCTCTCTTAAACCGCCGGCAGGACGCGATCCTGATGCCGACCATAATCATACAGGACATTCCGCGGATTTCCTATGTGCCGCTGGTAGAGCCGGAAATCGTGCTGGCGGTGGGCCGGGATCATCCGCTGGCCGGCCGCAGCGAAGTGACGATCGAGGAATTAAAGACCGAGAATTTCATCGCGGCGGATACCTCGGCCTCCCAGCCGCTGAACGAATTCCGTGAAAGCCAGTGGGCCAGGCTGGGCTTTCATCCCAATATTATTTTCCGGGCCACGGAAACCGAATCGGCCCTGCTGATGACGGAAACGGGCGGCGGCGTGATGCTGGTGACCGATCTCATGCGATATTATGAACCCAAACGCCTGTCGTTTGTCACGATCCGCAATTTCCATATGCGTCAGGAGATGGGGATCGCCTGGCTGACAGAGAATACCGAAGCAGAACTAATGCAGTTTCTGGAATTTGTCCAGAAGCAGGAGGTGAGTATCATATAAAAAATATGCTGCCTGCAAAAAGCGGCGCGCGGATGGAGAAGCCGATCGCCTTTGAATCGTTTGGCAGCCAATGTCCGGGAGTTAAACGAAAGTCTCTTTTCCTGAAAAGGAAGAAACATATTGAAATTTTTCGATGTGAAGTCTATAATGACATATAGACAGCTGTCTATGGGAGGTGATCGGATCGATGGACGAAAGAAAAATTGCGGCAATCTTCAAGGCATTCTGCGATGAAAACCGCATTAGAATTATAAAGTTACTGCGTTCGGGTGAAAAATGTGCCTGCCGATTGCTGGATGAAATCCATGTAGCGCAGCCTACTCTCTCTCACCATATGAAAATACTCTGTGACGCCGGAATTGTAGTTGGCCGCAAAGAGGGGAAATGGACGCACTATTCTATTTCAGAAAAAGGTGTAGAACGGGCAAAAGAATGCCTGCAACAGTTGACCATATTGGATGCTGAAGGGGAGAACAAGTCGTGCTGTGAAAAGTAAAGAGAGTTATAAATTGCTTTTTCGGCACGACTTATATCAAAAAAATTAAATAGATATATTTCAATATAACTATATGAAGGGGATTTATATGGAAGCATTAAAAAGTGGCTGGGACTTTATTCAAAATGAAGTCCTTGGCATGGGGTGGCTCAATCGGCGCATGGATTCACAACTGGATACCCGGGGATTTGATTGTCAAAGCACTGGGGAGTAACAATCCCTTTGGCGTTGTACTGGCAACGATCGCAGGTGTTCCGATGTATGCGGATATTTTTGGTACGATCCCGATTGCGGAGGCCTTACTTGCCAAGGGAGCATTGCTCGGCGTTGTCTTATCCTTTATGATGGGAGTGACGACCCTTTCTCTCCCGTCAATGATTATGCTTCGCAAGGCGGTTAAACCGAAGCTGCTGGGTATTTTCACTGCAATATGCACAGTCGGTATTATCGTTGTAGGTTATTTCTTCAACGCTATACAATATTTAATTGTCTGAATAGAATATAAAAGGAAAAACCGCTGCCATTGCAGCAGCACGGAGCAGGAAATCCCCAAAGGGACTTCCTGCTTTTCTTAATGTGCCCGAACGGAAAGCCTGCGCGGGAAACCACACGCACCGAACAAGGACCCTTGCGCTCTCCTGTAAGGCGCCAAAAACTGTGCATAACACACAAAAAGGAATAACACCATATCAAAACAATGTTGGATTTACACATAATATCCCCGTATAATCAAAGAAACAACTGGTAAACCTGCCAAAATAACGGGGGGAAACAATCATGGACTACTTTATGGGAATTGACGCCGGGACAAGCGGAGTCAAGGTAATCGTCATCGACGAGGAGGGAACCGTAGCCGGCCGGGGCTATTGCGAATGCCATGTGTACACGCCGTATCCTGGCTGGGCGGAGCAGGATCCCAAGGATTGGTGGCAGGCGCTTCATCGGGCGGCGGTGATGGCCGTAAAAGACAGCGGGCACGGCGCGCAGATCGCGGCCATCAGTTTTTCGGGACAGATGCAGGGCTGTACCCTCTTAAACCGGGAAGGAGAAGCGGAAGGAAACTGTCTGATCTGGCTTGACCAACGGGCGGCTCAGGAAGCGCGCGAATTAAACGGCCGCATCGAAGAAAAGGAAGCGCTGGAGATTACCGGGAGCCGCTGCCTGCCCAGCTACTGGGCGGCCAAGCTTCTGTGGCTGCGCAAAAACCAGCCCGAGCGCTACCGCCAAATCGACAAAGTGGTCTTTGCCAAGGATTACCTGCGCTACCGCATGACCGGTGAACTGGCGACAGATGTTTCGGACGCGTCCCTGACCTTTTTGCTTGACCTGAAAAAACGGTACTGGTCGAAACGGATGCTGCAGGCAGCGGAAATTCCGGAAAGCTTTATGCCGGAGCGGGTGCAGGAATCCCAGGAGATTGCCGGGTATTTAAAGCCTGAGGTGGCGGCTGCCTGGGGGCTGTGCGCCGGCATTCCGGTGATGGCCGGCGGCGGGGACCAGCCGGTGGGCGGCATTGGATGCGGCGCGGTGAAAACCGGCGTAATCGGGGCGACGATCGGCACCTCCGGCGTGGTCTTTGGCTGCTGCGATACGCCCTTTGCCGATACGCGCAGCCGGGCCATCTTAAGCACCTGCCACAGTGTGCCGGGGAAATATGACTTTTTGGGCTGCACGCTGTCGGCCGGCGGTTCCTTCAAATGGCTGCGCGACCGGTTTTTTGCGGAGGAAAAGGAGCGGCTGGCCAGGCAGGGGCAAGACGTCTATGACCAAATGTGCGAGTGGGCTGCCAAAATCCCGGCTGGCAGCGAGGGCCTTACGTTTCTTCCTTATTTAAACGGCGAGAGTACGCCGCATGTAGACGAAAACGCCCGCGGCGTGTTTTTCGGCCTCAACCTGCGCCATGGACGAGAAGCGTTGTGCCGAAGCGTGATGGAGGGAGTAACCTTTTCCCTGCGGGATACAATAGAAATATTCCGGGAAAACGGCGTCGAAGTCGGCGAGGTAAGAGCCATGGGCGGCGGGGCGAAGAGCGCGCTGTGGCGGCAGATCCAGGCGGATGTGTATCAGGCGCGGGTAGTGACGATGAACATGGAGGAAGGGCCGGCCGCCGGCGCCGCGATTCTGGCCTGTGTGGGCGCGGGCTGTTATGCGTCGCTTACGGAAGCGTGCAGCCATATCCTGCGGCCGCAGACTGTAACGGAACCGATTCCTGAGAATGCGAAGCTGTATGAAGGCTTCTATCAGACGTACCGGCGGCTGTATCCGGCATTGAAGGAATTGTTTGCCGGACAGGCGGCGCTTGTGGCAAAGAATCTGTAAGGTGACGCGTAATGGCCTGAAAAGCAGGGGCACAGCAGGGAAGCATGGCTGGAGTGTCCCGTAACGGCCCGAAAAGAAAGGGGGAAACCATGAAGTACAAGTATCTGAAAGGAACCGGGATCCAGCTGTCGCAGATGACGCTCGGCAGTTCGACCTTCGGCGACCAGCTGGGGGCGGAGGAATCCTGCCGGATCATGGAGACGGCGCTGGAAGCCGGCGTCAACAGCATCGATACCGGGGACGTCTACTGCGGCGGCCGCAGCGAAGAGGTCATCGGCCGTTTCCTGAGCCGGCCGGGAGTGCGCCGCCAGGTCGTCGTCGGCACGAAAATGGGGCTGGCGACCGGGGACGGGGTCAATGAAAAGAGGGCATCCCGCCTGCATATGATCGAAGCGCTGGAAGCGTCGCTCAAGCGGCTGAAAACCGACTATGTGGACATCTATTATATCCACCATCCGGACCGCGACACGCCGATGGAGGAAACGCTGTCGGCAATGAACGACCTGGTACACAGCGGAAAAGTCCGCTATATCGGTTTTTCCAACTATTCGGCCTGGGAAGCCTGCGATCTTCTGTGGACGGCCCGCCATGCGCACTGGGTTTTGCCGACAGCGGCGCAGAACGTGCACAATCTGATTACGCGCGGGCTGGAGGACGAGATGGCGTATTTTGTGCAGAAGCATTCGATGGGGCTGGTCGTATACAATCCTTTAGCCGGCGGGCTTTTGACCGGCAAACACAGCCGGCGGCAGCTGGCGCCTGGCACGCGGTACGAATCCAAGATGTACCAGGAACGCTACTGCAACGACGCCAATTTTGATGCCGTGGAGGCGTTGTCGGTGATTGCCGCGGAGGCCGGCATGACGCTTCTGGAGCTGGCAGTGCGCTTTAGCGTTTCCTTCCCGTATGTGGATTCGGTGCTGATGGGCTTTTCCCGCCTGGAACAGCTTGCCGAAAACCGGCGTCTGCTGGAAAAAGGGCCGCTGGATGCGGAGACGATGGCAGCCTGCGACCAGGTGTGGAAGCGGCTGAAAGGAGATACCTACGGCTATTTTATCCCGCCGGCCGGGGCAAAAGGGATTACGTATACCGGCACTTTAAAGTAGAAGGAGGAGAAAAACCAATGAAAAAGATTCTCGACGGCCTGGAAGGACTGATACGCACGGTCTGCACCTTCCTCTTCCTCTGCATCGCGGTGCTGATCGCCGTGCAGGTCTTTACCCGTTATGTGTTGGATATGACGCTGTCCTGGTCGGAGCAGGCGGCCCGCGGCGTCTTTATCTGGCTGATTATGCTCTACAGCGGCGTGCTGGTGCGAAACGGCGGCAACTTAGGCTTCAATATCCTGACCCAGCGGCTGAAGGGAAAAGGGAAGGCTGCCTGTCTGCTGTTTAGCGATCTGGTAATCCTGGCGTTTTCCGGCTACTGGTTTTACCAGAGCTTACAGCTGTGTCTGTCGTTTCAAAATTTCCGCTTTTCAGGGCTGAAGCTTCCCTATAACGCGATCTACGCGGCGGAGCCGGTGGGCGCGGCACTGATTGCCCTCTTTACGGTGGAGGTATTGCTTCGCCATATCCGCGAAGCGGGCAGGACGCCGGCGGGGATCGAAGCGATGAATGACTTTGCAGGCCCGGACACCAAGGCGCCGGCAGCCGGCCTTGCAGGTACAGGCGACGGCACGGCCGACCCTGAATTGCAGGAAAGGGGGGATATGCAATGATTTTACTGGTTGTTTTAGCCTTTTGCGTTTTGCTGGTATTGGGGGTGCCGGTGGCCTACAGCATGGCGGTTTCCTCGATTGTCGTGATCGCGGCCGATCCGGCGCTTCCAAGCACGATCATTGCGCAGAAAATTTTCACCTCGCTGGATTCGTTTTCGTTTATCGCGATTCCGATGTTTATGCTGGCCGGCTCCTTGATGAACGCTTCGGGAATTACGGAGAAGTTGATTTTCTTCTGCCGTTCGCTGGTGGGGCATCTGCGGGGCGGACTGGCGCATGCGGCCGTCATCACCGGAATGCTGATGGCCGGCGTGTCCGGCTCGTCGGTGGCCGACAGCTCGGCGATCGCGACGATCATGGTGCCCTCGCTGGAAAAAGAAGGCTATGACCGGGGGTTTGCGGGAGCGCTCATTTCCTCGGCCGGCTCGCTGGGGCCGATCATCCCGCCGAGCATCATTATGATCGTGTACTCCGGCGTGGTGTCGATCTCGATCGGCAAGCTGTTTATGGCCGGGATTGTGCCCGGTATCCTGCTGGGAATCGGGATGATGGGTTACAGCTATTATTACGCAAAGAAAAACGGGATACCTAAACATGCGTTTGTGGGAATCAAAAACGTCGGCAAAGCGTTTTTGACCTGTGCGGGCGCGCTGGTCATGCCCTTTATCATCCTGGGCGGCATTATGTCCGGCGTTGTGACGGCGACGGAGTCGGGGATCCTGGCCGTCATTTACGGCACGATCTACGGTTTTGCGACTCGCAACCTGACTGTGAAAAAACTGCTTGTCTGTATCCAGGATGCAGTCAGCGGCTCGGTACAGCCGATGATCGTCATTGCGTTTGCTTCGCTGTTTGGCTATGTGCTGACCTATTACGGGCTGGCGGAACTGATCGGAGGCTTTATCACCTCCTTTACAACGAACAAATACGTGGTCCTGATGCTGATTTTTGTGATTATCTATATCGCGGGCATGTTCATTGAGTCGACGGCGATCCTTTTGATCCTGGTGCCGGTCTTTGCGCCGCTGATCCCGGTGTTCGGCTTTGATCCGCTGCATTTTGCGATCGTCTGCATCATTTCCCTGGTGCTGGGCGGGATTTCGCCGCCGGTGGGGATCGTTATGTATGTAGTCTCGAGTGTGACCCACACCGAGCTGGGGCGGATTATCCGCCAGGTATGGCCGTTTGTGGCAATTTTTACGGCCGGCGTCATGCTGGTGATTTTTGTACCGCAGGTGGCCCTGTTTATTCCGAATCTGCTGGGCGGCTGAATACATTGCGGCCCATAAAGAGAATAGAAAAAAAACGGAGGAAAGAAAGATGAAAAAATGGTTGGCAATTTTGGCAAGCCTGATCCTGTGCGTGGGGATCCTGGGAGGATGTAGCGACGGCGGGAGCACTACGGCGCCGGCGGACGGTGACAGCCAGGCGGCGGGCGACGGACAGACGTCGTCAGAAACACAGGCGCCGGCCGGCAGCGCGGCCTACAATCTTCGCTTTGCCTACACGCTGGCGACCGATCACGATTTGAGCAAGGCGTTTGAAAAGTTTGCGGCCGAGGTGCTGGAGGCGACGGACGGAAACGTACAGATTACCACATTCCCGGCCGGCTCCCTGGGCACGCAGCCGGAGAACCTGGAGTCGGTTATGCTTGGCTCCCTTGACATGTGCTATGCGGATACGTCGATGCTGGTCACCTATGTGCCGGAATACACGCTGATCAATCTGCCGTGGCTGATTACTTCCTTTGAGACGGCCGACGAGATTTTCTACGAAAGCGATATCGTGGATCAGCTGGACGCTATTTTAGCAGAAAAGATGAATATGACGAACATCGGCTGGGTGTATCAGGGCTTCCGCGCTTTCTGCACAACGATGCCGCTGACCGGCAAGGCGGACTGCCAGGGCGTAAAACTGCGCTCCCCGGAGACGCAGATTTATCTGGATACGTTCTCGATGATGGGCTTTACGCCGACCGTTATTACCTGGACCGAAGCCTATACGGCGATGCAGTCCGGCGTGGTGGACGGCGTGGACACGGTGAAATCCTCGATCGACAGCTACGGCTTTTACGAGATCGGCAAATATGTCTGGAATTCCAATCACATGTTTTCCTCGGTCGGAATCGTTATGAACAACACGGTGCTGGCCGGTCTGCCGGAGGAGTACCAGCAGGCAATCAAAGACTGCTGGGCCAATGTAAGCAAAGAATTTAACCAGAGCGTAAAGGATCAGGACGCCTACTATATCGATCGATTTGAAGAACTGGGCGCAACGGTCACTTATACGGCCGACGAGGCGGAATTCCGCGATACCTTCCACGACTACTGGTATCAGAGCGCCGAGACGAACGGGTACAAAGAACTTCTGGACGATATGATGGCAATCGTGGAAAAACACTGACGCAGCAGACAGGCCAAAACAAAGGCGGGCAGGCGCCCAGGCGGCCGGCCCGGGAAAACAGCAATTACAGAAACGACAGAGGTGACAAAATGAAGCTATCATATGGGATTCCGCTGTTAGATACATTGACGGCAGAGGAGTTTGAAGGGTATCTGCGCCTGTTAAAGGAAATCGGCTACGAAGGGGTGGAATGCTCGGTCTGCCATGCCAAAGAGGTGGATCGGCAGATGCTCAAAGAAAAGCTGGATACATACGGAATGAAGTTTTCGGGCTTTCGTTCCGGGGCGGCCTATGACATGACCGGGGCGCGCTTTTCCAGTCCGGACGCGGCAGTGCGCCGGCAGGCGGTAAAGCTGATGAAGGATGTGGTCGATCTGTGCGCGGAATTTGACTGTCCGATTCTGATGGGGCGCATTCAGGGGCTTTTGGAGCCGGGCGAGACAGCCGAGACAGCCAAAGAATGGATTTGGGAATGCATGCGCGAGGTGGCGGCGTATGCCGGCCGGACGGGGACGGTCATCGCCTATGAGCCGATCAACCGCTTTGAGATGGATTACAACCACACCACAAAAGAAATGGTGGCCTTTGTGCAAAAGATCAACGAGGGCCTGACGCACAAGGTGGGCCTTCTGATGGACATCTATCACATGGCGCTGGAGGACAATTCGATTGCCGCGGCCTTTATCCGCAGCCAGGGGCTGATCGCCCATGTGCATTTCCGTGACAGCAACAACGGCGTGCCGGGCACAGGGACCATCGATTTTGCGGATGCGGTCAAAGTGCTGGAGGCGATGGGCTACGAGGGCTGGATTGCGCTGGAGGTAGATTTCAATTTCTGCGACTACGCGCAGGGAGCCAGGGATTCGATGCGGTATTTGAAGCCGATGATCGAAGCGGCCAAACACTGCCGCTGATCCGGAAAATACGGGCAGACAAAAAGAAAGGGGATCGTATATGGATGTAAAGAAAAATGCCCGCCTGCGGGAACGGATGGAAAAGCCGGGACTGATTGTAGCGCCGGGCTGCCACGACGGGGTCGGCGCGCGGATTATACAGAAGCTGGGGTTTGAAGTGTGCTATATGGGCGGCAACGGGACCATGAGCAGCTACCTGGGCAAGCCGGATATCGGCCTGGGGACTGCGACGGAGATGATTACGCGGGCGCGCTACCTGGCGGAATGCCTGGACATCCCGCTGATCTGCGATGCCGATACCGGCTACGGCAACCTCAACAATGTGTGGCGCACCGTGCGCGACTATGAAGCGGCGGGGGTGAGCGGGATTCACATCGAGGATCAGACCATGCCGAAAAAGTGCGGGGCCATGGAGGGCGTGTCGGTCGTGCCGGCAGAGGAAATCTGCGACAAGATTGCCATTGCCGTCAAGGCGCGCCGCGACCCGAATTTTATGATTATCGCCCGGACGGACTGCTTCCGCGCGATGGGGACCGACGAGGTGATCCGCCGCTGCAATATGATGGCCGACGCGGGGGCCGATATGGTGATGCCGGAGAACTTAATCGAGCGGGAGGACATGGAGAAGGTGACGGCCGGCATTCAAAACTGTCCGATCCTGGCCGACGTGTGCGAATTTACGACGCATCAGATTTACAGCGACGAGGAACTTCTGGCAATGGGCTACAAGCTGGTCATCCATCCGCTGGCCTCCGTGCTGTTTGAAGCCCGCGCGCTGACACAGCTTTACAGTTATTACAAGGAGCACGGCACGACGCTGGGCCTGGCCGAGCAGGGGCTGTTCATGCCCCGGCAGGAGTACCAGGATCTGGTGGGGTATTCCTGGGAGATGGGAATTCGGGAGCTGTTAAAAAAGGACTGACGGCAGCATAAAGATAAAAGATAAGGACCTTTACGCGGGGAACCGGGGCGAAGGTCCTTATTTTTACGGGTAAGGAGAAAACCTCCGGGCACAAGAAAGCGCTTAGATTCCGTATTGAAATCCCTCCGCAATGCCGGTATAATAAAATCATATCGATATGAAAATACGCTAAAAGAGGTTCCCTGCATATGAATAAGAAAGAAATCACCGAAATCAAACGGCAGTTCACGCCGGAGCGCTGCACCATAACCCGCATCGGCGGCTGCTACGTGGATGCGGAGAAGGAGAAACGTACACAATTTAAGGAGGCGTTTTTCTCCCTGCCCGAAGAGGAAACGTTCAAATATTTCGATCTCTTCAAAAAAACGCTTTCCGGGACCATCGGCCGCAACCTGATGACGATGGAATTCCCCCTGGATACGGAGATCGAGGGCGGGACGCAGGAGTTTTTGCTGCGCCTGCGCGCAAGCGGGCTCAAAGACGAGGAATTGCTGGAGCAGTTTTACGACCGGGTGATCGAAGCCTACGAATACCCGGAAAATTACCTGATCCTGCTGGCGCATGGGGCTTACGATATCCCGGGCAAGGCAAACGACGATACGGAGATGTTCGACGCCTCGGACGAGGTGTACGAGTATCTTCTGTGCAGCATCTGCCCGGTGAAGCTGTCAAAAGCGGGCCTTTCCTATCATGCCGAGGAAAATTGCTTTGGCAGCCGCGTCCGCGACTGGGTGGTAGAGATGCCGCAGGTGGGCTTTTTGTTTCCGGCCTTCCACGAGCGGAGCACGGATCTGCACGGCGCGCTGTACTACTCGCGCAACATTGCCGACCTGCACGACGATTTTGCCGGCCTTCTGCTGGGCTGCCGCGTGCCGCTGCCGGCCGCGGGCCAGAAGGAAGCCTTCCAGGCCCTGGTAGAGGATACGCTGGGAGCGGACTGCGGCTATGAGACAGTGATGACGATCCATGAGAAAATCAACGAGATGATCGAGGAGCACAAGGACGATCCCGAGCCGGTGGAACTGGGGCAGCAGGAGGTAAGGAGGCTGTTTTTTGAGAGCGGCGTGCCCGAGGAACGGCTGGAACATTTTGAAGAGCAGTACCAGGAGGTGGCCGGTGAGAACGCGGTGCTGATGGCGGCCAACATCGTCAACGCCCGCAAATTTGAGGTAAAGACGCCGGACGTGGTCATCACGGTAAACCCGGAAAAGGCGCAGCTGGTAGAGACGCGCATGATCGAGGGGCGGCGCTGTCTGGTGATCGGGATCGACGAGAATGTGGAGATCAACGGGGTCAGCGTGCGTTCCTGAAAGATGCATGAGGGCGGCGGATAAAAAAGGTTGTATTTGGTGAGATTTTCCATCGAAAGGCGGTTGACAGCAGGGACAAGCTTTGATATAATAACTTTGGTTGTAACAAAATTGTAATATTTGGCGCAAAGATTTAATATATCGGAGGTACATATGAAGAAAAAAAGTTGGATCCGGATCGGATGTGCGGCGGCGGCCGTTTGTGTAATCGGCGGCACGACCCTGCTGGTACGAGCCGGCGAGACGCTGGATGTGGAATCGGCGGTAGCCGGCGTAGCAGTCCCGCTGAACAATTATTATGCCAGCAGTTTAAATCCGGAAGAGGAACTGCGTGAGTTCCTGGATTCGGATGCAATCACTTCATTGGCGGCACCGCAGGAGACGCCGGCAGAAACGCAGCCCGAGACTTCCGCGGCGGAGAGCCAGGCAGAAACGACGGCTCCGGAGGAGACGACAGCGCCCGCAGAGACGACGGCGCCTGCGGAAACGACGGCTCCCGCAGAAACGACGGCGCCTGCGGAAACGACGGCAGCGCAGACGGAGGCTTCGACAGAGCCCGCGCCGCAGAGCGCGCCCGTGTCCCGCTACGCGAACGTAGCGGTTTCCCGTGTCCGCGACAACAGTTATGTGCGGGTACGCCAGGAACCGAATACGGAATCCGAAGTCCTGGGAAAATTGTATAACGACTGTGCCGCAACGATCCTCAATACGGTAGACGGTGAGGGCGGCACCTGGTATGAGATCAAGTCCGGCAGCGTGCAGGGCTATATCAAGGCGGAGTATTTCTTAACCGGCGACGAGGCCGAGGCCCGTGCGATCGAGATCGGAAAGCTGGAGGGCCGGGTCAACACAAACGGCCTGCGCCTGCGCAGCGAAGCAAACTTAGACAGCGAGATCCTGACGCTTTTGTATTCCGGCGAGAAATACATTGTAATTGAAGAAGGCGACGAATTCGTAAAAGTGATGGTCGACGATGATTTAGAGGGATATGTGTTCCGCGAGATGATCGACGTAAGTATCAAATTTGATACGGCAATCTCCTTAGAAGAGGAACGCCAGAAGGAAGAAGAAGAAGCCCGCAAGAAGAAAGAGGCCGAGGAGGCCAAGCGGAAGTTAGAGGAAGCCAAGCGCAAAGAAGCCGAGCGCAAGAAAGCCGAACAGGAAGCCGCGCAGGCCCCGGAGGGCGGCAATGAGGGCGGCGAAGAAGCCCCTGCTCCTGCTCCGGCCCCCGCACCCAGCGACGTAAGCAACGCCAGCCGCGACGCGTTGGTGGCATATGCCCAGCAGTGGGTAGGCGTGACGCCGTATGTAAGCGGCGGGACAAGCCTGACCAACGGCGCCGACTGTTCCGGATTTACACAGGCCGTATATCGCGAAGCGCTCGGCGTATCGATCCCCAGGGATTCCCGTTCGCAGGCCAGCGGCGGCACCACGATCAGCGAGAGCGAACTGCAGCCCGGCGACCTGGTATTCTACAACGGCGGCGGCCGGACGATCAACCACGTAGCGATGTATATCGGCGGCGGTCAGGTTGTACATGCCAGCAACGGCCGGACCGGTACGATTATCTCCAACATGAAGTATCGCGAGCCTTGCCAGTACGCAAGATATATCGATTGATAACCGAATATACATGTAAAAAGATTCACAAAAGCCGCGGCAGACGCGCAAAAATGTCTGCCGCGGCTTTTTTATGCAGCGGGCAGGGGCGGGCGCCAATCGGAGAGCCGCAGGGGCGGCGCCGTCTTTTCTTCCCCAAAACCGCCCGATGAAAACGAACAACTATTTGCTTTCTTTCCCCGAATATGCTATGATTATCTTGCCGTTTACGACGGCCCAGGCCCCGAACGGGGCTTTCATAGTACAAAGAATCGAGGGAATAGTTTTATGAAAAAAGTAATATTGACCGGCGACCGTCCGACCGGGCGGCTGCACATTGGCCATTATGTCGGTTCGTTAAAACGGCGGGTTGAACTGCAAAATACCAAAGAATTTGACCGGATCTACATTATGATCGCCGACGCCCAGGCGCTGACGGACAATTTTGAGCACCCGGAGAAGGTGCGCAGCAATATTCTCGAAGTGGCGCTGGATTATTTGGCCTGCGGCCTGGATCCGAAGAAGGTCTGCATGTTCGTACAGTCGGCCGTACCGGAACTGACAGAGATTACCTTCTATTATATGAATCTGGTTACGCTGTCGCGGCTGGAACGCAACCCGACCGTCAAAGCCGAGATTCAGATGCGCGGCTTTGAGACCAGCATTCCGGTCGGCTTTGTCAATTACCCGATCAGCCAGGCCGCCGATATCACGGCGTTTAAGGCCACTACGGTGCCGGTGGGCGAGGACCAGCTGCCGATGATCGAGCAGACGCGCGAAATTGTGCGCAAATTCAACGCTATCTACGGAGAAACGCTGGTAGAGCCGGAGGGCGTGCTGTCGAAAAATGCCGCCTGCCTGCGCCTGCCGGGGACGGACGGCAAGGCTAAGATGAGCAAATCCCTGGGCAATTGTATCTATCTGGCCGACGATGCCGAAGAGGTACGCAAAAAAGTCATGAGCATGTATACCGATCCGGACCACCTCCGGGTATCCGATCCCGGCAAGCTGGAGGGAAACACGGTCTTTACCTATCTGGATGCGTTCTGCCGCGACGAGCATTTTGCCCGGTATCTGCCGGAATATGAAAATCTGGACGCCCTAAAGAACCATTATCGGGCCGGCGGCCTGGGCGATGTGAAGGTCAAAAAGTTCCTCAACAGGGTACTGGAGGAGGAGCTGGAGCCGATTCGTACCCGCCGTCTGGAATATGCCGGCCGGATCGAAGAGGTCTACGAGATGTTAAAGCAGAACAGCATCGAGGCGCGCCGGGAGGCAGCCGACACGTTAGAGCGCATGAAGGCGGCGATGAAAATCAATTATTTTGAGGATGCGGATTTCTTAAAAGACTGGAACGCGCGCGGCTAAATCGGCCGCGGCTTGGCCCGGACAAAAACCGGCGTAGGAGAGAGAAGATGAAGGCGATAGAAAAAGAAGCGCTTCCGGAAGTCAGTATTATCGTGCCGGTGTACAACGCCGAAAAAGCCCTGCGGCGCTGTGTGGACAGCATCCTGAACCAGGAGTACACGGATTTTGAGGTGCTGCTTGTCGACGACGGCAGCCAGGATACTTCCGGCGCGATCTGCGACGAATACGCGGCAGCCGATCCCCGTGTCCGCGTGGTGCACAAAGTCAACACCGGCGTATCGGACACCCGCAATACGGCCCTTGATTTGGCGCGCGGAAGGTGGCTGCAGTTTCTGGACAGCGACGACTGGATTACGTCCGACGCAACGAAGCTGCTGGTGCGGACGGCCGAGCAGCACGGCTGCGATCTGGTGATTTCCGACTTTTACCGGGTCGTGGGCGAACGCGTCTCGCGCAAAGGGGATATTGAAGAGGACGGCGTACTTTCGCGGGAGGAATTTGCCCGCCATATGATGGAAAACCCGGCGGATTTTTATTATGGCGTGCTGTGGAATAAGCTCTACCGGCGCGAATTGGTGGAACGATATCGGATTCGTATGGATGCGGATGTCCGCTGGTGCGAGGATTTTCTTTTTAATCTGGAATACATCCTGCATGGAGAGCGCTTCTGCGCCCTGCAGGTGCCAATCTATTACTATGTAAAGACGGAGGGCTCTCTGGTTGCGCAGAATGTAAGCCTTTCAAAGACCGTCAAAATGAAGCGGATGGTATTTGAGTACTACGACGAATTTTATAAAAACGTCTACACAGAAGAGGACTATGAAAAAAAGAAGCTGCAGATCTACCGCTACCTGATTGATTCGGCCGGGGACGGCGTGGTGCTGCCGCTTTTACCGAGCGCGAAAAAGCTGGGCAACGAGAGGATCCCGGTCGATCAGGAGGCGATCGTAAACGACGGCTTTTTGATGGAGGAATACCGGGAGCGCAAGCTGCTGGACCGCTATCTGGAGGTGGTATCGCTGTCGGAAAACCTGTCGATGAACGAGGTGCGCCTGCTTTTGTATCTGAGTCAGCCGCACCATGCCGTAAACCGCCGGGAACTGGCGGATTTTGCGGGAATGCCGTATCGGCTCTTGGTGGGGACGCTGCAGCTGCTTGCGGTGAAGGGACTTGTAAAGCTGTCCGAATGCCGGGAGGAGGACGGCGGGCGGCGGCTTTCTATACAGTTTACAACGCAGGCGCAGCCGGTGCTGGAGGGGATTGCGACGGCGATCCATGATTTTGACGCGGCCCGTTTTGAAGGCTTTGACGAAGAGGAACGGATCTGGTATGCAAAGCTGCGCGAAAAAGAAAAGGAAAATATTGTGCGGATCCTGCGATGAAAAAGTGCCGCATAGGTATCCTGAAATATCCGGAAAATACGGACGGTGAGAGGAGGGCCTTGAGCCATGCAGAGAAGAGACAAAATAAATTACTACCTGGATTTGGCCGATGTGGTATCCCGCCGCAGCACCTGTCTGCGCCGCCGCTACGGCGCGGTGATCGTCAAAAACGACGAAGTGATTTCCACGGGCTATGTCGGCGCCCCGCGCGGGCGCAAGAACTGCTCCGACCTTGGTTTCTGCCTGCGCCAAAAGATGAATATTCCGCGGGGGGAGCGCTACGAGCTGTGCCGCAGCGTACACGCGGAGGCCAACGCGATTATCAGTGCTGAGCGTGAGCGCATGATTGGCAGCGCACTGTACCTGGTGGGGCGGGAGGTTGCGACGGACGAATATATTAAGCATTCCTGCAGCTGCTCGATGTGCAAGCGGCAGATTATCAATGCCGGCATCGAGACCGTGTATATCCGGGACGATGAGGATCATTACCGCACGATTGCCGTGCAGGACTGGATCGACAACGACGAGTCCCTGGAGGGGACATTTGGATATTAACATTTTCAATCGTGACAGGGGATAAGACGAAGGATCGGGAAAAAGGAGAGTAAGACAGATGAACAGAGCCGCAGGAATTTTAATGCCTGTCAGCAGCCTGCCGTCACGTTACGGCATTGGCTGTTTCTCACAGAGCGCGTATGATTTTGTGGACTGGCTGGCGCAGGCCGGGCAGAGCTATTGGCAGATTCTTCCTCTGGGTCCGACCAGCTTCGGGGATTCTCCCTATCAGTCCTTTTCTACGTTTGCCGGGAATCCCTATTTCATCAGCCTGGAGGCGCTGATAGAAGAAGGGGTACTGGACCAGGCAGAATGCGGGGAGGCTGATTTCGGTGCTTCGGATACAGTGGTGGATTATGAAAAACTGTATCAAAACCGCTACCCGCTGCTGAGAAAAGCCTACGAGCGCAGCCGAATCAGCGAAAATCCGGCCTATCAGCGCTTTGTGGAGGATAACAGCTGGTGGCTGGCGGATTATGCCCTGTTTATGGCAGTGAAGGGGCGTTTTGGCGGCGTGCCCTGGAGTGAGTGGGCCGAGGATATACGGCTGCGCTGGGGGAACGCCATGGATTATTACCGGCGCGAGCTGTACTTTGATATCGAGTTTCAGCAGTATCTGCAGTTTCAGTTTTTCAGCCAGTGGAAACGCCTGAAAGCGTATGCAAACAAAAAAGGGATCCGCATCATCGGCGATATTCCGATTTATGTCTCTTTTGACAGCGTGGACGTGTGGGCGCATCCGGAGCTGTTCCAGCTAAAGGAGGGGGGCGTACCGATCGCGGTTGCCGGCTGTCCGCCGGATGGCTTTTCGGCCGACGGCCAGCTGTGGGGCAATCCTCTGTATCGCTGGGAGACACATCGCCGGAGCGGCTATGCATGGTGGATTTCGCGTCTGCGCTATTGTTTTGATCTGTACGATGTGGTGCGGATCGATCATTTTCGCGGTTTTGACGCTTATTACTCGATTCCCTACGGAGCCAAAAACGCGGCCCGCGGCCATTGGGAGAAGGGCCCGGGGATTGAACTGTTCCGGCGGATGGAGGAGTGCCTGGGACGCCGCGAGGTGATCGCCGAGGACTTGGGATATGTAACGGATTCGGTACGTGCGCTGGTACACGACAGCGGTTTTCCCGGCATGAAAGTCCTGGAATTTGCTTTTGACTCCCGGGATTCGGGTTCGGCCAGCGATTATCTGCCGCACAACTACCCGGAAAACAGCGTTGTCTACACAGGCACCCACGACAACGAGACGCTGGCCGGGTGGCTGGACAGCATTACAAAGGAGGACTTGAAAGCGGCGCGCGACTATATGTGCGACCACTATACGCCCAAGCACCGGCTGTATCTGTCCTTGCTGGCGCTGGCGCTTCAAAGCAAAGCGCGGATTTGCATCATTCCGCTGCAGGATTATCTGGGATATGACAATCACAGCCGCATCAACCGGCCCTCCACCGTGGGCGGCAACTGGAGCTGGCGCGTGACGAGGGAGGCATTGAGCGAAGAACTGCAGAAGGAAGTGCTTGCGATGGCTTGCAGGTATGGGCGCAAGCGGCGGTGAAGGAGAGGCAGGCAAAGCCAAAAAAGAAATTTTTTTAGGGCTTGCAATTTTCCCAAATTTCTGTACAATAGAATCATTGATAATACAGACAAGGCAATGACGGGAATCAGTAGGGCAGGCAGGGGCTATCAGAGAGTATCCGGCCGGTGCGAGGATACGAAACCAACTGTACCGAATTACGTCCCCGAGCCGCTGCCTGAACGAGAGCGTTCCGAAAAGCAGGATACAGACCTCAGGAAGGAACCTCCCCAAGTAGGGTAAGACGGGTGTGCCCGATACAGCGTCACGGGTGTGTTGGCACGCAAAGAGCGGCATTTCGCGAGGAATGCCGGAAATGAGGTGGTACCACGAAAGCGATTTCGTCCTCTGTCCCCATCCGGGACAGAGGACTTTTTTTTGCGCGAGCAATGAGCCGAACGAGAGCGTTTACGCTCTCACTCGGCGAATGCCCGCGACCGAGCTGGAGCGAAGCGCAAGCGAGGTGCACTGCGAGCCACGGTGCAAGCCCCAGCATCCTACCCTTGCGATCAAGCGCAAGCGAGGTGCACCCCACCCCAACCCAACAAAAAAGAGAGGAGAAAACAATGGGAATCTACGAAGAACTTCAGGCCCGCGGCCTGATCGCACAAGTAACGGACGAACCGGAAATCCGGGAACTAATCAACAACGGCGGAGCCCGCTTTTATATCGGCTTCGACCCCACGGCTGACTCCCTGCACGTAGGGCATTTCATGGCGTTGTGCCTGATGAAGCGCCTGCAGATGGCCGGCAACAAGCCAGTCGTACTAATCGGCGGCGGCACCGGCTTTGTCGGCGATCCCTCGGGCCGCACCGACATGCGTTCGATGATGACGCCGGAGATTATCCAGCACAACTGCGACTGCTTCAAAACACAGATGGAACGCTTCATCGAATTCGGCGAGGACAAAGCCATCATGGTCAATAACGCTGACTGGCTCTTAAAACTCAACTACATCGAACTTCTGCGGGACGTAGGTGCCTGCTTTACGGTCAATAATATGCTGCGGGCCGAATGCTACAAACAGCGCATGGAAAAAGGCCTGAGCTTCCTGGAATTTAACTACATGATTATGCAGGCTTACGATTTCCTGCACCTTCACGACCATTACGGCTGCAACATGCAGTTCGGCGGCGACGATCAGTGGAGCAATATGCTGGCCGGCACCGAGCTGATCCGCAAAAAAGACGGCGACGACGCCTACGCCATGACGATCACCCTGCTTTTAAACAGCGAGGGCAAAAAAATGGGCAAGACAGCCAAGGGCGCGGTATGGCTTGACCCGAACAAGACAACGCCCTTTGAGTTCTACCAGTACTGGCGCAACGTGGCGGATCAGGACGTAATGAAATGCATCCGTATGCTGACCTTCCTGCCGCTTGCACAGATTGAAGAGATGGAACGCTGGGACGACAGCCGCATCAACGAAAAGAAAGAAATCCTGGCGAGCGAATTAACAGCCCTGGTACACGGCGAAGCCGCGGCGCAGAACGTCAAAGAAGCCTCTCACGCGCTGTTTGCCGGCGGGGGCGACGACAGTCACATGCCGACGACGGAGCTGACAAGCGAGCAGCTTGCGGACGGCGAAATCGGCATTATGGAACTGTTGACAGCCTGCAAGCTGATCCCCAGCCGCAGTGAGGGACGCCGCCTGATCCAGCAGGGAGGCATCAGCATTGACGATGTGCGGGTGGATTCCCTGGATCAGAAAATCAGCGCCGAGAATCTGCGCGCGGGTGTAAAGATTCGCAAGGGGAAAAAAGTATACCACAAGGCCGTACTGAAAGAGGGTTGATATGGGAATACAGACAGGGCCGCTTCCGTGGAGAAGCGGCCTTTCGGAAAACGCAAAAGTAGGAATCGTCGGCTGTTCAAACGGCCGTCTGCCCTCCGAAAAAGAAGAACTTGCGAAGCTGGCGGATGAGCTGCGGCAAATGGGGTTAAATGCCGTGTTCAGCGACTGCATCTATGCCGGTAAATCCGTGTTCAGCGCCGCGGCATCCGAACGGGCGGCGGCCCTGATGCGATTTTACGAAGACGAGGAAATTCAGGCGATTTTCGACATATCCGGCGGAGATATTGCCAACGAGCTTTTGCCGTACCTGGATTTTGACGCAATTGCCGCCAGCGGTAAGCTTCTGTGGGGCTACAGCGACTTAACGACGATTTTAAACGCGGTCTATGCCCGAACGGGCCGTCCCTGCGTGCTGTACCAGGCGAGGAATTTAGTCGGCAGGGAGGCGGTCCGGCAGCAGGCCGCATTTTACAGTTCCGTGCGCCGGGGAAAAAGCGATCTCTTTACTTTCCCCTATCGCTTTCTGCGCGGAGACCATTTGCAGGGTGTTGTAGCAGGCGGCAATATCCGCTGTCTGTTAAAACTGGCAGGTACGCCCTGGTGGCCGGACATGACAGGCAAGATTTTACTGCTGGAAGCGTTTGGCGGCGATGTTCCAAAGATGGTAACGTATCTGAGCCAATTAAAACAGATGGGCGTTTTTGAGCAGGTGCGGGGAATTTTGCTTGGGACCTTTACTCAGATGGAAGAGAAGCGGATGGTTCCGGATATGGCGGAACTGGTTCTTGCATTTACCGGGGACGATATGCCGGTTGCGCAGACAAAGTGGATCGGCCACGGAAGCAATGCGCGGGCAATTATAATTGGCCGGGAACTCTCGCTGTGCCGGGAAAACATCCCGATAAACGAAAATCTGCGACTGCGTCGAAACGACGGGAACTATGATTTTGCTTATGCCTGGTATCAGGACCCGGAGACGGTATATCTGGTGGACGGAGTGAAGAAGCCGTATACCCGGGAGCAGTTAGCGGCAATGTATACCTGGCTGGATCAGCGCGGCGAATTGTATTTTATAGAAATCCGGGAGGACGAGGACTGGCGCCCGATCGGCGACGTCACTTTCTGGCAGGAGGATATGCCGATTGTGATCGGGGAAAAAGCCTGCCGCGGCCGCGGGATCGGAAGCGCGGTCATAGAAAAGCTGGTGGAACGGGGGCGCGAGCTCGGATACGGCTTCCTTCTCGTAGAAGAAATCTATCATTATAATGAAGCGTCCCGAAAAATGTTTGAAAGAGTCGGCTTCCGGCCGGTGGCGGCCACCGAAAAGGGATACCGCTATCGGTTGGATTTGTAAACCGATTCCCCGGCTGTGAAAAGCGGCGTGGAAAAACGGCAAAAAGAGCGGCCCGCCAGGAGATGCGGCGCAGCAAGATAGGGCGCAGCAGAAAAATAACATTGATAATCGCTTACGCCTGGTTTATAATATCAGTGGAGCATAATTATGTGATTGGGTATTCCCATTGTGAAGAAAGAGATCATACATTTTCGGTACATGTAGTTTGGTGCTTTAATGCTAAATAGCCCCGTAAGTTTCCAGGTCTTTATAAAAGGTATTCATCGCCTTATAACACAATAATACATATTTTTGTGAGCTGTATGGCCTTTCAATGTCGTCTATATCATTGAAGGGCTTTTATTTTTCCTCTGCCACCATGCCCTGAGAACACAGGCAATAATAAGGAGATACCACAAAGGAAAGGAGGCGTTCGCATGGAGGATTTCTGCATTATCGAACTTTTCTTCGCCCGCATGGAACAGGCGATCGCCGAACTGGCGAACAAATACGGCGGCCTGTGCCGTAGCATTGCCTACAATATCCTGCAAAGCCGGCAGGATGCCGAAGAGTGTGAGAACGATACCTATCTGCGCGTGTGGGATACGGTGCCGCCGGTACGGCCGAACAGCCTGCGCGCCTATGTAAGCCGCATTGTGCGCAATCTTTCGCTGGATCGGGTGCGGTATTATACACGGCAGAAACGTTCTGCGGCGTATGACGCTCTGCTGTCGGAACTTGATGAGTGCATTCCGGATCGGCAGGATGTGGCGCAGGCGGCCGACGATACGGCGGCACAGGCGGTGGAGGCCTACCTGCGGACACTGGATGCCCGCACACGCGTGCTTTTTGTACGGCGTTACTTCCATATGGAAAGTGTGGAATCGCTGGCACAGCGATACGGGCTCAAGGCCAGCAGTGTATCGACCCGGCTGACGCGCACGCGTGCCCGGCTCAGAGAATGGCTGGAGAGGGAAGGGGTGGTACTGTGAACGGAGAACATGCACGCAGGGAGACGACGGAACGGCTGCTTGATTTGTTGGGACAGCTGCCGGACGATCTGCTGGAGGAAGCGGCACGGACGGAAGATCGGAAAGATTTTGAGCGGCTGGCCCGGGCGGAAAAGGAGAAGTATGGAGAGGGGGAACCGTGGGAAGAAGGGGCTATGGACAGCGGGATAAAGGAGCCTGTGCAATCCGGCCGGAGTGCGCGCCAGGGATGGAAACGGTACAGCGCCTGTGCAGCCTGCCTGTGCCTGCTGCTGGGCCTTGCGTTCTGGCAGCCCTCGTCGGAGCATGCGGGCGGCGTCCTTGAGACTACCGCGGCCGGAGTGCAGGGGGAAAAAGGCGCAGAAGGGGACGAAACGGCCGTGCCGGGCGAAGGAGTTGATATGGCTGCTCCGGAAAATGGCGGCGGTACGGCGGCCGCGGGTGATGGAACGGGTGCTTTGGAAGAAGGCGGCCCGATAACAGCGGAAGAAGGCGGCGGTTTGGCAGACGGGGACGGCATAGACGGCGTCTGGGAGGAAAGCGGCTTTTGGTATGCGGACCGCCGTTATATGAAGGCGCAGGAGCCCCTGCTGTCGTCCCTGCCGGAAAACAGCCGGCCGGTCGGCGTCCTTGAGACAGCCGGTGAGACGTCGAAAGACGACTGGACGACATGGGCACAAGAGCTGGCCGGCTGTCAGGTGTATGCGGTAGCCGGCGGTGCCGGGGATGAATCATGGGAGGACGGAATATTGTATGTGGCGCAGAAAGACGGCTATTATATGTATTGTCCAAAACAGGAGTAATCAAATGACCGGGGAGAAACAGGAGGAAATTTATATGATGTATAAAAAGTCTGTACGGATGCTGGCTTTGTGTCTGGTGTTGGCGTTTGTGTGTTCGGCGATCGGCGGCTGCGGCAGCAGGGAGGAAAATACCGATGTCTGGAAGGGGGAATATAGCCTGACGCCGGCGCCGGATTTTTCCGGAACCGGCGCGGGAACGGATGTGTTTTTGGGCTGGAGCAAAGAAGAGGCGGAGCCGATCGGCGATTTTTCCCTGGCGTTTATGCGGGAAGCCGTTGCGCAGGCGCATGTACAAGGCGCTAAGAATCCGGTGCTGTCGCCGGTGTCGGTTTATCTGGCGCTGCTTTTAGCGGCGATGGGCAGCGACGGGGAGACCAGGGCGGAGTTTGAGGACGTTTTGAGACTTCCGGCCGATAAGTGGGGAGCTTATGGCGGCCAGCTGATGCGGTTTATGAATCAGTCCGACGGTTCGGAGCGCCTGTCAACGGCCAATGCCTTGTGGGTGGACGAGGGAACGCCGGTCGAAGAAACATATTTGGAACAGGTTGCAACGCAGATGTATTCGGAGATTTTTAAGTTGGATTTGAGCACCAAAGAAGCACAGAAGGCGGTCAACGAGTGGGTGGCAAAGCGGACGGAGGGAATGATCGAGGAATTTCGAAGCGAACCGTATGCCGACACGGTAAAGATGGCGATTCTCAATGCCGTTTATCTGGACGCCAAGTGGGAGGAAGCATTTGACCGGATGAAAACAGATACGCTTCCTTTTTACAGGGACGACGGCAGCGAGGTGACGGCATCGTTTCTGATCGACTGGCCAACCCATCGGGAGTATATAAAAGAGGAAACTTTAGAGGGGATTGTTCTGCCCTACCAGAGCGGCCGGCTGGCATTTCTGGCACTGCGGGCAACGGATGGGCGTAAGCCGGAGGAACTGCTTGCAGAGTTGTCGGCTGAACGGCTGCAGTCGCTGGCGGCGGGAGCGGCGGAGGTACCGATGGATTTTGCGATGCCCCGTTTTACGCTGGAATACAATCAGACGCTCTTGCCGGTGCTGGAGGAAATGGGGCTGTCGGCGGCGCTGAAACCGGAGAAAGCGGATTTTAGCGGTATAACGGGGGCCGGCGAGGGTTCGCTGCATATTGGGGAGGTGACGCAGAAGGTAAAGATCCAGGTGGATGAAAAGGGCACCAAAGCGGCGGCCGCGACCGAGGTGACAATGGCCGGCGGGGCGAGCGATACGCAGCTGGTCCAACTGTATTTTGACAGCCCATTTTTGTATGCGGTGATTGAAAGAGAAACGGGAACGGTACTCTTTATGGGGATTATGGAGAATCCGCCGGCGGCGGAGTGAGGAGAGGCCGGGCGAGGAATGAAAGCGGGAGAAGAGAGGAGGAAACAGCAATGAGGAGATGGATTTTAGGGCTGCTGGCCGGCGGATTGTTTTTGGCCGGGATGCTGCTTTTAGCCGGCTGCGGCGGCACGAAGCCACAGGAGACGGAGGTAGTGCCCGTGACGCCGCCGCCACAGGAGACGGAGGTAGTGCCCGTGATGCCGCCGCCATCGGAAACAGAACCTTTGGAAAAAGAGCAGCAGTCGGCATTTGGCGCGTTTGCACTGCGGTTTGCCCAGGAGGCCGTTTCGCAGGCGCAGGCCGAGGGCACGAAAAATCCTCTTCTGTCACCGGTATCGGCCTATACGGCAATGCTGATGACGGCTTGTGGCAGCGATGGCGTGAGCCGGGACGAGTTTGAAGAGCTGCTGGGGCTGCCGGCTGAGCAATGGATAAAGAGCGGCAGCGCGTGGATGCGCTTTTTAAACCAGACGGTGGAGGGGCTGGCCGTGCGGTCGGCAAATTCCGTATGGGTGGATGAGGAGACAGAGGTACGCGAAACATATTTGGATCAGGTTTCAAAGGAGCTATATGCAGAAGTATTTCACGCGCAGCTGAGTTCGCAGGAGACCATGGACAAAGTCAATGCCTGGGTGAGCGAGCGTACAGACGGTATGATCCCGGCTTTTCGGACAGAGCCCTACGAGGAAGAGGTCCGGCTGGCGATTTTGAACGCCCTGTATTTGGAAGCCAGCTGGGCGGAGCCGTTTAAGGCACAGCTTACGCAGGAGGAGACGTTCCATGCGCCGGATGGAGATGTGCGGACACTGTTTCTGCGGGATTATATGGGGAATCGTGATTATGTGCGGGATGCGGGGACAGAAGGGATTCTCTTGCCGTACCAAAACAGCAGTCTGGCATTTTTAGCGCTGCGGGCGACGGACGGACGCACGCCGCAGGAACTGCTGGCCGATTTGAGTTTTGAAAAGCTGCAGGCGCTTGTCGACTCGGCAGAACGCACGCTTATGGATTTTTCGATGCCAAAGCTTGCGGTGGAGTATCGGCAGGACTTGAGAGAGGTGTTTTGGGAACTTGGCCTGCGCCGGACGATGACGTTTGGCGAGGCGGATTTGTCGCTCATGGGAAGCGGAAGGGACGGTGCGCCGCTGTTCATTGGAGACGTGCAGCAGGCGGTAAAGCTGCAGGTAGATGAGGAGGGAACAAAGGCGGCCGCGGTAACGGAGGTAGCGCCGGAGGATGGAGCGGCGTGTATGGAGGACCCTCTTGTGCTGTGCCTGGACAGCCCGTATCTGTATTTTGTGCTGGATACCGAGAGCGGGGCGCCTCTGTTTGTGGGAGTGGCAGAACAGCCGGCCCGGTAAGCGGGTGCGGCCAAAGCAGCCGTGATTGGAAAACAGAAGAACCGATCCGCACCGGGCATATCCCGGGGGATCGGTTCTTCTGTCGCTTGCGCGTCTTGATCGGTTTTCATGCCTTGGTGTCGCGCCGTGCCGGCGGCGCCTGCAGGTGTACCCGGATGTCCGGGCCGGGGACCGTAAACGGCCAGGCTCTAGGGGCTTTGTCAGAATTCCGGCTCGATCAGGCCGTAGGTGCTGCCCTTTCTCTTATATACGACGTTGACCTCGTCGGTTTCCGCGTTGCGGAATACGTAGAAGGCGTGACCCAAAAGTTCCATCTGAATGCAGGCTTCCTCCGGATCCATCGGCTTCATGGCAAAGCGCTTGGTGCGGATAATTTTGACCTCCTCCGGATCTTCGATTTCCTCCTGAATATAGGCGTCGCTGAACGCGGCGTTGGCCTGCTTCTGGTCAATGATTTTATTTTTGTATTTCTTTAGCTGACGCTCAATGACTTCTTCTACGAGGTCGATGGATACGTACATATCGGTGCTGGTTTGCTCCGAGCGGATGATGGAGCCTTTGACCGGGATCGTGACCTCGATTTTCTGGCGCTCCTTTTCGACGCTCAGGGTGACGATTACATCGGTATTCTTGGAGAAATAACGCTCCAGCTTACCGATTTTTTCGTAGATCGCTGATTTTAACCCTTCTGTAACTTCGATGTTCTTGCCTGTAATGGTGTAACGCATGCTACCAACTCCTTCCGTTTTGGGTTGTCTATATTATACCAAAAAGCCTGTCCTTTTTCAAGGAATATTATGAATAAAAACGGAAATGCGGCCGGGGCGGCAGCCTGGTTGTAAGGAGTGGGAAAAAAGAACGGAGGAGGTGGGATTTGTCAATGGTTTTTGCGGTTTTTTTGGAGCGCCGGCCGGATTTGGGAGGGTTTCACAAAACGGATGTTTTGTATTGACAGGAGGAATTATCCCCAAAAAACTTATGTTATCCTGTGGATAATGTGGATAACTCGGTGTATAACTTGATTTTTCGCCGGAAAGAAGGGAAACAGGCTGGGGATAAATTTTGTGGACAAGTTTGGAGGGCGAAAGTGGATAAGTGGATAACCGGGGGCCTGGGGGAGAAAAAGGGGTGTTTTTTTGTGCAAAGTGCTGACCGGGGGGAGAGATATCGACGGACGGCGGAATCGTTTGCAACTTTTTATTGAATTCTCTGGCAGATGGTGCTAGAATGGACTATAATACTCTTTCTGCGCGTTGGCAATGCGGGCGCAGGGATGAAGGTAAAAGGATATCACAGCGATTGCTTCGAAATAAAAACAGGTAAGGAGTAAAGAGCCGATGGGACTCATGCAGAAAATATTCGGTACGCACAGTGAGCGGGAATTAAAACTGATTCACCCGCTGGTGGATAAGATCGAGGCGCTGCGGCCGCAGATGGCGGCCCTGAGCGATGGACAGCTGCGCGCAAAGACGGAGGAGTACAAGGAGCGCCTGGCGCAGGGAGAGACGCTTGATGATCTTCTGCCGGAGGCCTTTGCCACGGTGCGTGAGGCGGCGCGGCGCGTGCTGCATATGGAGCATTACCGGGTCCAGCTGATCGGCGGCATTATCCTGCATCAGGGACGGATTGCCGAGATGAAAACCGGCGAAGGCAAGACGCTGGTGTCTACGCTGCCGGCTTATTTGAATGCCCTGGAGGGCCGGGGCGTCCACATCGTGACGGTCAACGATTACCTGGCGCACCGCGACGCGGAGTGGATGGGCAAAGTGCATGAGTTTTTGGGGCTGACGGTGGGCGTCGTGCTCAACAGCATGAACAGCGACGAGCGCCGGGCGGCGTACCAGTGCGATATCACCTATGTGACGAACAATGAGCTGGGATTTGATTATCTGCGCGATAACATGGTCATTTACAAGGAACAGCTGGTGCTGCGCAGCCTGCATTACGCGATCGTGGACGAGGTGGACTCGGTGCTTATTGACGAAGCGCGTACACCGTTAATCATTTCCGGCCAGAGCGGCAAGTCCACGAAGCTGTACGAGGTCTGCGATTATCTGGCTTCGCGGATGCAGCGCGGCGAGGCCAGCGGCGAGCTGACGAAGATGTCGGTGATTATGGGCGAGGAGATCACGGAGACCGGCGATTTTATCGTCAATGAGAAGGAGAAGAACGTAAGCCTGACCGAGGACGGCGTCAAGAAGGTAGAGCAGTTCTTCAAGATCGAAAATCTGGCGGATCCGGAGAATTTGGAGATCCAGCACAACATCATCCTGGCGCTGCGGGCAAATTACATGATGTTCCGGGACAAGGACTATGTGGTAAAGGACGATCAGGTTCTGATTGTCGATGAATTTACGGGCCGTATTATGCCGGGCCGGCGGTATTCCGACGGCCTGCATCAGGCGATCGAGGCCAAGGAGAAGGTGAAGGTGAAACGGGAGAGCCGGACGCTGGCGACGATCACCTTCCAGAACTTCTTTAATAAGTTTGAGAAAAAGTGCGGCATGACCGGTACGGCGCTGACGGAGGAGAAGGAATTCCGCGATATTTACGGGATGGACGTAATCGAGATCCCGACGAATGTGCCGGTGGCGCGCAGGGACTGGCAGGACGCCGTCTACAAGAGCCGCCGCGAGAAGCTAAACGCGGTGGTAAACGAGGTCATGGAGTCGCACCGCAAGGGCCAGCCGGTGCTGGTGGGCACGATTACGATCGACGCTTCGGAAGAACTGAGCGCGATGCTTACGAAGAAGGGCATCCGTCATAACGTGCTGAACGCAAAGTTCCATGAGATGGAAGCGGAGATCATTGCCGATGCGGGAATGCACGGGGCGGTTACGATTGCCACCAACATGGCCGGGCGCGGTACGGATATCAAGCTGGACGACGAAGCGCGGGCGGCCGGCGGTTTGAAGGTCATCGGCACGGAGCGCCATGAATCGCGCCGGATCGACAACCAGCTGCGCGGGCGGTCCGGACGGCAGGGCGATCCCGGTGAATCGCGGTTTTATATTTCTTTGGAGGACGATTTGATGCGGCTGTTCGGCTCGGAACGGCTGATGGGTATTTTCAGCGCGCTGGGCGTGGAGGACGGCGAGCAGATCGAGCACAAGATGCTTTCGGACACGATCGAGAAGGCGCAGAAGAAGATCGAGAACAACAACTACGGCATCCGCAAGCGCCTGCTTGAATACGACCAGGTGATGAACGAGCAGCGCGAGATTATTTACGCGGAGCGCCGCCGCGTGTTAGACGGCGAGAGCATGCGCGATGTAATCAGCAAGATGATCCAGGATATTGTGGAGAATACCGTGGATATGTATCTGTCGGACGACCATTCGGCGGCGGAGTGGGATCTGGAGGCGCTGAATACAGCGCTGGTGCCGGTGATTCCCTTAACGCCGGTCAGCCTGACGACCGACCAGTATGCGTCGATGAATAAGAATCAGCTGAAGCACATGCTCAAAGAAGAGGCGGTCAAGCTGTATGAGGAGAAGGAGGCGCAGTTTCCGGAGGCGGAGCACATGCGGGAGCTGGAGCGTGTGATCCTGCTGCGTGTGATCGACAGCAAGTGGATGAGCCATATCGACGACATGGACCAGCTGCGGCAGGGCATCGGCCTGCAGGCCTACGGGCAGAGAGATCCGCTCGTCGAGTACAAGATGGCGGGATATGATATGTTTGACGCCATGACGGCATCGATCCAGGAGGATACCGTGCGCATGCTGTACCATGTGAAGGTGGAGCAGAAGGTGGAACGGGAGCAGGTGGCAAAGGTCACCGGCACAAACCGGGACGATTCGCTTGCGAAAGCGCCGGTGCGGCGTGAAAACAAGAAGATTTATCCGAACGACCCCTGTCCGTGCGGTTCCGGCAAGAAGTATAAGCAGTGCCACGGGCGGATGAAGTAGGGCGGATTATACAGAAAGGCTCGCAGGGTAAGACCAAAAAGCGGCGTATTGGCCCGCTTTGCGGCTGCCGTATGGATTGAAACAGAGCAAAACGCCCTGCTTGCAGTTATAAAAATATATGGATGAGAAAGAAGGTGACACAATGGTTGAACTCGATCAGTTCAAACTCGATTTAAACAGCTTTACCCAGCCATTAGTGGAAGTGAGGGATTCACTTTAACCTGGCTGACAAGGAAAAACGAATTGCGGAACTGGAACGTTACATGGAGGAGCCTACGCTGTGGGACGATCCGGAGAAAGCGGCCGGTATTATCAAGGAGCTTGGGAGCCTGAAGGCGACGCGGGATACGTTTAACAAGCTGCAGCAGGACTACGATGATATCGGCGTCCTGATTGAGATGGGCTATGAGGAGAGCGATGCGTCGCTGATCCCGGAGATTGCCGAAGCGATCCGCAGCCTGGGCGAGGAGCTGGATAAGATCCGTATTCAGACGCTTTTGTCCGAGGAGTATGACAAGAACAATGCGATTTTGAAGCTGAATGCCGGCGCGGGCGGTACGGAATCCTGCGACTGGGCTTCGATGCTGTACCGCATGTATATGCGCTGGGCGGAGAAGAAAGGCTTTAGCGTGGAGGTGCTGGACTTTTTGGACGGCGACGAGGCGGGGATCAAGTCGGTGACGGTGCAGATCAACGGAGAAAATGCCTACGGCTATCTGAAGTCGGAGCACGGCGTCCACCGTCTGGTGCGGATTTCGCCCTTTAACGCGGCGGGCAAGCGGCAGACCTCGTTTGTATCCTGCGATATTATGCCGGAGATCGAGGCGGACCTGGATGTGGAGATCGATGAGGACGACCTGCGGATCGATACGTATCGTTCGAGCGGCGCGGGCGGCCAGCATATCAACAAGACCTCGTCGGCAATCCGTATTACGCATCTGCCGACGGGCATTGTGGTACAGTGCCAGAATGAGCGCTCACAGTTCCAGAACAAGGATAAGGCGATGCAGATGCTGAAGGCGAAGCTGTTTATGTTAAAGAAGCAGAGCAATGCCGAGAAATTGTCGGACATCCGCGGGGACGTGAAGGAAATCGGCTGGGGCAGCCAGATCCGTTCGTATGTGCTGCAGCCGTACACAATGGTCAAGGACCACCGCACCGAGGCGGAGACGGGCAATGTGAACGCGGTGCTGGACGGGGATATCGATCTGTTTATGAGCGCGTTTCTGAAGTGGAACAGCTTGAAGAAATAGGTATGGCAGGGGACTGGCCGCCGGGCGGGCAGCCCCCCTTTTACGGGGCAGACTTTACGGGGAGAACGGAGCGAGGAGTAAGAAAAATCTATGCTGATTGTGAAGAAGTTTGGCGGCACGTCGGTAGCCAGTAAGGAGCGGATCTACAATGTGGCGAAACGCTGCATCGAGGATTACAAGGCCGGGCACGACGTGGTGGTGGTATTGTCCGCCATGGGAGATACCACGGATGACCTGATTGAGATGGCCCACAGCATCAACGAGCACCCGCCTAAGCGGGAGATGGATATGCTTTTGTCGGTAGGGGAGCAGATGAGCGTGGCGTATATGGGGATGGCGATGGATGCCCTGGATGTGCCGGCGATTTCGCTGAATGCGTTCCAGGTACAGATGCATACCAATTCTTCCTACGGTGCGGCAAAATTAAAGCGTATCGATACGGAGCGGATCCGCAACGAACTGGCGATGCACAAGATTGTGATTGTGACAGGGTTCCAGGGAGTCAATAAGTTTGACGATATTACGACTCTGGGCCGGGGCGGTTCGGATACGACGGCGGTGGCGCTGGCGGCCTGTCTGCATGCGGACCGCTGTGAAATCTATACCGATGTGGACGGCGTGTATACGGCAGATCCGCGGATTGTACCGGATGCGCGTAAGCTTTCGGAGATTTCCTATTCGGAGATGCTTGAGATGGCGACTCTGGGGGCCAAGGTACTGCACAATCGTTCGGTGGAGATGGCCAAGAAGTACGGGGTACGGCTGATCGTCCGTTCCAGTTTGAATACCAATGAGGGAACCGTGGTAAAGGAGGCGGCAAGGATGGAGAAAATGATCGTAAGCGGCGTCGCGGCGGACAAGGATGTGGCGCGCATTTCTGTTATGGGTGTGGAAAATGAACCCGGTATTGCCTTTAAGGTGTTTAACAGCCTGGCGAAGAAGAAGATTAACGTGGATATCATCCTGCAGTCGGTTGGCCGCGGCGGTACGAAGGATATTGCATTTACGGTGGCGAAAGGCGACGTGGAGGCGGCGATCGGGGTCATCCAGGAAGATATGAATGTGTTTACGGCCAAGGGCTATGAGGTGGAGGAAGGCGTGGCTAAGGTTTCGATCATCGGGGCCGGTATGACGTCCCATCCGGGTGTGGCGGCGAAGATGTTTGAGGCGCTTTCGAGCGGCGGGATCAACATCAAGATGATTTCGACATCGGAAATCCGCATTACGGTGGTGGTGGACGCCGCGGACGCGGACCGTGCCGTGCGGCGGATCCATGATGCCTTTGATCTGGCGGACTGAGATTAAGCCGGTTAGAAAGCAGCTGAGACGAAGGCGGTCCGGACAGATACGGCCCGGGCCGGTAGAATAACTCGGTTTTGGCGGGAAGGAACGATGACGAAGAAAAAGGATATTGGCACAGAGGAGGTTCTGTACCGGTTGGGATTGGCGGCCGCCCTGACAGCGGCCGCTGTCTGTATGTTTCTGCGGATGGCGCCGCCGGAGGTCCGGGAGTGGCTGGAGCGGTATTCTTTTTGCGTGATTTACCGATTGACCGGCTTTACCTGTCCGGGCTGCGGCGGTACGCGGGCATTTGAGGAATTGCTAAAAGGCCATGTGGCGCGAAGCTTTTTATACCATCCGCTGGTGCCCTGCGGGCTGGGCTTTTATGCGGTTTTTATGGGAAGCCATACCTGGGAGAAGCTGCGAAAGCGGTTTCGGCCGGCCGCCGGCCGTCCTGTGGGGATCAAATGGAAAGACGGGTATGCCATAGCGGCGGTGGGACTGCTGGTTGGCAACTTTATCATAAAGAATCTGATTCATCTGTTTACAAAGACGGATGTGCTGGCAGAGTTGGATTGCCTGTTTATGGGGCAGGGGTATCCCATTATGCCCTGAAAACACGGGCAATAATAATGAAAGGAATTGCATCTATATGGATATTATCAGGCAGCTGCAGGAGGAACTGGAAATCGGCTATGGTCAGGCGAAAGCCGCCGTGGAATTGATCGATGAGGGAAATACGATCCCTTTTATCGCCCGTTACCGTAAGGAAGCGACCGGTTCGCTGAACGACGAGGTGCTGCGCAGGCTGGATGAGCGCTTGAAATACCTGCGTAATCTGGAGGAGCGCAAGAGCCAGGTGCTTTCGACGATCGAAGAGCAGGGGAAGCTGACGGAGGAGCTGCGGGCGGCGATTCAGGCGGCGGCGACTTTGGTGGTAGTAGAGGATTTATACCGCCCGTACCGGCCGAAGCGGCGGACGCGGGCGACGGTGGCAAAGGAAAAGGGCCTGGAGCCGTTGGCAAACTTTATCGGGCTGCAGCTGACACGGGAGCCTTTGGAGACGGAGGCGGAGAAGTATATTTCCGAGGAAAAGGGAGTGGCTTCGGCGGACGAGGCGCTTTCCGGGGCCAGAGATATCCTGGCGGAGCGCATTTCCGATACCGCGGATTACCGTATATACATCCGTGAGCTGACGATGCGGGAGGGCGTTTTGCAGGCGTCCGGCAAGGAAGGCGAACCTTCGGTCTATGAGATGTACTATCATTATGAGGAGCCGGTGAAGCGGGTGGCGGGACACCGCGTTTTGGCGCTCAACCGCGGGGAGAAGGAGAAATTTCTTACAGTAAAGGTGGCGGCTCCGGAGGAGCGGATCCTTTTGTATCTGGAGAAGAAAACAATCACCCGCAATAATCCGTATACGACGCCTGTTTTGAAAGAGGCGGCGGCGGACAGCTACGAACGACTGATCGCGCCGGCGATCGAGCGGGAGGTCCGCAATGCGCTGACGGAGATGGCGGAGGAGGGGGCGATCCAGGTCTTTGGCAAAAATCTGGAGCAGCTTTTGATGCAGCCGCCGATTGTCGGGCATACGGTCCTGGGCTGGGATCCGGCGTTTCGCACCGGCTGTAAGCTGGCGGTGGTCGATGCGACGGGCAAGGTGCTGGATACGGTGGTCATTTATCCGACCGCGCCGCAGAATAAAGTGGCGGAGGCGAAATCGATCCTCAAAAAGATGATCCGCCGGCATGGAATTACGCTGATTTCCGTAGGCAACGGGACGGCGTCCCGGGAGTCAGAAGCGATCATCGCGGAACTTTTGAAAGAAATTCCGGAAAAAGTACAGTATATTATTGTAAATGAAGCCGGGGCTTCGGTTTACTCGGCGAGCAAACTGGCAACGGAAGAGTTCCCTGAATTTGACGTCGGGCAGCGCAGCGCTGTCTCGATCGCCCGCCGCCTGCAAGACCCGCTGGCGGAACTGGTAAAAATCGATCCCAAGTCGATCGGCGTAGGCCAGTATCAGCATGACATGAACCAGAAGCGTCTGGGAGAATCGCTGCAGGGCGTGGTCGAGGACAGCGTCAACCGGGTCGGCGTGGACTTGAATACGGCTTCGGCCTCACTTTTAGAATATATTTCCGGCGTGTCCAAGACAATCGCAAAAAATATTGTGGCGTACCGGGAGGAGAACGGAAGATTTGAAAACCGCCGTCAGCTTTTGAAGGTGCCTAAGCTGGGGCCTAAGGCATATGAGCAGTGCGCGGGCTTTATGCGCATTATGGGCGGCAGCGAACCGCTTGATACATCGGCGGTCCATCCGGAATCCTATGAGGCGGCGCACAAACTCTTAAAGCGCCTGGGCTATGAGCCGGAGGCGATTTTAAACGGCGGCCTGAAGGGAATCGGCCGCAAAATCGCGGACTACGAAGCGCTGGCCGCAGAGCTGGGCGTAGGGGCGATCACGCTGGAGGACATGGTGAAGGAGCTGGAAAAGCCGGCCCGTGACCCGCGCGACGAGATGCCCAGGCCGATTCTGCGCACCGATGTCATGGAGATGAAGGATCTGCAGCCGGGAATGGTGTTAAAGGGGACGGTGCGCAATGTCATTGATTTCGGCGCTTTTGTGGATATCGGCGTACACCAGGACGGCCTGGTACATATCTCACAGCTGGCCGACCGCTTTATTAAGCATCCGCTGGAGGCCGTGAGCGTGGGGGACATTGTGAAGGTGAAGGTACTGAGCGTGGATCTGGATAAAAAGCGGATTGCGCTGACCATGAAGGGAGTGGAATAAATTTGGAAAAAGACGGCAAGAAAACCTTGTTTAACCTGGTGGTAAATATGCTGGCCCTGATGCTGGCGCCGTATCTGGTTTCCGGCGTGTATATTGGCAATATCGGCTCGGCCTTTGCGGCGGCGCTGCTGCTGATGATCTTAAACAAGCTGGTGCGCCCGATCCTGGAGTTGATTTCCCTGCCGCTTACCTGTCTGACGCTGGGTTTGTTTGAACTGGTAATCAGCGCCTTTATCCTCAAGCTGGTGGATCTGCTGCTGCCGACTATCTACTTTGCATCCACGGGGAAATATTTTATCGTCGTGATTATCATCGCGGTTGTCAACGGGCTGTTCGGGACCGGGAAAGAGTAGGGCTTCATGGAGGGAAAAAAAGTATTTGAGACGTATGGCCCGCTGGAAACGCATGATCTGGGGCGCAAGCTGGGCGCACAGGCGCTGCCCGGGCAGGTAATCTGCCTGGAGGGAGACTTGGGCGTGGGCAAGACCGTGTTTACGCAGGGGTTTGCAGAGGGGCTGGGCATCGCCGGGCCGGTAAACAGCCCGACATTTACAATTCTGCAGATTTATGAAGAGGGCCGGCTGCCGCTGTACCATTTTGACGTCTATCGAATCGGGGACGCGCAAGAGATGGAAGAGATCGGCTATGAGGAGTATTTTTACGGGCATGGCGTATGTCTGATCGAGTGGCCGTCGCGGATTGAGGAGCTGATCCCGCCGGAGGCGGCGCGCATCTTAATTGAAAAGGCGCCGGAGAGAGGGTTTGATTACCGGAGGATTGCGGTTCAATAAAAAAGAGGCGTTGTCCTTTTCGTGCGGGCACTGCCTCAGCACTAAAGAATCTGCCTCTGATTATCGGTAAGAGTATGAACAATTTCTGCATTTATTATATGCGCTTTTTGCAAAAATGTCAATCCCAAAACAGTTTGCGAAAAAGGGGGGAAGAGGATGCTGGCAAAAACCAACGATGAAACGCTGCGGCAATATAAGCATGTGGATCCGGAATTTGTATTTTTTTATCAACGATGGAAAGAGATGCTTGACAGTCGTACACTGGAAATGCACCAGTACAATCTGTTGAACAGCTGCGCCGCGTGTGCGGAACTGGCCGAGGTCGTGGATAAGACGATGGAAGGCCTGTTTACTACCAGGCAGAATGCAGAAGATTGCCGGAACGAAGCGATGGAGATTGTGAAAACGGATCAGATCCTGGAACGGCGTAACCGTCCGCTTCGCAATATGCTGCTGCGGGTTCTGAGCGGAAAAATCGATACCAAACAACGCGGGGAGACGGCCGACGATAAGAGCGGAGCGTTTTATATTTCGTTAAATCGCTTAAAATATCAGCTAAAGACGCCGGTTCGCCAATTAAAAGAGGAATATCTGTCTTATGTCATCCATGATCTGGAGGAAGGCCTTTGGGCGGGCGACAAAGCGCAGGTGGAAATGAGCGCCGACAGCCTGATCAGCCAGTGCATCACAATGGGCTGGTCGGCGAAAGGGCTCAGCGAATTATCCTCCTGTTTGGAAGGAAAAGAAAGCGCCCGCACAAAATGGAATCGGTTTGTACGAAAAATCACGGTAGACTGGCAGGAGAGATTTGAAGTCTATTACAGCGTCAAAATTGAAACCCGCGCAGGCTTGTCGGCGGACCATATCCGACAGACGATCCTCTCGCTGGGGTTGGAGCTGAAAAAAGGAGAGGAGATCCTCGCAGGAGCTGCCGGTGCAAAAGACTTTTGCTCAAAAATCAAGGCAGAGACGGTTTACATTGTAACAAGCGTTTATGTGCCGGACTGCATTCGCTGCGGCTACCCGGTCGATGAAACGCTGGGTCTTAACATGGATGCGGAGAATAAAAAGGAACTGGTACGGCAGCTGATTTCCGTATTTCGTGATCCGGGCCGTTACAAGGTTTTGGAAAACCGCTGCCGGGCGCATTCGCTGCTTTTGTATCGCTGTCAGGAATTGCAGGGCCTTTTGAACGATGCGCTGCGGATCCGGGAAACATTTGATTCTTACATTCAAAAGAACCGCTGGCATATCCAGCGCCTGTATCGGCTCCGCAACGAGATTACGCATTCGGCATTTTGCGAGGAAAAATCTCTTACGATTTATATTGAACAGATCTATATGTATCTGGCACAGCTGATCAGCGAGGTGGTATACTATATTGAACATAAGGGCGTAGAAACGGTGGAGGAAGCCTGCGCCGTGATTCTGGAAAATTATCGGACGTACTATGATTTTTTGAAGGAAGGAAAAATGCAGCTGGCGGATATTCTGCCGGATGGAATTGTCGATATGAGGGAGATTGCAGTGTGAAAAGAAGGAGACAAATTCTATGAAAATATTGGGAATTGAAAGCTCGTCGCTGACCGCTTCGGCGGCAATCTGGGAGGACGGTATCCTGACAGCGGAATACACGGTAAACTTTAAAAAGACGCACTCGCAGACGCTGCTGCCGATGATTGACGAAATCTGCCGGATGACAGAGCAGGAACCAAAGACAATGGACGCGATTGCCGTGGCAAGCGGGCCAGGCTCCTTTACCGGCCTGCGTATCGGCGCGGCCACCGCAAAGGGATTGGCGCTCGCGCTCGCGCTTCCTGTGGTGGCGGTGCCGACGCTGGACGCCATGGCGTACCAATGTTTTGACGCCGTGTCGGTGATCTGCCCGATCATGGACGCCAGAAGGGGGCAGGTCTATAACGGCCTGTACGAATGGGAAAATGGCCGCTTTTGCATAAAACAACCGTCGCGGGCCATCGACATGGCAGAAGTGATCGAAGAACTAAACGCGGCCGGCGGGCCGGTAATCTTCCTGGGGGACGGCGTACCGGTGCAGGAGGAACAAATTCGTGCCAGGCTGCATGTCCCCTTTTACCTGGCGCCGGCGACGATGAACCGGCAGCGAGCCGGGGCGGTGGCGTCCCTGGGCGCGGAACAATACGCGCAGGGACGCCTCCTAAAAGCAGAAGAATTTGCCCCCAAATACCTGCGGCCGTCGCAGGCGGAGCGTGTGCGGCAGGAGAAAAACCGCTAGGGACTGCTGCTAAACGCAGACTTTTGGCTATGCCCTGTCCCGCACAGGCTCTGCACGCAGACCTACTTTCCGGCAACCGTCATGTTCCGTACCAGGACAGAGGGCGCGCCATAACGGCTGGAGGCCATCGGCAGCTTGAATTCCAGATCGCTGCCGACGATCTCAATGTTCTTTAACAACTCATAGAAATTTCCGGAGACGGTAAAGTTTTTGACCGGCCGGCCCTTCGTGCCGTTTTCGATGAGAAAGCCGGCTGCGGACAGGGAAAAATCGCCTGTAACCGAATTGGCTCCGGCATGAAGGCCGGTCAGTAACGTGATGAAAACGCCGTTTCCGGCCGCCTTCAAAAGATCGTCCTGACTGCCGCCCTCGCCCGGATTCATAAAGAAATTGTAGGGCAGGATGCTGACCGCGGAGGCGTAGCCGGTTTTCTGGCCGTTGCCGGTGGAAACCGTGTTGTCCTTTTGGGCCGTGGACAGATTATGCAAAAGAGTAATCAGGCGGCCGTTTTCAATGACATTTTTGCATCGCGTGGCAACGCCTTCGCCGTCAAACGGCATATGGACCGGACAGTCCGGATGGAAGGGGTCGTCGGTGAGGGTAACAAGGGGGGAAGCAATCGGCTGCCCCTCTTTTCCCTTTAAAAGAGAAAGTCCCTGCTGAGCGGCCTGCGCGGAAAAAACCGGGAAGAAGGCCGACAGAAGCGTAGCCATCATTTTATGTACGAATACCACCGTATACGAACCGGTTTCTGCCGTATCGGCGCCGATGTTTGCCACGGCCTCCTCTACGGCTTCCGTTGCCACCTCTTTGGGGTCCAGTTCGGAAAAACGGGCGGCTTTGATGCGGTCGCCGTCTACCATGCCCTCTTGATCCTTGGCGACGGCAATGCAGCCGGCGAGGGAGTAGGAGCAGGTATAACTTAAATCCAGCCCGTTGGAATTGCAGAGGGAACGGGTGGTTTTCTGAAATTGGGTAAATGAGTTTGTACCGTCTAAGATGCGGCTGTCCAGCTGATAAGCCTGCTCCTGGGTGTCAAGGGCCAGGCGGATCAACTCGGCGGAGGACGGTCTTTCCTCCGGCGCGTGTTCCGGTTCCTGATAGAGATCGCCGGCCTTGTGGATCAGGGCGCTCTCCGTATTTTCGATCGAACCGGCATTCTCCATGGCAGCTTCGACGATCCGCTGCGCTTCGGCTTCGGTAAATTGTTCCGTGGCGGCGTAGCCCATTTTGCCGCCGCAGATGCAGCGAAAGCAGACGCCGGCCTCCGAAGAGGTGGAAAACTGGTTCAGCTCATGAAACAGGACGTCGGCGCCGACAGTTTCCGCTTCCATATAATACAGTTCATATTCTTTAAGCCCCTGGTTTTTGGCAGCGGCCAGGACCAGTTCTTTGAATTCTTCATATTTCATGTGGTGTTTCCTCCTATACTGCCCGTGTTCTCAGGGCATGATGGTACACGTTTGCGGTGCTTCATCCTATCGGCCGCCTACGGTAATCGATGATACGCGGATCAGCGGCTGTCCGACGTCGGTAGGGATGCTGCCGCTGCTTGCGCCGCACATGCCCTGCGCCGTTTCCAGGTTCTGTCCGACCATGTCGATATCCATCAGGATATCGGAGCCTTTGCCGATCAGGCTTGCGCCGCGCACCGGCTCGCAGATCTGCCCGTTGCGGATCAGATAGCCCTCATTGACGGCAAAATTGAAGGAACCGGTGGTGGGATTGACGGAACCGCCGCCCATTTTTTTGGCGTAAAGGCCGTATTCGATGGATTTGATAATGTCCTCGTTTTGGTCGGGGCCATTGTCGATATAGGTATTTGTCATGCGGGAAGTGGTCTCAAAGCGGTATCCCTGCCGCCGGCTGGAACCGTTTGCCTCCATGCCCATGCGGCGTCCGTTCAGCTTGTCGATCATATATGTTTTGAGAATGCCGTTCTCAATCAAGACCTTGCGCTGGGCCGGGGTGCCCTCGTCGTCGATGTTGATGGAGCCCCAGGCACCCGGGATCGTGCCGTCGTCAATGGCCGTGACTTTCTCATTGGCAATCTTCTGGCCCAGCTTTTCGCAGAATTGGGACTGGCCGATGGAAACGCAGGAGGCTTCCAGAGAATGCCCGCAGGCTTCGTGGAAGATAACGCCGCCAAATCCGTTTTCGATCGCGACCGGCATCCGTCCGGCTTTAATATAACCGGCATTCAGCATGGTAATGGCTTGTTCGGCCGCTTCCAGGCCGATTTGCCGGGGGGAAATCTGCTCAAAAAGCTCCAATCCCATCCGGCGTCCGGGCGAGCAGGAGCCGCTCTGATTTTCGCCGTTTTTGCTGGCAATGGCAGTGATCGGCATCCGGGTGCGGATCTGCCGGTCCTCGGCATAGAGGCCGTCACTGTTGGCAATCAAGATCCGATGGTCGACGTCCAAAAGGCTTGCCTCGACCTGGGCAATATCGGAATGATAGGTAAGGGCGGCAAAATATCCCTCCTTTAAAAGATCGATTTTGGATTGGTTGGACGCGTCCTGAGGAACAATGCGCACGGGATGGATATCGCCGAAAATCCGCTCGTTTAAGCGGAGGCTGTGTCCCTCAGGAACCCCGTCTAAGGCGTCGGCGATGCGGGCGGCGCAGGCCAGCAGATCGCTGCGCTCCAAAGAAGAGGTGGAGCCGGCAATGCAGCGCGTTCCCTTGAGGATGCGGATTCCCACTCCGGAAATCAGCAGATCGGTGATCGTGTCCACCCGGCGGTCCACCATGGTAATGGTATTCTGCTTCGTGTGCTCCATGTAGATCTCGGCAAAATCCGCCCCGGTGGACAGCGCTTTTGCCAGGACTTCGGTCAAAAGTTTTTTTGAAAGCATGTTTTCCTCTTTTCTGCGCTGCAATTGTCAGTGCCGGATTCCGCCCTTGGCAGCGCACGGTACGGATATTAAAAATATACCATAAATCGGCAGGGCTGAACAGCGGCTTTTTTTAAAGCCGGTCCATTTGGTGATTGCATTTCGCGGACAAATTCCGTATAATGGAAAAATGATGCAAAAAGGTAAGATCGGAGGCAAACGCATATGGCGCCGGTAAACGAAACGATTCGTCTGCGCCCGATGACGGTGTGCGATGTCCCGGCGGTCGCCGCGCTGGAAGCGGAGACGTTTGCGGATCCCTGGAGCCAAAGGATTTACGAAGAAACGCTGGAAAGCGGCCGTTATGACTGCCGGGTCCTGGAACAACTGGGAGAGGACGCAAGCGAACTGCTCGGTTATTTTGCAGGGCAGCGGATCCTTGACGAAGCGGAGGTACACCGCATTGCGGTGAAGAAAGCGTCGCGGGGGAAGGGGTACGGTCAGCGGCTGCTGGAGGACTTTCTGACGCGGATGCGCCGGGCCGGAGCCGAGACGGTATTTCTGGAAGTACGGGCCGGCAACGAGGCGGCGATCGGGCTTTACCGGAAAAACGGCTTTACGCAGAGCGGAATCCGCCGCGGCTATTATCACAATCCGTCGGAGGACGCCGTACTCATGCAAAAACGGTTATCCGAGAGCAGCTGAATCGTTTTATTCTGAGAAACATTTCCACGGTCACGGAGCGTGTTTTTGGTGTATACTGTCTGAGCCGGGACAAAAGACCGGTCAGCGGGCGGCTTGATTGCTGCGCCTGACCCCTTATCCGGCAAAACCCATTCACAACAGCAAAAACCGAGGAGGATTCGACATGGCAAACGATCAGAAGAAAGCGCTTTTTTGCAATGGCTGCGGCCGGGAACTGAAAAGGGAAAATGGGATTTACCGTGAGGATTTTGTGCGGATCCAGAAAAAATGGGGCTATTTTTCCGAAAAAGACACAGAAAACCATGCGCTTACGCTTTGCGAAGCATGTTATGACAAGTTGATAAGCCTGCTGGCGGTCCCGCCGGAAATCACGGAGGAAACGGAACTTCTCTCCATCGGCTAGGGAGCTGCTGCAAAACGCAGATAAAACACAAAAAATGGCGGCGTTGGCTTACGCATGAATGCCATATTTTGTGTAGAATTTTTGTCTTGCAACAGCGCACCAGAGCGGGGAGAAAGAGGGGCGCAGCCGGCGTAACCCGGACAAAGCCGGGAGAAACGGGGATACGATATGTTGGATGTATGTTTGCTGGGAACGGGCGGCATGATGCCGCTGCCGTACCGCTGGCTGACTTCGCTGATGACTCGCTGCGACGGCAGCAGCCTGCTGATTGACTGCGGCGAGGGAACACAGATTGCCATCAAGGAAAAAGGATGGAGTTTCAAACCGATTGACTTTATATGCCTGACCCATTATCACGCGGACCATGTGAGCGGGCTGCCGGGACTTTTGCTGGCTATGGGAAACGCGGACCGAAAGGAGCCGCTTACGATCATCGGGCCTAAGGGGGTGGAGCGGGTGGTCAATTCCCTGCGGGTAATTGCCCCGGAACTGCCGTTTGACATTACCATGATCGAACTGACAGAACGGCAGCAGGAGATAGAGCTGGGGCCGTATACGGTGACGGCCTTCCGCGTCAATCACAATATCACCTGCTACGGCTATCGGATCTGCCTGAAACGGGCCGGCAAATTCCAGGTGGAGAAAGCCCGGGCAGCAGGAATCCCGCTGAAATACTGGAACCGCCTGCAAAAAGGCAATATTATAGAAGATAACGGACAGATTTATCGTCCGGAAATGGTGATGGGGGAGGAACGCCGGGGCTTAAAGGTAACATACTGCACCGACACCCGTCCGGTTCCCGTGATTGCCGAAATGGCGGCCGATGCCGACTTGTTTGTGTGCGAAGGCATGTACGGGGAGCACGACAAAGAGGATAAGGCGCGGGCGCATAAACACATGACCTTTTACGACGCGGCCCGCCTGGCCCTAAAAGCCGGCTGCCGGCAGCTGTGGCTGACCCATTACAGCCCTTCGCTGACGCGGCCGGAAGAATATATGGATGAGGTGCGGGCGATTTTTCCCCACAGCCAGGCCGGACGGGACGGCAAATCCACGGAGCTGCGGTTTGAGGAGGAAGAGGAAGAAGGAAGATGAAAACGGACGGAAACGCGAGTACGGTAAAAGAAGATGTTTTAATTCTGGCGATTGAAAGCTCCTGCGACGAGACGGCGGCGGCGGTGGTGCGAAACGGGCGCGAGGTATTATCGAATGTGATTTCCTCGCAGATCGACCTGCATACGCTCTACGGCGGCGTGGTGCCGGAACTGGCTTCCCGCAAACACATTGAGAAAATCGATCAGGTGATTGCCGAGGCGCTGGCGGAGGCGTCGGTGAGCCTGGAGGACATCACGGCGGTCGGCGTCACCTATGGCCCGGGACTGGTAGGGGCGCTGTTGGTCGGCGTGGCGGAAGCGAAAGCGATCGCCTTTGCGCGCCGGCTGCCTTTGGTGGGCGTACATCATATTGAAGGTCATATCTGCGCGAACTTTATCGAGCACAAGGAACTTAAGCCGCCTTTTTTGTGTTTGGTCGTTTCGGGCGGCCATACGCATCTGGTAAAAATGGAGGATTACGGGAAGTTTGAGATCCTGGGACGTACCAGGGACGATGCCGCCGGAGAAGCGTTCGACAAGGTGGCCCGGGCCGTGGGCCTGGGATACCCCGGCGGGCCAAAGATTGACCGTGTGGCAAAAGAAGGGAATCCGCAGGCGATTGCTTTTCCGCAGGCGCATATCGACGGCTGCCCGTATGATTTCAGCTTCAGCGGTCTGAAGTCGGCGGTTCTGAATTATTTAAACCATGCGCAGATGATGGGACAGGAGGTAAAGCAGGCGGACGTGGCGGCTTCGTTTCAAAGCGCCGCGGTAGAAGCCCTTGTCAGCCGCGCGATGATGGCGGTCGATGAGTTCGGGGCCAAACAAATCGTATTGGCCGGCGGCGTGGCATGCAACTCTGCGCTGCGCCGGGAGATGGAAGCGGCCTGTCTGGCGCATGGCTGCCGCCTGTATTACCCCTCGCCGGTTTTCTGTACCGACAACGCGGCAATGATCGGCGTGGCTGCCTACTACGAATACCAAAACGGCGTCCGGGCCGGCTGGGACCTGAACGCGGCGCCGAATTTAAAGCTGGGAGAGCGGCAGCCGACAGAGGAAAAGCTTCGCTGAAAACGACGCTTAAAAACCTGGCCGAAAATTCTCTAAAAAAAATTGAAAAAGGTGGTTGACAGATTTGGCAAGAAGTGCTAGAATACTTTTTGCGTCACGAAAGAAAGACGCAGAGATACAGAAAAAGCACTGGAGAGATGTCCGAGTGGTTTAAGGAGCTGGTCTTGAAAACCAGTGACTCCGAAAGGGGCCGCGGGTTCGAATCCCGCTCTCTCCGTCGGAATCGAATCCATGATAATAGGACGGGCTATATCGTCGAACTTGGAGAAGTACCCAAGCTGGCCGAAGGGGCTCCCCTGGAAAGGGAGTAGGTCGTTAATAGCGGCGCAAGGGTTCAAATCCCTTCTTCTCCGTCGGCTTTCTAAAAAAGAAGGCCATGCACTTTGACAACAGAACAGTATATTCCAACCCTGAAGATTCTTTTAAGAGAATTTTTGGAACAAAACCTAGACATAGGTAAAACGGAAAAAGATAAGCTGGATGTTTATCTTTGACCAGACAAACTTTAAGACGAGAGTTTGATCCTGGC
>JAAWCS010000071.1 GCA_022793375.1 Lachnospiraceae bacterium
GGCAGGGACGCGCCCCTGCCGCCATTGTCATCAAGCGTATACGATTTGTTTGTCAACAAGCTCACTCGCACACGCTAAGATGTTATTCATCTTCGGAGATTTTTCTCTCTCCAACTCCAAAGTAGCAAGGGAGCTAGCTTTTTCTTCCGTTGTTATATCAAGATATTTCATTGTTGTTTCTAACTGCTCATGACCAAGCAGAAAGCCGATCTGAACAATACTAATACCATCCTCAAGCCAGTGGGATGCTTTCGCATGCCTGAATTGGTGGGCATGTGCGCCAAGTGGCACATCCGGACATTTTTTTAACATTTAAAAATGCACAACTGACAGCCACAAATAATCCCAACAGAATCCATGGTAATGCCGCTTGAAAAAACTCATACATTTGCATGCCCTCCCTTCTTGCTTAAATTATTTTCTGTTGCTCTTATACTGATTATATTTCACAAAGAATATAGCGAATATCACAATGTGCATGGTTAAAACACCACCAACAAATGCAGCTATAAAATAATTGTGCATATACAAGTTAGTAAGATACTGCGGTAATAGTACGAGAAAAAATTAATCAACAGCAGCAGCATTCTTCCTTTTAATACCCGCTGCATCATCTGAAGTCTTGATTCATCATCGCAAAAAATTTCTTCTGCTATACCGTCGTCAGAAACAACTTTTCTAAATAGACCACATCTTGAGGAAGGCATTTTTCAAAATAGTACATTTCGTTTCCGTTCAAGCTGTAAAACTTCTAACCCTAAATCCGTGATTTGATAGATTTTCCGTGTATCTTTTTCACGAATAAAACGGATTATATTGTCTTTTTCCATTTTTGATAAACTCCCGTACATCGTGCCGGGCGTAAGTCTGATAGCGCCATCCGTCATTTTCAGTGCGATACATTGCAGTACGATATATCCATATATATCGCAGTACGATACAAAAGTCAACGGCTTTCGTAAAATAAATAGGGAAGTATGTTTCTCTAAAGAAAATGAACTCCAAAAATTAAAACCCACATCCGGGCACAACCGCTTGCACAAAAATAAGGGTATGTCAGATTGCTCCAACATACCCCTAAATCCTCAAACATGTTGATTTTACGGCATTTCCGATTAACCGAAGTATCTCTTTAACAGACCCTCAAATGCCTTGCCATGACGAGCCTCGTCACGGGCCATCTCATGTACGGTGTCATGGATCGCATCCAGGTTCGCGGCCTTAGCTCTCTTAGCCAGGTCAAACTTGCCTGCGGTCGCGCCGTTCTCGGCCTCTACGCGCATCTCCAGGTTCTTCTTCGTGGAATCGGTCACTACCTCGCCTAACAGCTCGGCAAACTTCGCGGCATGCTCAGCCTCCTCAAAGGCTGCCTTCTCCCAGTACAGGCCGATCTCCGGATAGCCCTCTCTGTGAGCCACACGGGCCATTGCCAGATACATACCAACCTCGGTGCACTCGCCGGTGAAGTTCGCTCTCAGGTCAGCCATGATATCCTCGCTGGCGCCCTGTGCCACGCCTACCACATGCTCGGCCGCCCAGCTTCTGCCTTCGGACTGCTCCACAAACTTGCTGGCCGGAGCCTTGCACTGAGGGCAGGATTCGGGAGCGCTGTCTCCCTCGTGAACATAACCGCATACGCTGCAAACAAATTTCTTCATACTTAAATTCTCCTTTTATAATTTTTAATAATAGTAATCATTACTGTTTTTTACATCCTTACTCTAACACATTGCAAGCAGGCTGTCAAGCTGTTTTTTCACTTTTTCACCGGCAAATTTTCCTCATGCACAGGCGCCCTGCCATACAGCCGGGCAGGCCGTATTCCTTTATCCCAGGCTTTGCATGGACAAGTCTGTCTCCCCCTCTTTGATGCACGCCGCGCAAAGTCCATAGAAGCAGGTCGTGTGCCCCTCGATGCATCCCTTATAATGCTTTGCCGCCTGTTCGTCCAGCCCGTTCTCCCAGGGCATCGGCAAATCCTCGACCCGGCCGCACCGGCGGCAGGCCACATGATAATGGGGCCGCGTAACTGCGTCAAAACGGTCCGCCCCCTCCTCGCTGGCGATTCGCTGAATCTCCCCCAGGGAGGCAAGCAGCGACAAATTCCGATATACGGTCCCCAGGCTGATATTCGGATACTCCTTGCGAATCCCCAGGTACACCATATCCGCGGTCGGATGGTCGGTGCGTCCCCGAAGAAACTCTTTGATTCCCTCACGCTGGCGGCTGTATTTTAACGTTTTCATAGTAATCCCACATTTCTTATTTTAATAATGATAATAATTACTGTTTTAATATACAGCATTTTGCCTGTTTTGTAAAGCTTTTTTCTATAGAAGAAAATCCTATGGGAAACTATCTGTTTCAGGAAATCGGAATATACAGCACATCCAGTTCCTTCTCCGTGCCATGCTCCTGGAAAATCGAGAGAAACCGCACAAACATATCGCCGGCAATCTGAAATCCTTTTTCCTCAATGACGGCCAGCGCCGCGTCGAATTTATGGATCGTCAGACTGGGGCTTGCGTTAAAAGACCGTTCGTGGGCATACTCCAAGTAATATTCCAGACATCGCTGGCTGGGAAAATGACAAGCCGGCGGGTCCACCGTAAGCCCTAATTTTCGGGCAGCCTCGGCTTCAACGGCCCGCCCATGCTGCATCGGCCCAAAGGCGGCCTCCCGCGAAGCAGACGGATCAAAGAACCAGCGATCCAGTCCGTAAACAAACGGGACATGCCGGTTCCATTCGGCAATCTGCCCGGTAACCGCTTCCGTGCGGATATATTCTTCGTCGTTTGTATGGGGAAGAAAATAAAAGGCCGGCGTCTGGACAATATACCAGCGCTGGGACGCGCTGTATTCCAAGGCTTCGCCGTACCGCTTCAGCTGCCCGGCCGCATAGGCCAAACGCTGCAGGGAATCCTCATGCTCCCGGGCCTTTTTCTCAAACAAAAAAGCTGCCTGGCGGCGGTCCGCTGTCTTGAGAAGCGCGGATATCTCCTTTACACCGTAACCAAGGCTTCGCAGATATTGGATCTGCATAACGCATTGCGACTGGCTGAAATCATAATAATGATAATGGTTCTGCGGGTCCTGATACGAAGTAATCAAACCATTCTCCTCATAATATTTGATAAAATCGACCGATACCCCCATCTGCCTGGCAAAATCTCCGATTCGATACCTCTTCATAACGCCTCCTGCGCCCCATATTCGCGCACTCCTCCTGTTTGCATAATCATACTAACACAAAACCAGAGGGTTGTCCCCTGGTTTTTGATAAATCCCCGGCTCGGAGCAGCCAAACAGAATACAAACATGTCTCAAAAGACCTGTTCTCCCCGCAAAAACCATGGCCGCCGCAGAAAAACCCGCTCATTTTCCCTCAAAAAAGTTTGACAAACAACAATCCATCTATTGACCAGCGGCTTACCCTTTATAGTATGCTTGTCTCATCCAAAAACCAGACCGCATATATAAAACCAAATGGGAGGTAAACAAGATGAAAAAACAAGGAATTTCCCGCAGAGACTTTATCAAAGGAGCGGCGGCCAGCGCCTTAGGCGCAGCAGCGGCCGGCCTGTTGGCAGGCTGTTCCGCCCCGGAGCCGGCAGCTGCTTCCGCACAAGGAACGACGCAGGCTCCCGCGCCGGCGCAGACCACAGCTCAGTCACAGGCAGAAACCACCTCCGCATCTGACACCATAGCCACCAGCGCGGCAGCGCCGGAGCAATCCCCGGAACATCCCGGCACGCAATCCGATCCTCAAGGCACAGCCTCCTGGCGCATTGCGCCGGAACCCGTCGGCGAAGAACAGATTGCTGAAGTCTATGTCAGCGACGTAGTCATCGTCGGCGCCGGCAACGCCGGAATGGCCGCCGGGATGGCTGCCGTCCAGGCCGGAGCCACCGTCACCATCCTTGAAAAAATGGCCGCAATCGGCAGTTCCCGTTCCAGCATCGGCGCCCTCGACAGCCGCTGCCAGAAGGAAGCCGGCATCCGCATCAACAAGCACGAGATCGTCGAAGAACTCTGCAAATATGCGTCGCACCGCGTCAACCAGCGCCTGATTCGCCTGTGGGCCGACGAAAGCGGCGCCACGCTCGACTGGCTCGGTGACCTGATGGCCAAGCAGGGGTACGAAATGCTTATTGAAACCGACTGCGGCAACGAAGATCACGGCTTCTACAAGACCTTCCCCATCTGCCATAACCTGCAGGCCACCTACGAAGGCGACGCGATCCCCTATATGCAGGATCCCTCCGTTCATCCGGAAATCGCCGTCCACCTGGCAGCACCGTTCCAGGAAGCCGGCGGCCGCCTCCTCTTTTCCACACCGATGATACAGCTTCTGCAAAACGAAAACGGCCGTGTCATCGGCGTCACCGCCCGGGATGCCGACGGCGACTACATCCGCGTATATGGCCGTAAAGGCGTCATGATCTGCACCGGCGGCTACGCCCAGAACGAAGAAATGATGCGCGACATGAACCCTTACGCCGTCAAGCACTGCACCACCATGGAGGGCTACCCCGGCAACACCGGCGACGGCATCCGGGCCGCGACTTGGATCGGCGCGGACAAAGACGACATGCCGACCGTAATGGTATTCGACCGCGGCGGCGTTCCGGCCGGCGTCGGCGGAGGCGGCATGTATGCCCAGTCCGGCATCATGACGCACATCGGCAGCCAGCCCTTTTTAAAAGTCAACCACGACGGCGAACGTTTCTGCAACGAATCCGTTCCCTATGATTTCATCTACCACGCCGCCACCCGCGAACGTCTCAGCACCTACTGCATGGTATTCGGTTCCGACTGGCGCGAACAGACACGCCAGTTCCGCACCATCGGCTGTTCCCGGCTGCAGCTGAGCCCCTCCGGTTCCCGCTACCTGCTGTCCTCGGAGGACTTTACGGAATTTTTCTTCCAGAACGTGCTGATGCCCGCCGGCGTAGCCGTAGAAGCCGAGACGCTCGAAGAGCTCGCCGAAAAGCTTCAGCTGCCGGTTGATACCTTCCTTGCCACGGTCAAGCGCTACAACGAGCTCTGCGCCAAAGGAGAGGACGAAGATTTCGGCAAAGAATCCTACCGTATGCTGCCGCTTGACAAGCCGCCCTACCGCGGCGTAACGCTCGGCGGCCAGCTATTATGCACGCTCGACGGTCTGCGCATCAACACCGATATGCAGGTCTTAAACGCCCGGGGCGAAGTCATCGAAGGCCTCTATGCCGGCGGCAACGACAGCGGCGGCTTTTTCAGCGACAACTACCCCGAACTGATGGTAGGGATCGCCATGGGCCGCACCTTCACCTTTGCCCGCCTGGCCGGCGAAAAAATGGCCGCTGCCGAAGCCGTAGACCCCGGCGTAAGCGAATTCTTCAAGGAACGGGAAGAAATTGCCGCCGGCGACGGTAATGGAACTTACAGCGCCGTGCGCCAGGGGATCGGCGGCGATGTGATCGTTACCTGCACCTTTGAAAACGGGGAATTGACTGCTGCCGAGATTGTGGGAGATGGGGAAACGCCGGGTTATGGGCAGGACGCGATCCCGGTGCTTTTAGATGCGCTGCTGACGGCTAAGAGCCCGCAAATCGATGCGGTCAGCGGGTCTACCGTGACCAGTACGGCTGTGATTGAGGCTGCGAGGGAGTGTTTTGCGCGGGCGGGGGTGCGTTACGAAGAGTAACCAGGGAGTATAGGGGGAAGATGCAAAGGGACGCCAGGAACCCGGGGCCTTGCCTTCCCGGGCGCGCTCTCGCTCCGTGCCGGACGCAGCGGTGCTAAGTTCGCGCTTCGCCTGCGGCTCGCGCTCACTAAGTACCGGCGTCCGGCAAGGGCCCGTTCAGGCAAGGCCCCGGGTTCCTGGCTGTAACTTCCCATTTTCCACTAAATGCCCTGGCCGTCCCGCGTCTATCCTAAAAAAGACGGCAAGATACAGCCCTGCTCCCTATGGCTGTCATGGAAGGACCCTTTCCAAACGCCGGCCCTTAGTGAGCGCGAGCCGCAGGCGAAGTGCGAACTTAGTGCCGCTGCGTTTGGAACGGAGCGAGAGCGCGTCCGGACATGACAGCCATAGGGAGCAGGGCGTCCCCCTTGCCCTCTTTTTTAAACCCTCTTCTCCAACCAATCCGCCACCCCATCCGCAGCGCAATCTCCGATCACTTCATCGGCTGCCGCCTTACAGGCCGGCTGCGCATTGCCTACCGCCAGTCCCCGGCCGGCGAATTCCAGCATTTCCTTATCGTTCTCTCCATCGCCGAAGGCAGCCACCTCGCTTCCTTTAATTCCCAGGCGGCGGCACAGCCAGCGCAGGGAAGTCCCTTTGGAGCAGCCCGGCACGCCGAATTCCAGGTTGTGCGCGGAGGAGGAGGAACAGAACACCGGATATTTTCCCAGGATACGCCGGCGGATTTCATCCCGCAGAGCCATATCGTCCGTCCGCAGGAATATCTTCTCCGCCCCTTCCCGGCGGGCGCGCACCATCTTTTCGGCATTTTCCGTCAGATCGACCGGCATATAGTCCGGTATATGATACTTTTCCCGCACGTAGGATTCTTCGCCGCACTCAAAATAGACGGCCCGGTCAATATGGACGCAGAAAAACACGCCGAAGGTCCGTAATTCGCCCAGGATATCGGCCGCGACCTGCCAGTCCACGAGATCGCTGTATATCGCCCGGTTCTGCTTTTCGTCCAGGATCAGGCTGCCGTTGGAGGTGATCGTATAAAGAAGCGGCAGTTCCTCCAGCGTGCGCGGCATCTGCCGGCGGCCCCGGCCGGTGCAGGGAATTACCTGGATGCCCTTTTCCATGGCCCGCAGCAAAATCCGCTGCAGCCGCGGCGTAATCTCGGCGCCGTCGGCCAATACGGTATTATCCATATCAAATGCGATCAGTCGAATCTTTTGTGTGTCCATTTTTTCCTCCTCCGCTTTGTGCTCGTCTCTGTTCCTGCTTTCCAAACCTTACCTCGCAGTCTTTTCGGTAAAAAGACAGACCATAACAGTCAACCTTCTTATACCCCTCTGCTTTTAGTTCTCTCGTATAGTTCTTTTCCTTAATTTGCCGCAGCGCCTTCTGTGCATCCTTTTCCAGATCATCTACCGAAGCGGATACTTTTACCTCCAGCACAAAGGAGCGTCCCCGCAGGGAAGGGCTTTTCACCACGAGATCCGGGCGACCGTCTCCCGACTCCCGGTTCGACTGTACCAGATAGTTCTCGCTTTGGCTTAATATCCCGGCCAGAAAGCCATGATAAAAATTTTCTGCGCTGTCATAGAAACTGATCGTGGAAACGAGCTGTTCGCTTAATATATCCCGCATTTTCTCCGCGTCTCCTGCTTCCATCGCGTAGTACAGATCGCGAAAATCCTGTTTTTCGATTTTTTGACGGAACCATCCCCGGATTGTAGTCTGATAAATCGTTCTCACTTCGACGTTCGGAATCTTTACCTGCAAAAAGATGGCTGATTCCTTGAAATATTCGTTTTTCTTGGTTAGATACCCTGTAAAATAGAGAAAATTCCATAGATTTTCCCCTCGGCCGTGCATATCCTCATACGTAATCTCTTCATGCACCTGCATATCCAGCATTCCGCCGTTTAAAAGCGTCTCAATCTGCCCTCTGGTCTCCCGATCCGCCTGCGCAATCATATCCTTTATGATATCATTTGAACTGGTATTGCCCCAATATGGATGTGGAAATGCTTTTGGATCGGAATACAAATCATACATAAAATTTATAGCGCTCCATGGATTGTAGACCTCCGCATCGCCAAAGGTATATCCGTCATACCACTCCTTCATCGTCGGAAAGCGGCTCTCTGCTTCATAATACCTCATCATTCGCAGCGCTTCTGCTTTTGTAAAACCAAAATGTTCGCTATATCGTTTATTCAGAACAGAGATACTATTCAAATGGTTCAATCCTGTAAAAATACTTTCTTTGGAAATTTGCAGGCAGCCTGTGATTACCGCAAACTGCAAGCACTCGTTTGTTTTCAAGGCAGACTCAAACAGAGAACGGATAAAATCCGCCATTTCCTCATAAAACCCTTTGAAATACGCGTTTTCCAACGGCACGTCGTACTCGTCTATCAAAATAACCGTATGTTTCCCTGTCACCTGATTCAGGCAATGGCTCAAAAACTTCAATGAACCGGAATACGCATCCTATTCCGCCTCTCCGCTTGCAAACTTACGGAATTTTTTCTTATTATCATCGCCGATCCGGTCACTTTTTAACACATATGAATGTCTCTGAAATTCCCCGGCAATCTCCTCTTTTATCTTGCCATACGCCGATTTAAAATCCCGCTGCCTGGCAGATTTCAACGTCAGGTTGATTACCGGATACCGGCTCATCCGGTTGGTATAGGCCGCTCCTGCCTCCACAATTTTCAATCCCTGGAAAAGAGCCCTGTTCCTTGCGTTTTGTTCCTCATCTGCGGTATCTTCAAAAAAGTACCGAAGCATGCTTAGGTTAAGCGTCTTTCCAAAACGCCTGGGGCGAGTGAAGAGATTGACCTCTCCCTTCAAATCCAGTAATTCTTTGATCAGAAGCGTCTTATCTACATAATAATAGCCCTCTTTGATCACTTTGGCAAAATTATCAACGCCGATCGGCAACGGTTTTTTCTCCGGCATTGTCACACCCCTTCTAATACTCGGACGCTGCTCGGCGCCGGTATAATGTCTACCAAATATTATACCTTATCAGGCAAGGCCCGTCTACCCCGAATGAAAATCCCCTTGCATATTAAAAAATCGATGCTCACACCACACGATCCAAAAAACAAATCGGTTCCGGCTGCCTTCGTTTCCTGGCCGCCATATCCGTGAAGCCCTCTTTTCTCCCAGCCCAAAAAGGGACGTCCCCACCGGCCCTCACAAAGCCGGCGCAGACGTCCTTTTTGCGTATCCTGTCACATTTTTTTACGAATTACTGAATCTGTTCGATAATATGCTTGGCCGCGATTGCCCCCGAGGTCCAGGCATAGCCCTGCGTCCAGCCCACGCCCGCGCCTACGATCACCAGCTGCGTCTCGTACTCCTCGGTTGCCGTCGATTTCGCCGCCGCCTGACTAAAACCGCTCAGATCGGCTCCTGCTTCCTTTAACGCCTGGGTTGCACCGGTTAAGATCGCCTGGCTGGTCAGCGTCGCTCCTGTGACCGTATCCACGGCGATGGACTGGTTCTCCACAATGGCCGCCGGTATCCGCTCAATTTTTCCGCTCCATCTCTTCCCGGCCGCCTGCCACAGCCTCGCGGGGAACGACCGACGCGCTGTGCACAAAAGCCAGCTCCTGCATCCAGGCCTTGGTCAGCTGTTCCATATCCGCAGACTCGTCCAGTTTCTGCCCGACCTGGTCGATTAACAGCCACAGCCGCGGTGAAGCCGTAATTTCACAGCGGTACAAAAGACGGTTGAGTTTTTTATGTTTTTTTCAGAGACAAATTCTCTCCCTGGTGGTATACTAACCATTAAGACCGCCCTTTCGGGCGCGGCCGCCAAACGGCCGAATACAGAAAGCGGAGAATCTAAAATGCCTTCATTTGTCAGCTGCAAAAACGTAAAAAAAATCTATCGGATGGGCGAAGTCACGATCAACGCCGTAGACGGCATCGACTTCGAGATTCAAAAAGGTGAATTTGTGGTCATTGTCGGCCCCAGCGGCGCCGGCAAGACCACGGTTTTGAATATTTTGGGCGGCATGGACAGCGCTTCCTCGGGGACGATCCTTGTGGACAATACGGATATTACCTCCTACAGCGAAAAACAGCTGACCCGCTATCGCCGGGAGGACATCGGCTTCGTATTCCAATTCTACAATCTGGTGCCGAATTTGACGGCGCTGGAAAACGTGGAACTGGCGCTGGAAATCTGCAAGGATCATCTGGACGCCCATACCGTTTTAAACGAAGTCGGCCTGGGGGAGAGGGCCGGCAATTTTCCGGCCCAGCTCTCCGGCGGCGAGCAGCAGCGCGTCTCCATCGCCAGGGCGCTGGCTAAAAATCCGAAAATCCTTCTTTGCGACGAACCGACCGGCGCGCTGGACTACCAGACCGGCAAGGCAATTTTGAAGCTTTTGCAGGATACCTGCCGCGAACGCGGCATGACCGTCATTGTCATTACCCACAATTCGGCCATTGCGCCGATGGCCGACCGCGTCATTGAGATCAAGAACGGACGCGTCCATAAGCTGCGCACCAATCCTGAGCCCATGCCGGTAGAGCAGATTGAGTGGTGACGCCATGACAAAAAAGCTCTGGAAAGATTTTTTTATGGAAATCCGCGGCACTCTGCCGCGTTATCTGTCGATTCTTTTTATCGTGTCGCTGGGCGTGGCCTTCTTTTCCGGTGTGCGTGCCTCCGAGCCGGATATGCGGCTTTCCGCCGACACCTACTATGACGAAGCCAACTTCATGGACATCCGCATTCTGAGCACACTGGGCTTGACCGACGACGATCTTGCGGCCATCCGCTCTCTGCCCGGCGTCTCCGATGCGCAGGCGCTTTCCAGCGTGGACGCCTTTCTCGAAAACGGGGAAAACTCCCTTGTCGCCACCGTGCAGTCTCTGACCGGCGACATCAACCGCTACCTCGTCTCCGAGGGACGGCTGCCCGAGACGACCGGCGAATGCCTGCTCGACGAAGCGTTTTTAATGCATGGCGATTATCAGCTGGGCGACACGATCCGTCTGCGCTCGGGTACGGAGGACCCGCTCACCGACAGCCTGGCCGGGGAGGAATATACGATCGTCGGTTTCGGCCTGTCCCCGATGTTTTTAACATGGGACCGCGGCGCGGCCACGATCGGCGGCGGCGAGGTTTTCGGCTTTGTCGTACTGGTTCCGGAGGCTTTTCAAACCGAAGTCTATACGCAGATTTTCGTCACCACCGACGGAGCCGATCCCTTTATGTGCATGACCAAGGAATACGATCAGGCCGTCGAGCCGACTCAGAAAGCCATTGAGAGCATCGCTAAAGAGCGCTGTGAGATTCGCTACCACGAGCTGACGGACGAACCCTATCGGGAACTTGAAGAAGCAAAGAAAGAGGTCGCCGACGGCTGGGCCGAACTGGAGGAGGCCAAACTTGAGCTCGAAGAAGCCCTGCAGACGCTCACCGACGGCCAGGAACAGATCGCCGAGGCGAAACTAAAGTTAAGCGATGCCGAAATCGAAATCGAGGTCAACGAACGTCTCCTGAAAAGCTCCGAACAAAGCCTTGCCAGCGGACGGGCCGAATATGCCAGAGGTGAAGCCGAGTACAACGAAAACGCCCAAATGCTGGCAGAAGCCCAGGCTCAGCTCACAGAAGGCAAAATCGCCTACCGCATCAACGAGCAAAAACTTGCCGACGCCAGAGAGCAGCTTGCCACCGGACAGCAGGAGCTTGACAAAGCCAAACAGCAGATCACCGAAAACGAGGAAAATTATCAAAGCTCGCTTGCCCACATCGAGGGCCTGGGCAATCCGCAGACCGATAAACTCTACGGACGCGCCCTTTTGGAGGGATATGCCGAACGGCTCTTAAACGACACCACCAGCCTGCTCTCCTGGCAGATCTATGTTGAACAGATTTACAATGAAGGAAAGATTTCCGAGGAAACCTGCCAGACGCTTCTTCTTTTGGGACCGGAGGAAATTGCCGGCTATGTCATCGCTTACGCCGCCGTCGTCTCCTATGAAGAGGCATTGGCCGCCATCGGGCCGCTGGAGGAGCAGCTGGCCGCGGCACAGGCCCAGATCGCCGAGGGCGAACAAGAGCTGGCTAACGCCTGGGTACAGCTGGAGGAGGGAGAGCAGCGGGTCAAGGACGGCCAGACCCAGCTGGAGGAAGGCAGCCGCGAACTGGTCAAAGCGGCCGTACAGATCGAGTTGGCCGAGGAGCAGATTGCCCAGGGCAGGGAGCAGCTAGAAAACGCCAAAGAACAGCTCTCAGACGGGCAGACCGAACTGGCCGAAAAGGAGCAGGAGCTCAAGGACGGCTGGGCCGAATACTATCGCAGCAAGGCCGAAGCCGAACAGAAAATCGCCGACGGCGAGCAGGAACTTACGCAGGCCGAAGCCGATATTGCCAAGGCAGAGCGGGAGTTAAACCTCCTTGAGGACCCGCAGTGGTATGTCCTAGACCGCAGCGGCGTACAGTCCTATGTGGAATACGACCAGGATGCCGACCGCATCGGGGCGGTCGGCGAAGTGTTCCCGGCGATCTTCTTTTTGGTGGCGGCCCTGGTCAGTTTAACCACCATGACCCGCATGGTCGAGGAACAGCGCACCCTGATCGGCGTTATGAAAGCCCTTGGCTACGGCAAAGGCGCTATTGCCGCCAAATACATTCTTTATGCCCTGAGCGCCAGCTTAATCGGCAGTGTGCTCGGTGTACTGGTCGGCGAATTTGTCCTGCCGCAGGTCATTTTAAGCGCTTATGGCATGCTCTATCTGAATCTGCCGGTACGGCTTACGCCCTTAAATCTCGAGTACGGGCTGACGTCCACCGCCATCGCCGTTTTCTGCACAACGGCCGCCACGATCTTCGCCTGTTTCAAGGAACTGATGGCCGGCCCGGCTCTTTTGATGCGGCCGGCGGCTCCCAAACAGGGCAAGCGTGTGTTTTTGGAGCGCGTTTCCTTCATATGGAATCGTTTAAGTTTTACCTCCAAATCCACCGTGCGCAACCTCTTCCGCTACAAGAAACGGTTCTTTATGACCGTCTTTGGTATCGGCGGCTGCATGGCCCTTTTAATGGTCGGCTTTGGCCTGCGCGATTCGATCCATGCCATCATTCAGAATCAGTACCGCAATATCTGGGTCTACGACGCCTATGTCACAATCGACGACCATGCTGAGTCCAAAGACCGCGAATATTTAAAAGAGCTGCTAAAGACCACCGACGGCATCCAAAGCATTCTTGAGATCCGCCAGATCCTCATCGATGTGGAAGCCGGCGGTACGACGAAATCCGCTACCCTTTTCGTACCCCAGTCTACCATCGGCCTGGAAGATTTCATCATCCTCCAGGACCGCCAAAGCGGCGAGCGCTACGAACTGAAGGACGACGGCGTCATCATCAATGAAAAACTGGCCTCCATACTGGGGCTGTCCGCCGGTGATACGATTACCCTAAAAGACGGCGACACCCGCCGTTACAGCGCCACGGTCGCGGCGGTTTCCGAAAATTATTTAAACAACTTCCTCTATATGACACCGGCTCTCTACGAATCGCTTTACGGGACCGAACCGGTCTACAACCATCTGTTTATGAACCTGGAAGAAGGCTCCTCCCTCACGGAAGAAGCCCTCAGCGGCCTGCTTTTGCAGCAGGAGCATATCACCGGCGTGACGCTGGTATCGTCCCTGCACGAACAGGTGGAAAATATGATGAGCAGCCTTGACCTGGTCGTCTGGGTACTGATCCTCTCTGCCGGGCTTTTGGCTTATGTGGTTCTCTACAACCTGAATAACATCAACATCACCGAGCGGCGGCGCGAACTGGCCACCCTCAAGGTGCTGGGCTTTTACGATATGGAAGTGGCCGAATATGTTTACCGCGAAAATATCCTTTTAACCGTCTGCGGCTGCCTGTTCGGCATTGTCTTTGGCTTTCTTCTGCACCAGTTCGTGATCCTGACGCTGGAGGTGGATATGATTATGTTTGGCCGGGCGATCCAGCCTTTGAGCTACGTGCTCAGCATCCTGATCACGTTCCTTTTCGCCGCCTTCGTCAATTTCATCATGTACTTCAGTCTCAAGAAGATCAACATGGTAGAATCCCTAAAGAGCGTGGAATAAACCTTTCCCGCTCTCCTCTTCATACAAGATCCGGCAGGCTTCGCGGCGCCCCTCGTCAAAAAGCTGCCGGATTTTTTCCGTCGCCTTTTTGTCACGCAGCCGTGCCGTCAAAAGCGGAGAGAACCGCTTCCCCTCCTGCGCCAGAGCCTCCTCCAGCGCTTCTGTCAGGCCTTTGCCTTCGCCCACATAGTGCCGCACGGCATCGGTCCTATTCTCCAGCCAGTCAGCCAGGGCAATCACATCTACCATCTGCCGGGCGGGACATTCCAGCCGCTTGTAGGAATCCGGGTATCCGTGCGCGCCGTCGTACCAGCTGTGATGCCCTCTGGCTGCCTCCGCAAAACGGCAGGTCGAAGGACGGGCCGCCAGGTGCGCGGCGCCGATCTCGGCATGCAGCTTTGCCATCTCGTACTCCTCCTCCAGCCACTGGCGGCCGGTCCTCACATACAGCTGCACAAAATTGATCTTTCCCGTATCGTGAAACAGACCGCACTCCATCGCGTACTTCATCACCGCCTGCTTCTTGGCATCCGGTTCGCGGATCGCCCGTATCCACTCGATATCGTCAAAATATTGGTTCTCTTCCTCCAGGATCATCCCGCTAAGCGCCGCCGCCGTGCGTCCGACAATCCTCGAATGAATATAGACGTCCGGCAGAAAGCGCATCAGCAGTCTCTGCAAAAACTTTCCGTAAGAAACGCTGGTTTCGGTTTCCACAAACGTCACCGCCAGCTGCCGCAGATACAAAAACAAATTTTCGTTCTCCGCTTCCTCCGGAAACGAATCCACGTAGGCGAGGATTTTCCGGTACAGGCCGTCAATATATTCCCGCCGCTTTGGAATCAGCTCGGGATAATCTGAGAGATACTGACAATAAAAGGCCGGCAGGGAAATCAGCGCATACATGCCCTCCGCGGAAAAATCCGCGGTATCCGCCATATCGATCAGCTCCTCCATCTTGGTGAGCAGGCCGGTCAGCGTGTCCAGACCGCAGCGGTATTCCACCGCGTAGAGACGAAACAGCGTCCGCGCCGGCAGCATCATCTGCTTCTTGGCCGCCTCCTGAATCTGCCTTTGGAATACCACATACACCGATTCCATGACATCCGTCACATCCTGCGGCGTCATGTCCTGCTCCTTTGCGTGCGACAGGCTGGCCGCCATCTGCTGATGCGTTGCATACAAAAACGCATCCCAGGGAAGCATGGGATCCTTTTTTCGGAACTCTTCATCCTGCATGATCTGCAGGGTTTTCTTTACCATACGGATTTTGGTGCTCTGGCTTTTAAACGCTCCCAGGGACATATTGGCCCGGCAGCGCAGGACATAGCCGCGTGTCTGCGAGTCCTCGATTTCATCGTAGTATTTCAGGTAAGCCGCCGCCTCCGTAAAGCAGAGCCGCATCTGCGACACATACGCCTGCTGCTGTGACAACTCCTGTCCCACCAGGCGGTTGCTGATATAATTCCAGCCAATGCCCAGCCAGTACAGCTCGCGGATAATCCCTGCCCGGTCTTTCTCCAGCCGTGCCAGGCTCAAAAGCGCCCGGTGGATCTGGCAGGACAGGCCCACATCCAATTCCTCCGGCGACTTTAAAAGCTGTCCGGCAAAATCTTCCAGCGCCTTTCGCTGCTCTGCTCCGATTTCAAACAATTGATCCAGTGTCGGGAACAGTTCTTCCCGCAAAATTTCCATATTCCGTTCGGCCTTTTCGGCCGCGCTGCGCCGGTTTTTCTCCATCTGCGCAAAGTATTCCTCAAACGGCCGGCCGGCCGGTTTGACCCGGGCCGTGTACGACAGCATTTCCCGAACGTTGGAAAGATACTCCTCCTGGTATGCCTCCATGTGCCCCACCCGCTTTCTTTTATTGCCCCAGTCTCTTTTGCAGAATCTCCTGCAGACGCCTCGGGTCGACCGGCTTTGACAGATGTTCGTTCATGCCCGCCTCCCGCGACCGCCGCACATCCTCCGCAAAGGCGTTGGCCGTCATCGCCACAATCCAGACCGACTGCGCGTCCTTTTTCGGCAGAGCGCGGATTTTCCTCGAAGCCTCATAGCCATCCATCACCGGCATTTGAATATCCATAAAAATCAAATCATAGTATCCCTCCGGCGCTTCTTCAAACAACCGCACCGCCTCGGCGCCGTCGCGCGCGGCCTCGGCCTGTACGCCGGTCATTTCCAGAAGTTCCATCGCTATTTCCTGGTTCAGCTCATTGTCCTCCACCAAAAGGACCCGGTATCCGCTGTAATCCACATGCCGGTCCACATAATCCTCCGCCTCCGCCGACTCTCCCATGGTCAGTTCGGAGAGGGTTGCCAGCAGGCGGCTTTTAAAGAGCGGGCAGGGCACAAACGCACTGACACCGGCCCGCAGGGCCCGGTACTCCAGCTGCGGCCAATCCTCCTCGGACACCAAAAGAATCGGGAAGTCCCGTCCCGCCAGCTGCCGCACATGGGACGCTACCTCCAGCACCGGCAAGTCATGCAGCTGCTCTCCCAGCAAAAGCGCGCACGGCATCCGCTCCTCATACTGTGCTTCCGTCATCCACATTACCGTCTCCATCCCTCCGGTAAAGCGGACCGGCCTAAGCCCCCCGTCCCGCAGGTATTCCAAAAGCTGCTCCGCGCGGCTGTCCATGCTCTCGGCCACCGCTATGCTGCCTCCGGCCGGCAGGCGGACCGTTGTCTGCTGCCCGACCGCCGTAAAGGGAATCTCCACCGTAAAACGGCTGCCGCGTCCCTCCTCGCTCTCCACCCGGATGCTTCCTTTCATATTGTCCACCAGTTTTTTGACGATCGACATTCCCAGACCAGTGCCTTCGATCTTGCTGGCCGTCGTATTCTGCACCCGCTCAAACGGCTGGAAAATCCGCTCTAAAAATTCCGCGCTCATGCCCATTCCGTTGTCCTCGCACACAAAATGCAGCCACAGCTGTGCGGATTTTCCCGGGCCGCCCTCCTGTGCGGGCGTCTCTTTCATATATTCTTCAAAACGCACCCGGATGCGCCCTTGTTCCTGTGTATACTTTACGGCATTGTTTATAATATTCACCATAATCTGCCGCAGACGCAGGGTATCTCCGATCAAATCCTCTTCCAGAACCGTCCCGATCTCCAGCAAAAGTTCCTGCTTCTTCTGCCCGGCCTGCGGACGCACGATGACCGCGATGTCGTGTACCAGATCGGCGAGGGAAAAGACTTCTTCATTCAGCGTCATGCGTCCGCTGTCAATCCGGGACATGTCAAGCACATCGTTTACCAGGCTCATCAGATGGGTGGAGGCTGTCTGGATTTTCTGCAGACAGTCCTGGACCCGCAGTTTTTCGTCAATGTGAGACAGGCCGATTGCCGTCATTCCCAGAATCGCGTTCATCGGTGTGCGAATATCGTGCGACATATTGGAAAGAAAGCGGCTCTTGGCCTGGTTGGCGGCTTCCGCCTCCTTTAAAGCTTCCTCCAGCACGGCGTTCATATGTTCCAGCTCCGCCAGGCGCTGGTGGCGGCTGCCGGCCGGCTCCAGGATCCACAGCTTATATCCCTCGCCAAGTTCCACGACCGCCGTCTCCAGCCCTTTTGCCGCCTGCGCTGCCTCCAGGCCGCGCAGCTGCTCCCACGAACGACCAATCAGCGTACAGGCTTCGGCATCCGCCCGCACGATCCGGCAGCAGCCGTCCGCGTCCTGCCTGGTCCAAAGATAGCCCCTATTCTTTTCCTTGTATTCGTCCTGTATATTCTGCATACATGAATAAACCCCTTATTGTTTTCCTGCGGCGTTTGGCTAAGGCCGCCCGGCGCACGGATTTATTATACTATGGATTGCCTGCAAATACAATTGCTTCTCGCAAACGGACTTCGTTTCGCGGACTCCGTTCGCATACAGCCCGCAAAAAAAGAAGGCCGCCGGAGTACGGCCCGGACAACCTTCTTTTTTACTGTCATACATTCTCTTTATTCTTTTATCGCTTCCGTCTTATAGAGGAAGCGCACGCTTTTTTCCGGCGCGTCTGCGCCTTTTGCAAGCGGGGCGTATTCCCCAGACACATCAAGCGTCGCCTGCAGACGGTCCGCCAATTCGGCAAGGTCCTCTTCCAAAAGACGGGTCAGCTTGCGAATCCCCTCCTCGTCAAAGGCGCGCAGGCCGTCGGACAGTTCCTTTGCCCCGTCCTTCAGCTGTGTGACGCCGTCCGTCAAAGCGCCGCCGCCGGCCTGCAGCGTTTGCAGACCCTTTGACAATTCCGCCGCGCCTTCGTCCAGAGAAGCGCTCCCCTCTGACAGCTGTCCGGCTCCGTCCCTCAGCTGCGCCGCGCCGGCCGCTGCCTGGGAGACGCCGGCCGTATACGCCGAAATGCCTTGATAAAACGCGTTGTAACTGTCCAGCTGACTCTTTAAAGCCACAATCTGGTCGGCCGCGCCGGATTTGGCGCCGTCCACGCCCGCCTGAATCTGGTTCTGCACATCGCTCGACTGCATATTGGCGGCAATTAGTTCCTGAATCTTTTGTTCGGTGACCGTTTCGATCTGCGCCCGTACCTCCTCCGATGCCAGCTGCTCCCCGGTCATCGCTGCGACTGTCTGAAGAAGCGCCGGTACTCCGGCCGGCAGTTCTCCGGCCGCTGTCAGCTGGTCCAGCTCTTCTTCGCTCAGTCCGCTCAGCTGTTCGTATTCTTCCACAGACATGGTCACGCCGGCCTGCTGGGTCACGCCGGCAAGCACCTGCCCCAGCACCGCGGCCCGCACTCCTTGCGTTACCTGCCCGCGGATCGTCTCCGTGTTGGCCCGCACCTTCTGTTCGACTTGTTCTCTGGCCGCGGCCGAAGCCTGGTCGGAGATCTGGTCATGCATCGCCCCGCCGTCTATGGAAGCCAGGATATTGTTCAACACCTCTCCATAATTTTCTACGGTCAGCGTCCCTGTCTCTACGCCGGCGGCTTGCAGCTGGCTGCCGGCCGTGGATAATAGCGTGTCAAACACCTGCCTGGCCCCGCCTGTCAGGGCGTCGCTGCTACCTTGCAGCTGTGTCAGGCCGTTTAGCAGTTCCTCGGCGCCCGCGTACAGGCTGCCGGCGCCTTCCCTGAGCGCGCCGCTTCCCTCGCTCAGCCGGCGGCCGCCCTCGCTCAGCCGGTTTACGCCCTCGGTCAGTTCGTCCGATTTCTCCGACAGAGTTGTCAACCCGTCGTAAAGCCGGTCCGATCCTTCTGTCAATTTCTCCATTGCCTCTTTCAGAGCTTTCGTCTCCTCCCGCAGTCCGTCCATGTCAAACAGCCCTTCCGTCTCGTTCCCGGCAAACAGTTCGTTGGTGACGATCGTATAGGTGGACTCGCAGGCAAAATCCGTTACCTGCGCGGTAATCTCGATATATTGCGGGATTTCCAGGTCGTTTATCTTCTGCGCCAGGGAATTTTCCTCCCCCTGCGCCGTCATCTGCAGATTTTCCTTCAGACCCGGCAGCGCCAGGCCCGCGGCAAGAATTCTCTCGCCGTCGCTTAAAAGACGCCCGTTTGTGATCTCCACGTCCGAAACGCGGCTTCCATCCAGTACCACTCCCGTCAGCACGGCAAACGGCATGTATATCGATTCTTCTTTGCCGTTGATCTTAACGGTTTCCGGACAGAGATTCTCGAAATCAAAGCGGATCGTCAAGCGGCCGTTCGCCCCGGCTGCTTGCGCCGGCGTAATTTCCCGGCCGTCCAGCCGGTAGCTGATCTTCATGCCGATCGGCAGGCTGCCGTCCGTTTCGGCCATTTCATATTCATAACCGCCCTCAGCCTTTGACAGCCAGTCGCTGGCAATGATCTTTTGCACACTGCCGTCGGCCGCCGTTATTACGTATACCGTCTCGTCGCTGGCTTTCAGAGTGTTTTGCGCTGCTTCCGCAAAAGCCGTCTCCATCGGCCGTGCGGCGGTCCCTGCCGCCGCGCTCTCCCGGCCGGCTCCATACGCCATGGCGCCCATACTGCCGCAGATCAGCGTTGCCGCCGTTACACAAGACATGGTTTTCCAGATTCGGTTTTTGTTTTTCCCTTTAATCCCGTTCATCGTATAACCTCCGTTTTCTCATGGATTTTTCTATAAGACGGCCTCCTGCCGCCGGCCTGCTCCTTTTTCTTAAAACCGGCGCTGGTCGCGCAGATCACCGGATCCAGCATCATAAACAGGGACGGCAAAATCAAAATCACGCACAACATACTGATGACTGCGCCCCGGGCCAGCAGATGGCACAGGGAACGAATCATATCAATGTTTGAATACAGAGCCACGCCGAAGGTCGCGGCAAACAGCCCCATGGCGCTGACAATAATGGAAGGGATCGAGGACGCCAGCGCAATGTGCACAGCCTCTTTTTTCGCCCGTCCGCCGCAGCGCTCCCTCTTGTAGCGCGTCGTCATCAGGATCGCATAGTCCACGGTCGCGCCCAGCTGGATCGTACTGATGCAGATTGGGGCGATAAAGGGCAGCGACGTTTTCATATACCAGGGCAAGCCCAAATTGATAAAGATCGCCAGTTCAATGACCGCCACCAGGATAAACGGCAGCGTAATGCTTTTTTCCACCAGGGCGATAATCACAAAGATCGCAAGGATCGAGATCGTGTTGACCACCTGGAAATCCCGGTCAGTCACTTCGATCATATCTTTGGTGCAGGGCGCTTCGCCAATCAGCATCCCCTTGGGATCGTATTTCTTGAGAATCTGGTTCAGGCGGTCGATCTGCGCGTTGACTTCTTCGCTGGCTGTCTTGTACTGTGAATTGACCAGCAAGAGCTCCCAGTTTTCGTTCGTTAAAAGCTCAGTGATCGATTCCGGCAGAGCCTCCTTAGGAATCAGCGGCCCGACCGCGCTCTCCAGTCCCAGGACATATTGAATGCCCTCTACCTCCTCCATTTCACGAATCATACTGCGCACGTCGTCCGCGGCCAGCTGCGAATCAATCAGCAGCATATGCGTTGCGCCCACGCCAAACGCCTCCTGCAGCCTAGAATTGGCAACCGCGAAGTCCATATCCTTAGGCAGCGTTTCTGTCAGTTCGTAGTAGACATTCTCATTGGTTTTCCGATATCCTTTCAAGGCCGGTCCGACAAGCGCCGCCGACAAAATCAAGATCCAGACAAATCCCTTTGTCACCCATCCCGCCGCCTGATCGGCCTTGGGAAGCAGCGCCCGGTGGCGGGTCCGCTCCAACGCCCGGTCAAGGACCAGAATCAGGGCCGGCAGAGTGGTCACACAGCCGATCACACCCAGCACCACGCCTTTGGCCATGACGACGCCCAAATCCTTTCCCAGCGTAAAACTCATAAAGCACAGGGCAATAAAACCGGCCACCGTCGTGATGGAACTGCCGACCACCGAAGCCAGCGTCTGGTCGATGGCACAGGCCATGGCGGCTTTTTTATCTGTCATACGCCCCTTCTGTTCGTTGTAGCTGTCCCACAAGAAAATCGAATAATCCATCGTTACCGCCAGCTGCAGGACCGCCGAAAGCGCTTTCGTCAAATAAGAAGTCTCCCCCAGGAAATAATTGGTTCCCATATTCAAGAGAATTGCCATGCCGATGCTGAGCAGAAAGACGAACGGAATCAGCCAGCTGTCCATAAAAATCATCATCGCCGTACAGGCTAGGAGCACCGCCAGCCCCACATACGCAGGCTCCTCCTGCTCGCACAGTTCCTTTAAATCCGTAACCATCGCCGACATCCCGGATACAAAGCACTGCCGTCCGGCGATCTGTCGAATGGCACGAATGGCCTCCATCGTATCGTCCGAAGAAGTGGAGGTCTCCAGGAATACCGCCATCATGGTAGCGTTCTCAGCGTTAAATGCGTCATATAGCTTCTCCGGCAGCATTTCCATCGGAACCGACAAATCCATCACGCTGTCATACCACAATACGGTATCCACATGTTCGACCTGCTCCAGCTGCGCGCGCAGGGCGGCGACATCCGAAAGCGGCATATCCTCCACGATCACAAACGAAAAAGCGCCTTTCCCAAACTCTTCCATCAATATTTCCTGTCCGGCCACCGTATCCATATCCGCCGGCAGATAGGTCAGCATGTCGTAATTGATACGCGTCCTTGCCATGCCGATCGCCGACGGGATCAAAAGCGCAATGGCAGCGATCAGGATCGGTATGTGGAACCTGACCACGTTTTTTCCAACCTTCATAGCGTTTTCCTCCCCTTTTCTTTCTCTCTTTCTGATTGCATATTGTATGGGAAATAAAAGGATTTGAAAATAGATAGAAAACAGGCGGTGCACAAAAAATGAACACCGCCTGTAATATGACTGTTTTTTAGGCATGTGAGGGGTTTTGTCTAACGCCTGTCGATGCGGAGAAAATTAAAATTCCAGACTGTCGGCCCTTAAAAGAAAATGCTTCATTCCCATGATTACAAATCCCTCGTCATTTCTCCAGGGTTTTTTGGCTCCGCTTACAATGACAATCTTTTTGAACGAGTCCGGGATATTGCGCAGCGAGCAAAACTCCTGAATTTGCTTTTCCTCTGAGGCCATATCATATGCCACCTGGATATAATAACGCTGACTCCCTTGATTTACCACAAAGTCAACCTCCAGCTGTTTATGGAGGGTCTTTCCCTTTTTATCCCTGGCATACACATCCACCATTCCGACATCCACATTATAGCCCCGTACAAGCAATTCGTTATAAACAATATTTTCCATAATGTGCGAAACTTCCTGCTGCCTGAAATTCAATCGGGCATTTCTAAGTCCTATGTCCGTAAAATAATATTTCAGATTCGCGCCGATATACTTTCTGCCCTTTATATCATAGCGGCTTGCTTTTGAAATCAAAAACGCCTCTGCCAGATAATCTATATGTTTGGATATCGTCTTATTTGAGTAGCCGCTTTGCCGCTCGCTGGCAAACGTGTTGGATATTTTGGTCGGGTTCGTGGGCGCTCCGATCGCGGAAGCAAGAATATCCACCAATACTGCCAATTCATCGGCGTTCTGAATTTTATTTCGTTCCACCACATCCTTCAGATAGACATTGGCAAAAATATTTTTCAGATATTCCGCTTTTTGACGTTCCTCCCGAAGCCGTAATACCTGCGGCAGACCGCCATAGATCATATATTCCTCCCAGGCTTCATCATAATCCCCCTCGTATGCCGAATAAAATTCAGCAAATGATAAGGGATAGATTCTAACCTCATCCCCTCTGCCGCGAAACTCGGTTACGATGTCGCTGGACAGGAATTTAGAATTGCTGCCGGTTACATACACGTCAATGTGATTCATACGAAGCAAGCTGTTTAACACTTCTTCAAACCGGGGCATAAACTGGACTTCATCGAGGAACAGATAGTATTTTTGTTCATCCCGTATCGTGGATTTTATATACTCATAACAGGCTTTGGGATCTCGTAATTCTTCATTTTCAATCCCGTCCAAGGCAATTTCAATAATATGCTCACGGTCTATACCGTTTTCCAGAAGATAACGTTTAAAGATTGTGAACAGTAAAAAGGACTTTCCGCATCTTCTAATGCCGGTAATTACCTTTATCATTCCATTATCTTTGCGCGTTATCAGCTGATTCAGATAGATATCCCGCCTTATTTCCACCGTTTCACTCCTGTTTTATGTGATTTTCACAAGATTTAGTAATTATATCCGTTTCTGCACTCCTTCGCGCTTCTCTCCAGCGACCGGCTGATATTTCCCTCAAACAGCAGGCCGACGCGTCGGATTATCCTTTCTACGTCGTACTTCATGCCGGCCTCCAGCCAGTCCTCAATCATCCCCACCAGCGCAGCCCGGTAGAGACGCACGACCAGCTTTTTATCCTCCTCGCCGGCCGCGATTCCCTGCGCGATCCGCTCCACAAAATGTGTCATCACATCTTCGGCCATGGCATTCAAATAGCGTTTCACAATATCCCGGCCCGCCGAATTGTAGATATGATACACGGCCCGCTTATTTTGCAGAGCGAACTCCGCCGCCTGGATAAAGGCCTCCTCCCAGGAGCCCTCCTCCGTATCCCGCAGCAGAACCCGCTCTGTTTCCAGCCGCAAAAGCTCCTCCATCAGCGCGGGGATATCCTCAAAGTGATAATAAAACGTATTGCGGTTAATCCCGCATTCCTCCGCAATATCTTTGACCTTGATCTTGTCTAAAGTACGTTCGTTCAGCAATTTTACGAAGGATTCGATAATCGCTTTTTTGGTAAGCTGTAACACTGGTATTTTCCTTTCTCGCCGGCCGCTTTTTTAAAACAAATCCTCCAGCAGGCTGTCTACGATCCTGCGCACCGTCCCCTCTTCAAACGGATTGCTAAGCCCCGCCAGCTTCAAAAGGTCAAAGTACCCGCGGCTGCCGCCTGCCTGGCACAGCTCGTAATAGTCCTTCCAGGCCCGGGCACGGTCCTTCTTCATCCGTCCATAGAACTCAAAGGCCCCCATCTGCGCCAGCGCATAGTCGATGTAATAGAACGGATACAGGAAAATATGCTGCTTCTGCATCCAGAATCCGCCCTCTGCCAAAAAGGCATGGCCGTCGTAATCCCTCCAGGGCATGTAGGTATGCTCCAGCTCATGCCATACCTGGCGGCGCTCCTTTGCCGTCATCTTTGGTTTTTCAAAGACACGGTGCTGGAACTCGTCCACCGATACCATGTAGGGGATCACCTCCAAAGCGTCCATCAAGTGCGCATAGCGGTAATCGTCCGCCTTTTCCCCAAAAAACTGCTCCATCCACGGATAGGCGAAATGCTCCATGCTCATCGAGTGAATCTCCGCCACCTCGCTGGTCGGGAATACCATCTCCAAAAGCCGCACCTTTCGCGACGCCGTATAGGCTTCAAACGCGTGCCCGGCCTCGTGGGTCAATACGTCCACATCGGCGCTCGTGCCGTTAAAATTGGAGAAGATAAAGGGCGTCTTATACTCGGCCAAAAACGTGCAGTAGCCGCCGGGTCGTTTGCCCGGCTTTGTCTCCAGATCAAACAAGTCTTTCTCGACCATGAGATCGAAAAACTCTCCGGTCTGCGGTGAAAGCTCCCGGTACATCTGCTGCGCCTTCTTTACCAGCTCTTCACGATCCCCTTTGGGAACCGCGTTCCCCTCCGGGAAAATCAATGCTTCATCGTAATAATGCAGCTTGTCTACCCCCAGCCGCCGCGCCTGCTCCTCCCGCAGTCTAAGACATACCGGCACGACCGCTTCTTTTACCTGGCGGCGAAAGCGCGCTGCGTCCTCTGCCGTATAATCGTAGCGCCCGCGGTTTAAGTAGGCGAACTCGATGTACGAGTCAAACCCCAGCTTCCCGGCAATCCCCACCCGCAGAGCCACCAGCTTGTCATAGACCGCGTCCAGCCGATCGGAAATCTGCTCGTACAAATCGCCCCAGGCCATCATCGCTTCCCGGCGCTCCGTGCGGTCCGTACTCTGCATATGCTTTAACAATCCATAAAAATTGCAGGGTTCACCGCGAAAATCCGTCGTCGCTGTCGCCGATATCTTGGAATACTGCTGGGTCAAATTCCCCTCCTCGATTCGGTCCGCCACCACGCTTTCGTCGGCCAGCTTCTGGTTGACCTCCATATTTTTGATAAAGAAAGAGCCGAACTCCGCTTCCCACTGCGTCCGTGTCGGCGACTCCAGGATCACACGCTCAATCGCCTGCCACAGAAGTTCTATCTGGGGCTGCTCTTCGTAAAAATATTTCATCTCGCCCTCGTAGAATTCATCCCGCGTATCCACCGTATTACGGATATGGGCGATCGTGGACATCGTCTGCCAGCCTGTCCCTGCCTCCTTCTGCGCCAAAAATAAATCGCGCATTTCCTCATAGTTCTTTGCGGCCTGCATCTTCAGCGCGCACTGCCGCAGCGATTCCTTTACCGCCTCCAGATCCGGACGGTCATAGGCAAGTTCCGAAAATTTCCGCATTATGATTCTCCTTCTCTTTTTTCTACATTATACCGCAAGATGGTTTCCTTTTCCAGTCTTACTTTGCAGCAAGGGCATTCTCCGCTGTCTCCCCGCACGCAGAGCATCAGATGACAGCCGCAGGCCGGACAGCGCCAAAGCAAAAGCTTACACAGAAAGCCTCCGATTAGCAGGCCCAGACCAGCGCGGGGCAAAAACCAATTCAGGCCATACAAAAGGCCCCCGCCGGCTGCCGCCGTTTGCAGCTGCGCCGCTTCCGCCGCCAGTTCGGCGGCTGCTTTTTCCGCCATAATCCCCACTTCCAGGGCCACGCACAGCAGCAAAAAACCTGCAGCCATCCCGGCATTGCCAAGCACGCGGAATCGGTTGCAGGTATATTTCTTCTTATTCATACAAGGTCTCCAACACATCTCTTTGGACCAGTATATGCCGGTACGAAATGGTTTTATTACCCCAGTGTAACCCGGAAACTTCTCTCAAAAACTTCGCCGGGCTGCAGCGTATTGCCCCAGGCGCGCTCCTCCCAGCTGCCCGTAAAGTCAGCGGCGTCGCAGCGCCCGTACCAGGGTTCGATGCAGACAAAGGGAGCCTGTCTGCCGGGACAGGACCAGACGCCAAAGAGCGGCGCGTCAAACGTCACGGTCAAATAATCGCGGCCCTCGGGATCCACCAGAGAAACGCGGTGCGCCTGATCGTGTTCCACAATCAGCGCATCGTCGTCAAACAGATGGTCGTCAATAGGCAGCAGACCTTTCTTTGTGGCAATCGTCTTTGCCGCCGTCGGATCGACCAGGCCGCCCTCGCCGATCACCGAACAGGTCAGCGGAGCCTCCGTATCAAATCGAAGCGCATAATCCGACTGCTTCTCTCCCGGCTTTCGCGGGCAGACAAAAGCCGGATGACCGCCCAGCGAAAAATGCAGCGGCCGGGAAGCCGGATTCGTGACCCGCCAGAGGTTCTCCACCCAGCCCTCGCCGATGCGGTAGCCGATATCCAGCAAAAACGCATACGGGTATACGGTCATGGTCGCCATATTCTCCGCCAGGCGGAACCAGCATTCGTCCTCCTTTGCCGACAGCAGGCTGAATTCAAAGTCGCGCGCAAACCCGTGTTGATTCATCGGATATAGCTTTCCGCCCAGGCGGTACTGTTTGTCCCTGAGGCTGCCCACCAGCGGAAACAGTACCGGCGCATGGCGTTTCCAGTAGGCCGGGTCTGCGTTCCACAGATACTCCTGCCCCTGCGCATCTTTCAGGGAAACCATCTCCGCGCCATGCGAATCAACGGTCACCGCTATCGTCCCGTTTTTTAAAACCGTCTGTGCCATCCGTCTATCCCCCTACCGTGCCGCCGTCGTTTCTTCGGCCGTCGTCTCTTCGGAGGTCGTCTCTGCCGCCGACTCGCCATCAATGCTCTCCGGCTCTGTCTCAGCTGCCGGGACTTTGTTGGCGCTCTCAAAGCAGAAATCGATTACCTTCTTTAACAGCGCGTCGGCATGGCCCTGGCGCTCCACATTGTCCACGCCATAGTCATTGACAAAGCTTGTCATATCGTCATAATTAAACGACTCCATGTATTCCTGCACCATCGCCAGGTACTCTTCTTCGGTTACGGTCAGGCCTTCCCGATCGGCTATATAATGGCACAGCACGTCCGATTTTACCTGCAGTTCGGCCTGCTCCCTTACCTCCTGGTTGAAGCTGTCCATGTCCATATTGTACATGCCGACGACAAAATCCTCCAGGGTAAATCCGTATGCGGCCGCCATACTCGTATAGCTGGTCACCATATCCTGAACATAGCTGTCGACGTATCCGTCCGGATATCCGCTGTAGGATGCCTGGTTAATCAGGTTCATCCACATGGTATTCTTGTCCTGTTCCTCCATAAAGGAACTCTTCTGTTCGTTTAACTCCTCGCGGTACACGGTCTTAAATTCCTCTACCGTGCCGCAGGTATAGTCCTCCAGGCCCTTTACGAAATCATCGTCAAGTTCGGGGATGATCTCCTCGCCGACAATGTAGTTGATCTTCATCGTAAACTGCGCGGTCTTTCCATCGAGCTCTTCGCGGCCGTAATTGTCGGGGAAATAAGCGTCTACGACAAATTCCTCGCCGCAGGGTTTGCCGATCAGACCTTCTTCAAAGCCGTCGATAAAACCGCCGTTTCCCAGTGTTGTGGTCTGGTTCTGCGCCGTTCCGCCGTCAAACGCAACGCCGTCGATTGCGCCGCTGTAATCAAAGTTGATGGTGTCCCCTTCTTTTGTCTCGCGGTCGGTAATCTTCTCCGTCGTCTTAAAGGCATCTACCAGCTGCTGCAAAAGCATCTCAAATTCCTCGTCGGTCACCTCGCCGTCCGACACCTCTACCTCCATGCCCGTATAGGAATCCAGGCTCACATAATCCGCCGCCGTATATTCCGGAAGTTCGGCAGTCCCGGGGGCCGTGCTCTCCGGCTGCGTCGGCTCCGGCGCCGCTTCCGATGAGCCCTCCGTCGTCTGCGCCGCTTCCGTGGCAGCCGTGCCGCTCTCCCCGTTGTCGCTGCCGCCGCAGGCGGCCAACAAAACCACACCCAAAATCAGGGCGATACAAAACCATTTACGTTTCATCTTATTCCTCTCCTCATTCCTGATCGCGGTCTATGGCCGGCTTTTGCCGCCGCCGTGACCATATTACTTATCTCTTATACCATATCTGGCCCGCAAAAGGAAGTCCTATTTTCTTTTTTATATGGTTTTCCTGAATGTATCACTCTTTCTTCACAAAAATTTCAATATTTGGCAGGCCCCGCTTCCCTGAATTCCTGTCCCGGTCCTTGTTTTCCGGCTCCAAATAGGCTGATAAAACAATTTTGCCGCCCAGCTGTCAGGACTTCGCGCAAATATTTACGGTTAGCAACATTTACCACCGAAAAATTGGAAATTTTTTTAAATTTTTCTTGATTTTTTTTTACAGTTGTGTTATATTTAGGACATTCGCAGAAGTAAAGTAATTCACATGTTATTAGAGATTTCAAGATTGACACTTTTATGTGCAGCCTTAGGATTGAGACATCTGGTGTTTCCCTTCGCTTCTTGTAATCTGTAATAACATGTGACTTTTTAGTTTGGTTCTGTAGAATGACAATATTATATGGAGGTACTGCATCAATGAACAAGGGCACGGTTAAGTGGTTCAATTCCGAAAAGGGCTACGGCTTTATCACCGGCGAGGACGGAGAGGATGTATTCGTACATTTTTCTGCGATTCAGGCCGATGGCTTCAAGACCCTGGAAGAGGGACAGGCTGTCAGCTACGATATTGTTGAAGGCGCTCGCGGCAAGCAGGCCGGCAACGTTGTAAAGCTGTAAGTTCAAAATCAGTCAAAAAGGGATCCGCACAGGCGGGTCCCCTTTTTGTTTTTACGCGGCCCTGCACCAAACGACAGGTCCTTTGCAGGCTCTTAAAACATGTCAGATTTCTGTAAGGGTTTGTAAGGTTTTCTTAATTGCGTGCGGCCTGTTTCCCGTGATAGGATTCTATCATACCGCGTATGCAGACGCTAGAGAGGAATCACAACAAAAGACATGAAACAATGGGGCAAAAGCTGGTTCTACCGGATTACTTTTTTTACGGCAATTCTGATGCTGATCGCGGGCATTTTTTATTTATTCCGAAAACTGATCCTGGCCGGAAGCGGCCAGTTCGTTTCTTATGATGTGACGCAGGAAGGGCAGACAGCCTCGCTGGTCGAAAAAAACAATTCCAAAGAGGTGCTTTCTGAGCGCACCTCCGACACTTCTGCCGGCTCGGCCGCCGACCGCGTCTCCGACGAGCCTGCGTTTTCCGACGTTCCGGAGCCGGACGATGTCCCTGCGCTTTCCGAGCCTGCAGAGCCGGACAATGTCCCTGCGCTTTCCGAGCCTGCAGGGCCGGATGACATCCCTGCGCCTTCCGAGCCGGCGGGGCCGGACGACATCCCTGCGCCTTCCGAGCCGGCGGGGCCGGACGATATCCCTGCGCCTTCCGAGCCGGCGGGGCCGGACGATATCCCTGCGCCTTCCGAACCTGCCGGACCGCGCGTTCTCGACCCCGAACGGCCGATCGTCGCCCTCACTTTTGACGACGGCCCTGGCCAGGGGACGACCGCCATTCTCGATCTTTTGGAGCAGTACGACGCCAGGGCCACCTTTTTTGTCATCGGCCTGTGCCTGGAGCAGCCGGTTCAGACCGAAAAACTGCAGCGCGCTTTTTATCTGGGCTGTGCCATCGGCAGTCACACCTACGACCATATTTCCTTTAGGGAACTGGATGCCGAACAAATCCGTTCTCAGACCGAGCGCGTCAACGAACAGCTTATGCAGTATACCGGTTTCCCCGCCGACCTTGTACGGCCTCCCTACGGCCATATCACGGACGAGGCGCGAAAGGCGGCCGAAACGCCCTATATTCATTGGTCCATCGATACGGAGGACTGGCTCAGCCGGGACGCGCAGGCCATCGTCGCCATGGTACAGGAAAACGTGCAGGACGGCGATATCATCCTCATGCACGACATCTATCCTTCTACCGCCGAAGCCTGTGAAACGCTGATCCCCTGGCTCATCGAACAGGGCTATCAGCTGGCTACCGTGCCGGAGATGATGGAGGCGCGCGGCATTGCCATGGAAAACGGCCACATGTATAAAGACGCCCGTTAAACGGCCCGCATACAGCCATTTTACAGCTATGATTACATAGTTTGCCCTTTTTGCCGCCATACTAAGCGTATCAGTAAAAAAGGAGCAAACGCATGAATAACGATACCACCCTTTTAAACTTTATTTACCAAAATGTCCAGATGGGACAGACTTCGATCCCTCAGCTGCTCTCCTCCTGCTCGGACGAGGACTTTAGCCGGGCGCTGCGCGGACAGCTGAGCGAATACGAGCAGATCGGCACCGAGGCCGCCCGTCTGCTGCAAAAACGCGGCCAGTCTCCCGACTCGGTCGGACCCATGGCCAAAGTGTCCTCGTTTGTAATGACGGAGATGAAAACCATGCAGGATTCCTCGGTTTCCCATATGGCCAAAATGATGGTGCAGGGAAATACGACCGGAGAGACGACGCTTTTACAGCACCTGCGCGATTACGACAACGCCGATCCGGAAGTAACGCGGCTGGGCGAAAAGCTGCTGCACACGCTGAAACACAATACTGAGGAAATGAAAAAATTTCTCTAACCGTTATTAAAAGGAATTTTCGGCAAAGAAAGAGGGCTGTTGCAGAACAAAGATTCTACACAGTATATGGTATTTATGCGCAAACCAGCGCCGCCATATTTTGTGTTTTATCCGAGTTTTGCAACAGCCCCTTTTATGTTCTTTTTAAGGCCGCCTCTTACAGCTGAATCCCTTTCAGCAGGTCGCCCAGGCTCGTGGAAGCCTTGCCTGTCTCTTTGTAGTTAAATACCGGCTCCTTCTCAGCCACGTTCTCCCCAGTAATCAGCGCTCTCATGCTGAGGCTGATCTTGCCTTTTTCCGTGCCGATGATCTTCGCCTGTACGGTATCGCCTACTTTTACGACATCCTCCGGCGTCTTTACACGCTTATCGCTCATCTGCGAAATATGAACCAGGCCCGACACGCCGTCCGCCAGGCGGACAAATACGCCGTAGGGCATGATCGACTCTACCATACCCTCTACGACCGCGCCGGTCTTGAACTGCTCCATCCGCGCTTTCTTTGCTTCGGCCGCTTTCTTCTGCGCCAGCTCCTTACCGGACAGCACCAGGCGCTTCTCGGCCTTTTCGCAGGTGATTACTTTCACTTCGATTTCCCTGCCCAGGAAATCCTCCAGGTTCTCCACATATCCCGCCGTCAGCTTCGACGCAGGGATAAAGGCGCGGATCCCCTCTACATGCGCGACCACGCCGCCCTTTACGACACCGTCGATCTTGACGGTCACAGGCTCACCGCTTTCCATCCATGTCTGGCAGTTATCCCAGGCCAGGTCCAGGTCCGGCTTCTCAGTTTTTTTAATCTCTTCGCTCATATCGCTCTACCTCTCAGTCTGATTTTTGATTATATCCTGAATGCAGCCATTCCTCCTACGAAAAACAGGCCAGATATAACAATGAGGCTATTATACCATTCCTTTGTCTCTTATGCAATCAGGGAATGCAAAGTTTTTCAGCACATTTGCGGCTGTCTGAGCCTGCCGGCGCCTGCTTTTGCCGCCGGCCAAACCCGCTTATCCCTCCCCGGTCCATACACGCTGGATATGAAGCCCCA
>JAAWCS010000072.1 GCA_022793375.1 Lachnospiraceae bacterium
AATAACTCTATAGATTGTTGGTTTATTATTGAATGGTGAAAGTCCTATGCAAAAAGCAACTGCCACTATAAGCGTAGCAACAAGGGAAGGAATACCATATTTCTTCAAACCATTCGGAATATTTTGAAATTTTAATCCAAAATCCCACTCTTTTATAATAGTTTTCCTACATACATAACATAAAGCAAAAGCCAATACAAAATTTATCATCAAAGAAAAATAAATCGGTTCAATATCCCTAATTTGTATATTGCAGAATAAAGCCGCGGGTAATGCGGTCATTTCCATAAATGTCATTACTATTGTCAGTATAGTAACACGGATTGATATGCGTTTGTTTATCATAGTTAATCTCCTTAGCCACTAATTTATTGATTTGCTCAACGACTTCATTCTATCACAAGAACTTTCGCAATTCCATTATATTCCGCTTAATCTCTTTTTGTCTTACTATTAACAATCATCATCTGCCTTGCCCGTTCCCTCTGCTCAGTGCTGACTGCCATTGGTTTGCGGTAACTGACGTATGATTTTGGAAAGGAATATATCATAGCTATTTCGTCCTGCCTTGTCAGCTTGTATATGTTGGGGAAGTCGGCAACAAGCGTATCAAGTTTCCGCATGACCGCCTTATCCCTTGTGTGGAGGGTAGCGGTCTGTTCTCCTGCGTTATAATTGAGAATACTTTTTGCTCGTATCGTGAAAGTTTTACAATTTTATTCCTGTTAAATATCTATAGGATATGATTGATTTTGTGTGCTGTCTAAAGATTTTTCGCCCGTTAATAATTGGGTATTTAGATTGCATGATGCTATGTGTGGGTATTTCTCTAATTGACAGAATATACTCTCACTTCCTACAGTAATATGCCGCAAATTTTGTTCCAAAATCAAAAAGAGCCATAATATTACTGCCATAGCCTTTTCCTGCAAAATCTATCTTTACATTGCCTTTTGGTTCCATCCAGTTTAACAACTTCATATTCCAATACTTTTGGCGCCAATATATAAATTCAATCCGTTCCGCGGCCTTTGAAATAAGAGCGGGGCTGGAGATACATACGGGCGGCCTGATATTAAAACGCTGATATTAAAACAGATGTTTGTTTCTTTCGGCCCTCTGGTAAAATAAAGAAAAATAGGTTATAATATCCCGGGGAAACCAGCTGTTTTAGCGGACAGGGAGCCGCTTTTGGGGCGGCCTGGCGCCCCGCGAAAAAGACACAGAAGGAGCGTAAGCGTATGCTGACATTAGAGAACGTGTCATTTGAAGTACCGGCCGAACAAGGCCAGAAGGAAATCCTGCGGGATATAAGTTTAACGATCGGCGATCACAAATTTGTGGTGGTTACCGGGCCAAACGGCGGCGGCAAGTCCACGCTGGCGAAACTGATTGCCGGGATCGAGCATCCGGTTTCGGGCCGGATTTATTTTCAGGACAGGGACATTACCGATTTGAGCATAACGGAGCGGGCCAACCAGGGCATCAGCTTTGCTTTTCAGCAGCCGGTCCGTTTTAAAGGGCTTGAAGTGATTGACCTATTACGCCTGGCGGCAAAGAAGCAGCTGTCGATTGCCGATGCCTGCCAGTATCTTTCGGAGGTAGGGCTGTGCGCGAAGGACTATATCCGGCGGGAGGTCAACGCCAGCTTGTCGGGCGGAGAGTTAAAGCGCATTGAGATTGCCACCGTACTGGCCAGGGGGACAAAGCTTTCGGTGTTTGACGAGCCGGAAGCCGGCATTGACCTGTGGAGTTTTCAAAACCTGATCCAGGTCTTTGAACGGATGCGGGAGACGACCGACGGCTCGATTATGATTATCTCGCATCAGGAACGTATCTTAAATATTGCCGACGAGATTGTCGTGATTGCCGACGGGCAGATTACCAAGCAGGGTCCGCGCGAGGAGATTCTGCCGTCGCTTTTGGGCACGGCCTCGGCCGTGGACGCCTGCAACAAATTTTACCGGGAAGGGGGGCGCAGGTAATGGATCGGATTCAGCAGAGGATATTGGAAGAAGTGGCCGGATTGCACAGCGTGCCCGAGGGGGCGTACAATCTTCGTGCCGACGGGCAGACCGCCGGGCGCAATACGACGGCCCATATTGATATCGTCGGCAAGGAGGACGGCAGCGGCATCGATATCCGTGTGCTTGCGGGCACCAAGAACGAGAGCGTCCATATCCCGGTTGTTTTAAGCCGCAGCGGTTTAAAGGAAGTGGTCTACAATGATTTTTATATTGGCGAGGACTGCGATATTGTGATCGTGGCCGGCTGCGGGATTCACAACTGCGGCGATCAGGATTCACAGCACGACGGCATCCATCGTTTTTATCTGGGGAAAAACGCGCGGGTGAAATACGTTGAGAAGCACTATGGCGAGGGGGACGGCACGGGCCGGCGGATCCTCAATCCCGGCACCGAGGTGTATCTGGAGGAGGGCGCTTCGATGGAAATGGAGATGGTGCAGATCCGCGGCGTGGATTCGACCGTGCGCACGACGACGGCAAAGCTGGCAGCCGGGGCGCGGCTTGTTGTGCGGGAACGTCTTTTGACGCACGGGGATCAGAAGGCGGTGAGCCATTATACGGTGCAGCTGAACGGGGCCGGGGCCAGCGCCGATGTGGTGTCGCGCTCGGTCGCGCAGGATGCGTCGTATCAGGAATTTAATTCGCGGATCGTGGGCAGCGCTCCCTGCAGCGGCCATACGGAGTGCGACGCCATCATCATGGGGCAGGCGCGGATTCTGGCAGTCCCGCAGCTGGAGGCCAATCACCTTGATGCGGCGCTGATCCATGAAGCGGCGATCGGTAAGATTGCCGGCGAGCAGCTGATTAAGCTGATGACGCTTGGCTTAACCGAGCAGGAGGCCGAGGAGCAGATCATCAACGGATTTCTGAAATAAAAAGCAACTGTCGGATGCAGGTAAAATCACCTGTCAGGGGAAAGGGTTATAACAGCAAAAGCCGGCTTCGGCCTTGGTTTTGTCCGCTGGAGAGCTGGTTACGACAAGGGTTTGGAGCAGGGAGAGGAAAAGGATTTGAGGGTGCGGAAAGGAAAAAAGACGATTATTTTGGCTTCGGCCGCGGTACTGCTGGCCGTATTATGTGCGGCAGGCTGCCGGACAGCAAGAAATCCGGCACAAGAGAAAATGACAGGAGACGTCATAGCCGGGGAAGCCCCGGTCGCAGAGACTGTGGACGATGGGGCGGTGATCCCTTCCGGTCAAAATACGGAAGAACCGAACCAAAGCGGGGCATATCCGGGCGGCAGCATGGCAGCGGCCGGGAATGACTGCTCGGACGGCAATGCGTCAAACCCTGCGGGGACCGCCGGAAATGAACGCCCGGACAGCAATGCGTTGAACCCTGCGGAGGCTTCCGGAAAAGACCGCCCAGACGACAGCGCGTCAGCCGCGGGAGATCCGTTATCAGGCACGCCGACACTCTCCACACCGTCCACGGCCGGCGCTCTTCGCGTAGAAGGGACCCAGCTTGTGGGAAGCGGCGGCGAAGCCGTACAACTGCGCGGCATCAGCACGCACGGTCTGGCCTGGTTTCCGGATTATGTAAACGAGGCCTGTTTCCGGGAATTGCGGGAGAGCTGGCAGGCCAATGTGATCCGGCTGGCGCTGTACACGGCCGAGTACGGCGGCTACTGCAGCGGCGGCGACCGTGAAGCTTTAAAGGGACTGGTGGAAGCCGGCGTGGAATACGCGGAGCAGGCCGATCTCTATGTGATTATCGACTGGCATATCCTTTCGGACGGGAACCCGAATACGCATCGGGAAGAAGCAAAGGAATTCTTCAGCGAAATGTCGGCCCGCTACGCGGATCGCGAGCATGTGCTGTATGAGATCTGCAACGAACCGAACGGGGGAACGACATGGCAGGAGATCAAGGCGTATGCGGAGGAGGTAATCGGCGTAATCCGTGAAAACGATGCGGATGCCGTGATTCTGGTAGGGACGCCGAACTGGTCGCAGTATGTGGACCAGGCGGCGGCCGATCCCATTGCCGGGCATGAGAATTTAATGTATACGCTGCACTTCTACGCGGCCACACACAAGGAGGAACTGCGGGAGAAAATGACGGCTGCGGCAGCCGCGGGGCTGCCGGTCTTTGTGTCGGAGTTCGGCATCTGCGACGCCAGCGGCAGCGGCGGCATCGACGAGGAGCAGGCCAATGCCTGGGTACGGCAGATGGACACGCTGGGAATCAGCTATGTGGCCTGGAATCTCTCCAACAAAGAAGAAACCTCAGCGCTTCTTAAAAGCTCCTGCCAAAAGAGCAGCGGATTTGACGCGGAAGATTTAAGCGCGTCGGGACAGTGGCTGTATCAAGTGCTGGCCGGAGACCGGGAACTGCCGCAGATAGAAAGCGAAACGCAGACAAACAGCAGCCGGTCAGGGACAGGGGGCGCCGGACAATCCGCGGCCGGGCCAGCCGGCCAGTCAGACGACGGAAACCAGGCCAATACCATGGCCGCGCCGCCCGAACCCGGGCCGGCGGCTTCCCCGGAACACATCCTTACAAACGGTTCCATCGAAATCACCGCTTCCCTGGTCGGCAGCTGGGAGGCGGACGGACAGCCGGTGTACCACTACTCGCTGACACTGCGAAACACCTCGGAAAGCGAATGCAGCGGCTGGGCGGTCGATGTGGAATTTACGGGTGAGATTACCCTGCTGGACGAATGGAACGGGGAGTACTCGGCGGACGGAAGCTCCCTGCATATCTCTTCAAAGGATTACAACGCAGGCATCGCCGCCGGCGCCAGCATATCGGGGGTGGGCTTTATCGTAAGCGGGGGCAGCATTGCGCCATAGAAACGAAAACGGGGCTGCCGCAAAACGCAGATAAAATACAAGATATGGTCCTGTCGGTTTATACATGACAGCCATACGCTGTATAGAATCTCCGTTTTGCGGCAACCCCGGGATGCATACAGAGGTATGCGGCGCAGGCGGTTTACTCGACGAGCATATACTGGATCGAAGTAATCTCGTCGTTCTCGACGATAAACTGCAGCTGGGCGTTACCGTTTTGATAGGTGTAGGCATTGCCGTTGGCAGTGTAGCCCTCGCCGTAGGCTTTCGTCATATCGGCGATTCCCATAAACAGCGAAACGCCCTCCGGCGTGGATACCAGATCGTCCTTGAGCACGATCGTGTTTACCTCGTTTACGCCGTCGGCATTGGGGACGGTGGAAACTTCAACGCTTCCATAGGTAAAAGTATAATCCGTGCCTTCTCCGGCGCAGCTGGGCGCTTCAAAGGTGTTGTCGGCGTCGCCTAAGGCGGCCAGCAGGTCGTCCTGCTTCATGCCGGGGGCAATGGAAGCGCCCTTGAGATCAAACGAAAAGCCGCCGTTTGATGTACCGGGGGCCGCGGTCGTCGCGTCGCCGGCGGTCTCACTGCCGGAAACGGTGCCGGGGGTATTGGCGGCCGCCGTCGTCGTTTCGTCCTTGCCGCCGCAGCCTGCCGCCAGGCCGGCCAGCAGGCAGAGGGCTAATCCACAGGCAAATATTTTCTTTTTCATAGTGGTTCTCTCCTTATAATAATATACTCTGCAAATTCCTGCATAACAATAAACAGCATAGCGCATTCTTTCATAAGAATCAAGTACATTTTTTCTTAAAAAAAACGCCGGCCTATTGTCAAGCTATTTCCTTTGTGCTAAACTTTATCTGATTCGCAAGAGACAGGCGGCGCGGGCGCCCCTGCAGCGGACGGGAGGTTTTTATGGATTATGCAACCATCGTTACGAATGTAAAAAACGGTGTCATACAGACGCCGGCTTACGTTTTTGATTTGGATATACTCAGGCGCAAGGTGGCGATGATCTGCGAGATCCTTGGAAGCCATGCAAAGATGTGCTACGCGATCAAGGCCAATCCCTTTATCCTAAAGCCGATCGACGACATGGTGCCCAAATATGAGGTCTGCTCCCCCGGGGAGCTGGAGATCTGCCGCAGCAGCGGAATCCCGATGGAAAAGATCGTCTTTTCCGGGATCAACAAGACGCGGGAGAGCGTGGATACGGCGGCCAAATACGGGGTCGGCGTGATGACCGTGGAATCCCTGCATCAGTTTGACCTGATCGCGGAGTGCGCCGCGCGGATGCGCCGCACGATCCGGGTGATCCTGCGCTTGACAAACGGTTCGCAGTTCGGCATCAATGAAAAGGATATCGAGAGCCTGGTTTCCCGGCGGGAGGAATTCGGCTTTGTGCACATGCTGGGCGTGCAGTATTTTACCGGTACGCAGAAGAAGAAGAGCGACCACATTATAAAAGAGCTGGAGTATGCCGGCGATTTCTGCGCCCGCCTGATGGAAAAGTATCACTATAATATGGAACAGTTTGAATACGGGACAGGCTTGTGGGTTCCGTACTTTACGGGCGATTCCTTTGAAGGGGAATTTACGGATCTGATGCGCATCCGCGATTACCTGGCCGAAAAGAAGTATCCCTATGAAGTGATTTTGGAGATGGGCCGTTATCCGGCTGCCTCCTGCGGATATTTTGCCACCAGGGCGGAGGACTGCAAGACCAACGAGGGCGTAAATTACTGCATCATTGACGGCGGAATTCACCACATCAATTATTACGGGCAGAATATGGCTCTCAAAACGCCGATCATCGATCATTACCCGATGCACCGCAGCAGCGAGGATGCCGAGAAAAAGTGGATGCTCTGCGGCTCGCTCTGTACGTTTAACGATGTGGTGGCGCGCAACGTACCGCTTACGGACCTGCGGATCGGCGACTATTTTATTTTCCACCATATCGGCGCATATGCGGTGACCGAGGGCGGATATCTGTTTTTGAGCCGCAACCTGCCGAAAATTTATTTTGCCGACGAGCACTATGGGATCCGCCTGGTGCGCGAAGGAATGTCGAGCCATATTTTGAATACGCCCAACGAAGGCCCGCGCCTCGACCGGGCCTATACGGTGCCGGTGCGCAGCGAGGAGGCGGCTTCCCTGGAGCCGGGATTTTCCGGCAGCGATCTGAGGGATTCGGTCTTTGCCGCGCAGAGCGAGAGCCGTGCGGCCGATTCAGTGTTTCCGCTTGAGCGGGAGACGGAGCAGACGATCGTGATTCCTTCGACGGCGGTTTTACAGGAAATCGAACGGGAAGCGCCGCGCCGCCGCTTTACGCCGGAAACGGATGTTCCGGGGAATGCGCGGCAGGAACAGCGGCGGCAGAATGGCGCAAGACGACAGGGGACGTCCCGGCAGCCGGTTACCTCCGGCGGCCAGAAGCGCGCCCAGCCGGAAAGCGAGTCGGAGAAAGGAGACCCAAGGCGTCCGATGCGGGAAGATAAAAAGAAAACGCGCTCTCGACCGCCTTTTTTCCTGATCGGTCTGGTCTTGGCAGCCGTCGTCCTGGCGGTGGGGATCTATTTTTACCGCCGTGTGATCCGGGAATACGAGGCGGAAGCGGGAACCGCGGTGATGACGTCCGACCTGCTGCGCTATTCGTCGGACCAGGAAAAGAATCGGGGCGCGGTGGCGTTAGAGACGTCGATTCCCGGGTACTATCCGGTGGAGATTTCACTGCCGCCCTTTACCTACCAGGTGACAATCCATGTGCAGGATACGACGCCGCCGTCCGCGCAGGCTAGGCCGGTGTCCCTTGAATATGGGAGTCAGTGCCGGCCGGAGGATTTTGTCGGGCCGATTACAGATGCGTCGCCGGTGACGGTTTCCTTTGCGGTGGAGCCGGATTTTTCGGTGTCCGGCGAGCAGCAGGTGCGGCTGGTCCTGACGGATTCCGTGGGCAATAGATCGGAGCTGACCGCGCTTTTGACCATCGGCGAAGAGCTGCCCTTTGACGAGGAGTCGCCGGTGGTCGGCACGGAGGACATTTATGTGACGCAGGGCGGGACGGTTTCCTATAAGAAAGTCATCCGCGCCTACGACAACATAGACAGCGAAGAAGAACTGACGCTGGAGGTGGACAACAGCAAGGTCAACCTCAATGAAGTCGGGGACTACCCCTATACGGTCACGGTCACCGACCGCAATGGTAACTCGGCTTCGGCCAGCGCTGTGGTGCATGTGCTGGAGGCGGATTCGCAGGTGGCGGATATTGACAAGGTGAACGAACTGGCGGATGAAATTCTCTCCGAGATATTGACCGATGAAATGACGCCCATCGAACAGCTGCGGGCGATCTACGACTGGGTGCAGAATACGACCCATTATGAGGGGGAGGCGGAGGAAAACGACGCGGCCCTGGCAGCCTATATCGGCTTTACCGAGCACAAGGGCAATTGCTTTACCTACGCGTCCCAGGCGCAGTTTTTGCTGACGCGGGCGGGAATCGACAATCTGATTGTGGTCAAGGTCGTGCCGGAGGGCCGCACGGATATTTCGACCCACCGCTGGAACCTGGTCAATATCGGCGAGGGCTGGTACCACTATGACTGTACGCCCCGCAAGGACCGGCGCGATTTCTTCTATTTGACGGATGCGGAGCTGATGGAGTATTCCAATTCCCATGAAGGGTACGGAACGCATGTCTATGATCCGAGCCTGTATCCGCACATTGAGTAAAGGGGCAAAGTATGCAGAACCATATTTTAGAGTATTTAGACGAAACGGTACGGCGGGTTCCGGACAAGCTGGCTTTTGGCGGCGGGACGGACAAAGACGGGATGACTTTTGCGCAGGTGGACAAAGCCAGCCGGGCAATCGGCAGCTTTTTAGCCGCCAGAGGACTTTTTAAAGCGCCGGTCGTGGTATTTATGAACCGCCATCCGAGCGCGGTGGCCGCTTTTTTGGGCGTGCTTCAGGGCGGCTGCTATTATGTGCCGATTGACGAGGAAATGCCGCGAAGCCGCATTGACCTGATCCTGGAAAACCTGCATCCTCAGGGGATTTTGTGCGACGAAAGCACACTGGATACGGCCCGCACCTTTGATTTTGCGGGCGAACTGTGGCTGTACAAAGAGCTGGCGCAGACGCCGGTTGAGGATACGGCCCTGGCGGCCGTGCGGGCGCGCACAATCGATACCGATCCGGTCTATGTGTATTTTACGTCCGGCTCGACCGGCATTCCCAAAGGGGTGGCCAGTAGCCATCGGGCGCTGATTGGCTATATTGAGCAGCTTTCAGAGGTCCTGGAGCTTAGCGAGGATACGGTGTTTGCCAATCAGACGCCGCTGTATTTTGATGCCAGCTTAAAAGATATTTTCCCGACGCTGAAATGGGGAGCGACCGCTTACATTGTTCCTAAGAGCCTCTTTAAATTTCCGATGCAGACGCTGGACTTTTTGATTGACCGTAAGGTCAATACACTGTGCTGGGTCGTATCGGCGCTGACAATGCTGTCGGCCTTTGGGGCGCTTCAGGAGAAGCCGCCGACGGCTCTGAGGAGGGTGGCTTTTGTCGGCGAGGTTTTCCCGGTCAGACAGTTTAATATCTGGAAGCGGACGCTGCCGGAGGTGCGTTTTACGAACCTGTACGGGCCTACGGAGGGCACGGGCATATGCTGCTACTATCACGCGGACCGCGAATTTGCCCCCGAAGAAGCGATCCCGATCGGCCGGCCGCTGAAAAATACGGAGATTTTGCTTTTGACCGATGAAAACAAGCCGGCCGAGCCCGGCGAGCAGGGCGAAATCTGCATCCGCGGTACGTGTTTGTCGCTTGGCTATATCAACGATCCAGAGCGGACGGCGGCGGTCTTTGTGCAGAATCCGTTGAATACGGCATATCCGGAGCTGATTTACCGCACCGGCGACATCGGGCGCTGGAACGAGGCCGGCGAGTTGATGTTCGTATCCCGCCGGGATTTTCAGATCAAGCATATGGGGCACCGGATTGAACTGGGCGAGATCGAAGTCAATGCCAACCGCATCGACGGGGTCCGCAGTTCCGGCTGTATTTATGACCGGGAAAAAGACCGGATTATCCTGTTCTACACCGGTGAAACCACCGAAAAAGAGCTGACCGTGCAGCTCAAGCAAAAATTGCAGCGCTATATGCTGCCCAACGTAACAAAGCGGTTAGAGGCAATGCCTCTTACGGCCACCGGCAAAATTGACCGTGTGAAGCTAAAAGAAATATATGAAACAGAAAGGAAGAAATGACAATGGATACTTTATTGGAAATTTTGAATGAGATGCACCCGGACGTGGACTTTGAGACTTGCGACACGCTGATCGACGATGAAATTTTGGACTCTTTTGATATTGTGTCACTGATTGCGGAGATCAGCAATCAGATGGACGTAACCATTTCTGCAAAAGATATCGTTCCGGAGAATTTCAATTCGGCGCAGGCCCTTTGGGAGTTGATTGAGCGGTTGGAGGATGAGGAGTAAGCGGCATGTCGATTACGTCCTACTCCTTTCTGCTTTTTGCCGGGGCGCTCCTGCTTTTGTATTACCGGACGCCCCTAAAATGGCAGTGGACGCTGCTATTGGCGGCCAGCTATACATTTTACGCTTTTTCGGGGATCCGTTATCTGGGCTATATTTTGGCGACGACGCTGTGCACCTATTTCGTGTCCCGCAAAATGGGCGCCCTGAAAGAGTATCAGGAGGCCTTTTTCCGGGAGAATAAGGATATTCTTGACCGGGAGGACAAAAAGCTCTACAAGGCTTCCGTTAAAAAAAGGCAGAAGGCATGGCTTTTGCTGGCGCTGGTATTTAATTTCGGGATTTTGGCTGTAATCAAATACGGCAACTTTTTCGTATCCAATATCGGCGCCCTGTTCGGCGCGTCGGGAGATGCGTTTTTCCGGCTGGCACTGCCGCTGGGAATTTCGTTTTATACCTTCCAGACAACCGGCTATCTGATCGATCTGTATCGGGGAGAGTACCGGGAGGAGAAAAATTTCTTTCGCCTGTCGCTGTTTGTGTCCTTTTTCCCGCAGTTGATTCAGGGGCCGATCAGTCGGTTTGGCGCTCTGTCGAAGGAACTCTACGCAGGACATGCCTTTGACGGCCGCCAGGTGGCGTTCGGGCTGCAGCGGATGCTGTACGGATTTTTCAAAAAGCTGGTGATCGCCGACCGGATTATGGCCGGACTTTCGACGATTTCCGGGGATCCGGCGGCGTATACGGGCGCCTACGCCTTTGTGGGCATGATATTCTACGCGATTGACCTGTACATGGATTTTTCCGGCGGTATTGATATCGTCATCGGCTTTTCGCAGGCGCTGGGGATTACGCTGCCGGAGAACTTCAAGCGGCCGTATTTTGCGGTCAGCCTGAAAGATTACTGGCATCGCTGGCATATCACGCTCTGCAACTGGTTTAAAGACTATGTGTTTTACCCGATTTCCACAAGCCCTAAGCTTTTGGCGCGGGCGAAAAAACTAAAGACTGCCGGCCACGCCGGTCTGGCGCGCCGGATTACAGTATACATCGGCAATCTGGCGGTATGGCTGTTTACCGGCATCTGGCATGGCGCGGCCTGGAATTTTATCATATGGGGCCTGTTAAACGGCTGCTTTTTGCTGCTGTCCCAGGAGATGGAGCCCTTGTACCGTAAGTTTTACGAGCGTTTTCCGGGGCTGTCAGAATCGCGCGTTTTTCTGGTTGTGCGTGTGGTGCGGACGTTTTTGTTTGTAAGCCTTTTGTGCATGTTTGATTATTATGCAAACGCGTCGGTTACCCTGCGGGCGATGGCCGGAATGGTCATGGATTTTGATTTCGCGGTGTTTTTCAACGGGAGCCTGCTTTCGCTGGGGCTTTCGGCAGCCGATTATGTGATCCTGCTTTTGGCGCTGTGCCTGGTATTCCTCGTAAGCCTTTGGCAGGAACGGGGCGTGGCGGTGCGGGAGAAGATCGCGGCGCAGGCAGGGCCGGTGCGCGTACTGATCTGGTACGGCCTGTTTCTGTGCGTACTGTTGTTTGGCGCGTATGGGATCGGATACGATGCCAGCCAGTTTATCTATAACCAGTTTTAAGGAGGGCGGCGATGAGAGCAAAGAAATGGTTGGCTGTCGGCGCGACTGCCCTGTGCATCCTGGCGTCGCTCTGGTTTTTGCAGCGGCTGGTGATGCCTAAGTACATGGGCGATGTGGTGGAAGGCAATTTTATGGCTGAGTATTATGACACCGAGAAGGATCATGACGTGATCTTTATCGGCGACTGTGAGGTCTATGAGAATTTCTCGCCGCAGGTTTTGTGGGACGAGTACGGCATCAACAGCTATATCCGCGGCAGCGCTCAGCAGCTGGTGAGCCAGTCCTATTACGTATTGGAGGATACGCTTCGATATGAAAAACCGGACGTGGTGGTGTTCAGCGTGCTGGCTGTGCCCTACAATGAGCCGGCCAAGGAGTCTTACAACCGCATGACGCTGGACGGAATGCGCTGGTCTAAGACAAAGTGGGAGGCAATCTGCACCTCGATGACCGAAAAGGAGCAGCTTTTGGACTATATATTCCCGATCCTGCGGTATCATTCGCGGATTACGGAACTGGAGAAGGAGGACTTTACCTATCTATTCCATCGGGATTTGGTAAGCCACAATGGGTATTACATGCGGGTGGATGCCAAGCCGGCGGACAATGTGCCGGATGGGCGGCCCCTGGCCGACTATACGATCGACGCCGGACAGATGGAATGGCTGGAGAAAATCCGCCTGCTCTGCGAGGAGAACGGAGTAAAGCTGGTGCTGGTCAAAGCCCCGAGCCTGTATCCATATTGGTATGATGAATGGGAGCAGCAGATCGCGGCCTACGCGGAGTCGCACGGCCTGCCCTATATCAATCTGCTGGCGCTCAAGGAGGCGGCGGGCCTGGATTACCAGACAGATACTTACGACGGCGGCCTTCACTTAAACCTGGCCGGAGCCGAGAAGCTGTCCCGGTATTTCGGAATCTATCTAAAGGAAACCTGCGGATTGGCAGACCGCCGAACGGAGAGCGCGCTGGCGGCCCGCTGGGAGGAGAACGCCCGCTGGTACGAAGAGGACCGCATCCGCCAAGAATATGAAATCGCCGCCGGAGAATAAACGGCGGCGATTTTTTTATTGGATTTCGGGATACAGGCTGGGATCGTACACATGCGTTCCGTAGCCTTCACGGGAATTGGAATACTCCATCAACTCCGCGTCCGTTAGATAGAAGAAGTCGCGGCGGTCTTTGCGGGGCGTGGGATCGTAATGATACCAGCCTTCGCCGACATTGACAAGGTTCCAATAATGAGTCGGGATATCGGTACTGCCCTCCGGCACGACTTTTGTCACGACGAGATTTTCGATGCCGGCGCGGGTTAGGAGGAATTTGGCCTGAGCCATGTAGGTAAAGCAGTTGCCGGTGTGCTCCGTAAAGCCGACATAGGCGGCGAGGGCGACGTCGTCCTCCTGGGTGTGACCATCGTAGTGCGTCTGGGATTGAATCCAATCGTAGATGGCCCGCAGTTTTTCTTTTGGCAACATGTTGTCGTTGATAATATCCGCCAGGATCTGATCTGCCAGGGCATTGACTTCGTCGATATCTGCGGTCGGCGTACCGGCCTCCAGGACATGGACCACTGCGCTTGCCTGGACAGAATTGCCGCCTCGGTCGGTGACGGTGACCGTGTAGGGGTAATCGCCTACCGTGTTTAAATCGACCTGGCTGTTATCGATCTCGAGAGTAAGTTCGTCCGGCGCGTCTGCGTTGTCATACGCCTGGATGGCTTTCTTATAGGAGACAACGCCACCGGCCGTGACAAAAATATCGTCGGCCAAGACCACGGGAGCCTCGGTATCGGAGGAGGCCGGCGGGGCGGCGGTTTCCTGAGCAGCCGTCTGCGGCTCGTTCTGGCTGGAATTAACGTCGGCGGTCTGCTGGGTTGCGAAGTCCTGCGGAAGGACGCCGAAGGAATCCTTTGAACCTGAGTTTTTGTCGCCGGAGCGAGCCTTGAGAAAGATTGCTACAAACAGGACGCAGGCCAGGAGAAAAAGAGCCCCCTTAAAGATCAGCGCCGCCAGAAGGCGTTTCTTTTTTTGACGGATTCGTTCGCGGCGGGCGGCCGCAGAACGAGGATTCCTGCTCCGTTCTCCCTGGCGCGCATGGCCGGAGGATTCCGAAGGGCGCCGTCTGGGAGGGGAATCGTATGCGGATCGCCGTTCCCGCGGATCGTCCGATACGCCGCGCCGCCTGGGAGGGGAATCGTATGCGGAGCGTCGTTCCCGCGGATCGTCCGATGCGCCGCGCCGCCTGGGAGGGGAATCGTATGCGGATCGCCGTTCCTGTGAGTAGTCCGACGTCCCCTGCCGTCTGGAGGAAGAATCGTATGCCGATCGCCGTTCCTGAGAATAATCCACCGCCTCCCGCCGCCTGGCCGGAGAATCGTATGCCGACTGCCGTTCCTGAGTGTACTCCGTCCGCCGCCGGGTCTGCGAAGGCGGCGTTTGGCCGAAGGAATACCGCTGTGCGTCCGCTCTCTTGCGCGGATTGTCGGAAGCGCCCCGTGCGCTTTTGGCCGTGTTCTTCGACCGTTCCCGGGAAGCGGCTGTAGAAGAATATCTGTAATCCATAAAAACCTCTCATGATTCCGGCGTCAAAGGGCGCCTGGATTTTTGATTTTTTTTTCAACTATGAGTGTAGCACAAAGAAATCGCCCCGGCAAGTTTTCTAAAGACATCTTCATCAAGTGAAAGAAAAAATTTAGAAATCCTTTGCCGTTTTACAAGGATTTGGCCTTTGACAGGCGCAGGCTTGGCGCCGGCGGTCGGAGGCCGAACAAAAAAAGCTTGCATTACTGAAAGAGGTATGATACGATTCAAGTAACAGACAAAAGGACAGACGGCAGATAACACATTACCGAAAACTCTTTTTTTCGATGTTATTTTTTAAGAACTATTTAATCAATAGATTTGATTAAAATAAGAGACAATCCTAAAGAATCACGAAGAAAGGGGGAAGGAACATGGAGAAAATGACAAGTCTGGACCGCATGAAAAAAGAAAACGAGAAGAACATTCTGCGGGTTGTACATGAGAATCCGGGAATCTACCGCAAGTTGATTGCTACCAAGACAGGGCTTTCTTCTCAAACGATCACCAATCTGGTGACGGAAATGCTGGAGCGGAATATGCTGCTGGAACATGTCCAGCTTCCGGGGACCAGGGGGCGGACGCCGGTTTCTCTGGAGATCAATTATGGCAGTTTTCATCTTGTGACCGTCGAAGTCACAAGCCGGCGTCTGTTGGCCTGCCTTCACTCGCTGGACGAAACCACCGTGGTCTGCGAGGAGTGCGTACTGCAAAGGGGCGAGGATGTGCTGCGGCGTCTGAAAGAACTGCTGGAGAACGTCTGCGTGCAGGCGCCGCAGACGCGGCGCGTGCAGGCGCTGGTCGTCAGTGTGACCGGTGTGGTAAATGAAGAAACCGGCATGGTCGTGCATGCGGAAACACTGAACTGGAGCAATCTCAACTTGCGGGAAGAGCTCTCCTATCTGGGGTATCCGGTGTTGGTGTGCAACGATGTGAACCTGATAGCTTACTACGAAAAAGCGCGGCATCAGGGGGAAATGAATTTTATGGTGGCAAAGCTGGACGTGGGAATCGGCGCTTCGTTCGTGCTGGGCTCCCGGGTGCTGCGCACAGCCAACAATGCGGTGGGCGAACTGGGGCATGTGACCGTGGCTTGCGAGGAGGAGCGGCCTTGCGCCTGCGGTAAGACCAACTGCCTGACGCAGTTTATTTCGCAGGAAGCACTGGAAGAGACCTACGGCCAGCCCTATGAAACGCTGGTTGAGGACGTTCACAAGGGTAAAACAGAAGCCATTTTACGGATTGAAAAACTTTGCAGCCACCTGGCTCTTGTACTGGCAAATGTGATTACGCTGTTGGATTTGGACCGGGTGATTTTATGCGGAAGTACGACCAACGATTTTAGAGAGGTTCTCCATCTCTGCCTGGACAAAAGGATCCGCCGGCTTTTAAGCTACTGGGTATCTTTTAAAGGAGTGGAGATTCATAACCGCGCAGGGATTGCCGAGATCGGCGCTTGTTTTTGGATGGATATGTTTTTTTCTTCCGACGATATGGAGTTTGCTATCGAAGGGGAATGACGAGGGCAGTTAGTTGGCCAAAACGGAGTGATTGGGCCGCCTGGAAAATCGGTTGGGGCGGGAGGGAGCGGCGGATTCACATGGCATTATGCCTGCAACAAACTTAGGAGGAGAGTAAGAATGATTAAATTTGGAACCGGCGGCTGGAGAGCGATTATTGGGGATGATTTTACGAGGGCGAATATTTGCCTGCTGGCAAAAGCCATGGCGGATAAGATGAAGGCTGAGCAGGTAGCCGAGCGCGGGATGGTGATCGGGTATGATCGGCGTTTCCTGTCAAAGGAGACCGTAAAGTGGACCTGCGAGGTCCTGGCGGCCGAAGGGATTTGCTGCCATTTTGTCAATCGTTCCGTGCCGACGCCGCTGATTATGTACCATGTGATGCGGCATGGATATCCCTACGGCATGATGGTGACGGCCAGTCACAATCCGGCTCTTTACAACGGCATTAAAGTATTTACGGCCGGCGGCCGGGATGCGGACGAGACGCAGACCGGCGACATTGAGCGCTATATCGAGCAGGTAAAACCGCAGGAGATTCGGCGGATTGAGTACGAGGAAGCCGTAAAGCAGGGAATGGTGCGGGAATTTTACCCGATGAATGAATATGTGGACGAGATCATTGACAAGATTAACATGAAGGCGATCAAGGAGGCGCATCTGCGGGTGGCGCTTGACCCTATGTACGGTGTCAGTGAGACGGCCCTGGGGACGATTCTGATCTCCGGGCGTTGCGATTTGAGTGTGATCCACCAGGAGCATGACACGCTGTTCGGCGGAAAAATGCCGGCGCCGGCGGCCGACCGCCTGGGGATTTTGCAGAATTTTGTAGTGGACAAAGAGTATGATTTGGGAATTGCCACGGACGGCGACGCCGACCGCCTGGGAGTAATCGACGACAAAGGGCGCTATCTGCATCCGAACGATATCCTGGTACTGCTGTATTATTATCTGCTCAAATACAAAAAATGGAAAGGGCCGGTGGTGCGCAACCTCTCCACGACCCACCGCCTGGATGCGATCGCTGAAAAATACGGGGAAATCTGTTACGAAGTGCCGGTCGGTTTTAAATTTATTTCGGCAAAAATGGCGGAAACAGGCGCGATTTTGGGCGGGGAGTCCTCCGGGGGCCTGACGGTAGCAGGCCACATCAACGGAAAAGACGGCGTTTACGCGGCATCCCTGCTGGTAGAAATGCTGGCGGTCACCGGCAAAAAGCTCTCGGAGCTGATGGGGCTGCTGGAGAAAGAATGCGGCGCCCGTTTTATGGAGGAGCGTTCCTACCGCTTTTCGGAGCAGAAAAAGGCAGAGTTAAAGAAACGTATTTTTGAGGATCAGGAACTGCCGCCGATGGAGGATTACGAGATTGAGAGGGTCTCCTATATGGACGGCTGTAAAATATATCTGGCAAACGGAGGCTGGGTCAGTATCCGCTTCTCAGGTACAGAACCGCTGCTGCGTGTGTTCTGCGAGATGCCGTTAAAGACAGAGGCAGAAGAACTGTGCCGGCGCTTTGAAGCGTGTTTTGGACTGGAAAATATTTTTTGATTTGCGCAGGAAAAGGCTGTTGTTTTCGGACGATAGCCTTTTTTATATTTATTCCAATGTTTTGAAAGAAGAAAGTTTATGAAAGTGTATTGAAAACATACCGGATTCCTTGTAGAATAGAAGAGTCAATTAAATGACTGAAAGAAGGTGGTAGAAAATTGAATAACAAGAAAAAAGAGTTGAGCGAACGAGAAATGATTCTTATGAAGTATATGTGGTCTGCAAAGAAGCCGGTGATGGTTTCTGATTTGCTGACATTTTTTGAGCAGGAATACGGAAAGAAATATGCGGCCACTACGATGAACACCATGCTGCGGCGGCTTATGGCGGCAGGATATGTGGAGCGCGGCGAACAGTATATCGCGTTTTCCGGCTATCCGTATTCCTATAAAATCAGCGAAGAGGAGTATATCGGGCAGCAGATGAACCAATATCGGAAGAAGCATTTTGACGGCTCGACCGGGGACTTTATTGTATCCTTGCTACGTACACAGGAGATTTCTTCGGAGGAGCGCGGACGAATTCAGGAATGCATGGATGAATTGAAAGAAAAAGACGGCAGATAGCGGCGATTGTCGCTACCTTCCGTCTTTTTTTCGGCTTTCTTTTAAGAGCAGAAAGCCGTCCATCAGGTCAATGAAGTAATCCAGTTCGTCCCCGTTTAAGCGGGCGGCGGCCTCTTGGCAATGGGACAGCTGCTTTTCTTTTGGCGTATCAAAGTCGAAAAGCAGTCGGGGCGGAATATCCAGAAATTCGCAAATCTCAAAAATTTTTGTCAGCGACGGATTGGTATTTCCGGAAATGACCCCATGAATATAGTTCTCAGAAGCACCGATTCCAGTGCTGAGTGCCCGAGAGGAAATGTTGTTTTCAGCCTGCAGTTTGATTAACCGGTTACGAAACAATGTTAAATAGTTTTCTACACTCATTTTACAGCACCTCACAACCCTATTATAGCGAATTACCAAGAAAAGCCTGTATGTAATAGAATAGTATTTAGTATATAACATATTCTATAAGCGACAAAATTTACATAAAACCAATTTATGACAAAAAACGCTTGAAATGGGAAAGAAAATGTGGTAAAAATTAAGATATAGGAAAAACAATTTTTATTTTTATAAATAATTTGCGGAGATATTTATAAATTAGCCTGAGATATATTTGCTTGAGAAGAGAATAAAAATGGAATTACTGGCAATGATTGCGTTAGAAGAAATGATTTCATCTATAATAGTGGTAATTCTGTTTAATATCTGGAAATTTTCAGTTGGAAGAAAAGATGTGCATTACGGAATCGGGCTTGGCTATCATACACTGCGCATTTTGGTCGTAGTTTTATTATTTCCGTTTTTTCTGATTTTTATGTGGGTCAGGGGCGGGTATGAACATTACGGATTTTTATATGTGTGGACGCCTGCTGCGAGGTGGTTTATATGCATATGCGGGATAATCTGGCTGATCGGAGCAGTAGTCCATTGTCTGAAATACTTTTTGCAGGTAGTACAATATCACCTTGCGAGCCGTAGCATGATGGGATGCAGCAACCATGTTTGTGAGTTGGCCAAAACCATTGCCGGGGAAATGAAGATTCGGCGGCGGCCCTGTCTGCGGGAAAGCTACAGCCTTCTTTCTTCTGAATTGGCAAGGTGGAGCCGCCCTCTGATTTGTCTGCCAGTCCAGCAGTATGACGATGAAATGCTGCGCAATATTATTACACACGAACTGGTTCACTACAAAAGCGGAGATAAGCTGGTTCGGGAGATCATGGTATTTTTGGCTTGTATTCACTGGTTTAATCCCGTATGCGGGGAGATAGTAACTCAGCTAAAGACTTGGGATGAATACCATTGCGATTACATAACGTGTCATTGCCGGCACATACGGCGTTTCTCTTATTGCGAGACGTTGTATCGGATGTATGAGCTGGGAGACCGCAGAAAATCGCTCTTGATTCCCGGTTTTTATGAAGAAAAAAGTGATTTAAGAAGGAGGTTGGAACAAATGAAGCATTATGAAACCAAAACGAGAAAAAAACGGATTCTGGCGTGGTGTGCAGCTTTGACTTTTGCAGTGGCCGGTATTGTTATGTCGCTGGCGATCTGCGAAGGGGTGGCGTATGCGTATGACACAGTGGCAAAGACATTGGTGGAGATTGACAAAGTAGAGGAAGAAAGCGGCACGGAAGAAGGTTTGGTTGAGTATACCTGGGTTCCGGATGACACAACGGAGTTGAACTATGTGAATCCGGATGGAATCTCCCCGCTGGATGTAGAGGCGTTTAATTGTACTTTAAAGGATCAGATTTATTCCACCTCCGGTATTTGGCTGAAGGAAGGGGATGATCTTACGGTGAGCGTAGGTGTCTCTCCGTCGGATGTATATGTAAAAGTTGGGATTGTACAGCCGAACGGTAAATGGCGTTATGTATATGCCTGTGGCAAAATCGACCATACGTTTGAAATTACACAGAATGGCCGGCATAAAGTCTTTATATGGAATGAAACGGATACGGAAATAAAAGCGGCCGGTTATTATATGACCGAATAAAAAAACAGAGCAAACCGTGCACTCTCGGTGAAAGGATTTAAGCGAAGCAAGCTGTCTGGAAAAACAGGCGGCTTGCTTTTTTTAATCCGGCCGTATCGGCCGAGACGGCTTTTGCGCATCCGCGGCCGTACCGTTATAATTTGTGCAATTCGCTGCACAATAAGAGGAACCGGGACACGGCGGCGCCGCAAAGGCCGTCTTTTTTGTGTCCTATGTGCAAAAGAGGGGGGCGAGTGTGGAAAAATGGCCCCACTTGAGACGAATCTGTGGATCGGGACTATAATTGGATTATCCCGGACATTAAAGCAGGCAGGCCCAGGTGCTTCCCAAACGTGTTTGGAACCCCAGGGACTGGTACATGGCTTCGTCGCAGGGAGCGCAGCAGACGGTGAGGGAGGAAAAACCCTGTTCCCGGCACCACTGACAGGCAGCATCGGCCAAAAGGCGCGCGATGCCGGCCCCCCGAAACACGGGTTCAACGTAAAAGTCCTCAAAAACAGCTGTCTCACAGCAGCAGAAGGTGGAGAAGGCGGAGACAATGGAGCACATGCCGACAGCTCTTGTGCCCCGTTTGGCGAGGAAGAAGGTAATCTTTTGGTCGCAGACGGCTTGTTTCAGACGTTTAGCCCCTTCCTTGGACAGAGGTTCTTCGCCGATTTCCGCCAGGTAGCCGTTTTCGAGTTTTAGAAGCTGCCAGTCGGGCGGTCCGGACAGGCGTTCGACGGTGACCGGCAGCGGCTGTGCGGGCGGCAGGAGCAGGAGGGGCTCACCCCATTCGTCGCGGCCGTTTGGCCTAAAACCGAAGGCCTGCCAGAAACGGAGTCTTCGCTCGTCGTTTCCGTAGTTTAACTCCGTATAGCAGGCGCCGTTATCCGCAGCCCAGGAAAGGAAGGCCTGGGCGCAGGCTTTACCGGTCTGCCCGCCCCGGTATGGAGGAAAGACACCGAATTCAAGAAGGAAGCATTTGCCGTCTTGGCTGGTATAGAGGACGGGCAGCGCGAAGCCGATATCCTGGCCGTCGCGGCTGAATAGAAGGTAATAGGCGCGGTCGGCGGGCCGGTCATGCAGCTTTTGGATAGCGGCCGGGTACTCGGGGCTGTTTAGGAAATAGTCACGGTCCTCATCCTGAGGATCGGGAAAAATATCGCGGGCATGGAAAGCGTGCAGTTCGTTCCAGAAGAAGCGGATTTCTTCTTCGGAGACGGCTTCGCGGATCTGGATTGGATGTTTCAATATGGGTTCTCCTTCCATTGGAACGGCAGACATCTGCCGGTTTTATTGGCCGTAAGTGGCGCCTGCGCCGTGCTTGCGGTAGTAGTGGCGGTCCATAATGGACTGAGGGGCGCGCTGCACCTGAGGGTTGATCTGCTCGGTGCGGGCCGCCATTTTGGCTAGTTCCTCGAGGACGACGGCGTTGTGGACGGCTTCCTCAGGGGTTTTGCCCCAGGTAAAGGGGCCGTGGTTTTTGCAGAGGACCGCCGGAACAGCCATTATATCGGTGTCTTTTAGCGCCTCGGCAATGACAAGGCCGGTATTGTACTCATAGCGGCCGTTGATTTCTTCGTCGGTTAAATTGCGGACGCAGGGAATGTCGCCGTAAAAGTAGTCGGCATGGGTTGTACCGTAACAGGGGATAGAACGGCCGGCCTGCGCCCAGGAGGCGGCCCAGGGGGAGTGGGTGTGGACAATGCCGCCGATCTGCGGAAACCGGCGGTACAGCACAAGGTGGGTATCGGTATCAACGGAGGGTTTGAGACGGCCTTCTACTTTATTTCCTTCCATATCAATGACGACCATGTCATCGGGCGTTAAGCGTTCGTAATCTACGCCGCTGGGCTTGATGACGAAGAGTCCCTTGTCGCGGTCCACGCCGCTGACATTGCCCCAGGTGTAGGTAATCAGGCCGTGGCGGGGCAGTTCCATATTCTGTTCATAGACTTGTTTTTTCAATTCTTCTAACATTGCGCATACCCTCCGGAAATTTTTCTTTTGGCAGGACGCCGGTTAAGGCGCCGCCGCTTGTCTTTAGTGTAGTATACTTTGTCCGAATTGGCAAGAATTTCGGGTCCGGACGGGCAAGTTTTTTATCCGCTGAAGTGAAACGTTTATTTCCGCTTTGAAGGGCAAAGTGGATTTTAGTCTTTCACCTATTTTTATCCTGCTTGCGCGCCCGTCCGGTTTATGCTATACTGGGACTGCATAAAGGACGACAAATCAAACAAAATTCGTACAGGCATTTCTTTCCTGTTTCTTCAGGCCCTATCCGAGGAAGTGTATCCATCTGTGAATGATATTGAGGATGTTTTCCCTTTGTAGTAAGATGAAAGAAAGGAACCTATGTATGGCTGAGAAAATGACAGGCAGCCTGGACGCGTTCAGCGCGTTGGAGATCGCTTCGATGACGGAAAGACTGGATGCGGCCGGGAAGCAGCTTTTGCGGCACAAGGAGATATTGGCAGTGATTGCGCGGGGCACAATCGAGGAGTATCGGGACTGCAGCCTGCGGGAGATCATGGATTTTATCGAGACGGACAGTATTGGAAGCCCGGAGGTATCCCGCGGCCGCACAAACACGGTGATCGAGGGAAGTCCAACGTATTTTGAGGAACTTCGCGAAAAGGCTTCACATTTTGATGTAGCGTTTCGGGCGAAAAATCCCGGACAATCGGCTTATGTGACCGTGAATCTGCACATCAATTTTGAGGTGCAGAAAAATTACCGTCCGGGGTATCCGATTGAGAAACGGGGGATCTATTACCTGGCGCGCAGTTTAGGCGCCCAGCTGAGCCTGGTGACGGAAAAGACGGATTACGGGCAGCTGGAGAAATGCTACAGCGTCTGGATCTGCCGCGAGCGGATCCCGCAGACAGAGTGGTTCAGCATGTCGGGATGCAAGATGTGCAATTATAAGAATATTGGAAAAGCGGCGATGCGGGAGGAGGATTATGATCTGCTGGAGCTGGTTATCGTAAGGCTCGGAAGCAGCGACTGCCCGGAAGAAAAAGAAGAACTGTTTCAGTTCCTTGCGGCCTTATTTTATCCGCACCGGGCAGATTTTCGGGAGCGGATCGAGCGGTTCATTGATTTTGAGAGCAATCTGGAATTAAAGAAGGAGGTAACGGATGTGACCGGATGGGGATGGAGCATTCTGGAGGAGGGCTGGGAAAAAGGAAGATCGGAAGGAAAAGCAGAAGGAAAAACAGAGGGAAAAGCAGAAGCGGTCCTTGACCTGCTGGCGGAAATCGGCAGCATACCCGCGGAACTTTCAGAACAGATTTACGCGGAGGAGGATGCCGAAAAGCTGCGGTGCTGGCTGAAGCTGGCGGCGCGGGCAGACAGTGTGGAGCAGTTTATGCGGGCAATGTGAGGAGGAGGCTGGCAAAAGTCATGGAAACACGGTAAGTTGACAGAGCACGGAATATAACAGAGAAAAAGAAGCAGACAGGCGCGGCTTTGCCGCGCCGTTTTTGTCACAGTAAAATGACAGCAAATGTAATGAAATGACGGAGAAACAGAGGCATAATGGGAGCAGAGAGAGATGGTGCGGATCATGTTAAATGAGTTGACAGGGAAACAACGGCAGCTTCTTAGATATCTGATGAAACCGGGCGGTTTTCTTACGGCGGAGGAATTGGCCAAGCGGCTGGGGATTTCGGTGCGGACGGTGATTCGCTACGTAAATGCGATCAACGACGAACTCAGGGAGGAGAGAGCGCGGATTTGTCTGAAGCGGGGGCAGGGATATTTTCTGGAGGGTGATTTGGGAAGGCTGGAATTTCTGGCATCGGAAAAATCCCCTCCCGAGGACAGCGCGGGCCGGGTAAACCAGATTATTTTGACGCTTCTTTACCAGGAAAGCATCACCATCGAACGGCTGAGCGATCTTTTGTATCTCAGCGTGTCGGTGTTAAACAAGGCCACCGCCGCCGTGCGGGAGGTCCTGGGACATTATGGGCTGTCCTTGGGAAGCAAGCCGTATTACGGCTTATTTATTGAGGGCAGCGAGAAAGACAAGCGGACGCTGCTGGCGGATATCGGCTTTGAGTATCGTCATGCGAGGATGCAAAACATAGGGATCCCCAATGTAAGCGAAGCGGAATTTGCCGCGATTGACCGCACGGCCTTTTCCTACCTGGAGCGAAATGGACTGATGGTGTCCGACCCGGATTTAAACTATTTGCTGGTGCGGATGACGATTGTCGTATCGCGCTGCCGGAGCGGATATGCGATCCAGGGGATGCCGGCGCCGGACGCTTCGGCGCTTCATAATTACCGGATGGTGCGGGGAATTATGGAGGAACTGGGGGCGCAGTTCGGCATTGCCTTTCCGGAGGAGGAAATTCGCTATGCGTTGATTTACTCCGGCTTTGTCGGATATGATTTTGAGTTGGCAGAGATGAAGGTGGATGAGGAAATCCACGAATTTGTCCTTGGCTTTATGCGGGAAATGTCCGAATTTACCGGAACGGTGTACGGACAGGATGAGAATGCGGCGCGGGCGTTAAGCATTCATCTGAAAATGCTGATGCAGAGAGCCCATCTGTCACAGTCCTTTCCGAATCCGGTAATCGAGATGATTAAAAGCGACTATCCGGTGGAGATGAATTATGCGATTTTTCTGGCCAGGCGCTTTGAAGAGCGCTTTGGGGTGCGGATTGACGAGGACGAGATCGGATACCTGACCGTTCATTTGGGCGTCTGCCATCCGCCGGACCGAGACAGAAAAAAGGCGGTTGTGCTGTGCAGCTATGGCGCAGGGACCTCGCAGCTGCTGCGGGAACGCATGCAGAGCGAACTGGCGGGCATCAATATCGTCGGGGTTTATCCGGTGCATTATCTGTCAATCGCGGTACATAAGGAAGTGGATTTTATCATCTCGGCCGTGCCGGTTAAGACGGAAGCCGGGGCGCCGCCGGTCATTGTAGAGGAAAACCTGCTGGGACCGCATACCTATGACCGGCTGAAGGAAAAGATCTGGAAGCGGATCAATATATGCGGAGAACTGATCGGGTTCCTTGACGGAAACTGCTTTGCGCGGCTGAAAACGGGGGATCGTTTTCAAATTATCAAAGAACTGAGCGGACTCCTGCGAAGGACACACGGACTGGACGATACGGTATTGGATACGGTAGTACGGCGTGAACTGGCAAGCGCTACCGATATCGGCAACCTGGTGGCGGTTCCTCACATGCTGCAGAAAGGGGAGTTTCGCTCGGGAATCGCGGTAGGCATATTGGATAAGCCGGTGCTGTGGGAAAAAGAAATGGTGCAGCTGGTGTTTTTGGCCTGCTTTAACCAGGCAGACAGCCGTTCGGCTTCGGCGTTTCGAACGCTGTATAAACTCGTCAAATCGAAGGAAACGGTGGAACGGATGATTAAAGCCGCGGATTTTGAAGCGTTTGTCGAAGCGCTGCGTACAGGCGGGGACGGCGGGATGGTGTGAGAACACGGGCAATAACAAGGAAATACCGCAAGGGTATCCCATGATGCCCTGGAAACACGGGCAATAATAAGGAAATACCGCAAGGGTATCCCATAATGCCCTGAGAACACGGGCAATAATAAGGAAATACCGCAAGGGTATCCCATAATGCCCTGAGAACACGGGCAATAATAAGGAAATCGAAATGAAAGGGAAATAAGGAAATGGCACAAAACGAGGTAATAAAGCGGGAACACATAATGCTGGGTCTTTCGGCTGCGGACAAGGAGGAGTGTCTGCGCGCGATTGCGCAGAAGGCGGTGGAACTGGGACTGTGCACCGACGCGCAGGCAGCTTACGAAGGGTTTATGTTTCGGGAGTCGCAGGGGGCTACGGGGCTGGAGGACGGATTTGCGATCCCGCACACGCGCTGCGACGCGGTGGTTAAGAGCGGCGTGATTTTTGCAAAAACGCAAAAGCCGGTGGAATGGGAGTCGATGGACGATCAGCCGGTGGAGGTGATGCTTGCCCTGATTGTACCGAAGGACGGCAGCAATGAACATATCCGTCTGCTGGCGGCGCTGTCGCGGATGCTGATTAAAAAAGATTTCCGGGAGGCGTTAAAGGGCTCTTCCTCCGAAGAGGAAATCTTTGAACTTTTGAGCGGGGTAATGAACGAAAAATAGCTGAGGGATCAGCAAAATAATAAAGGAGAATGAGAAAAATGGCAGAGAAGAAATTAGTTGCACTGTGTGCCTGCACGATGGGTCTGGCGCATACCTTTATGGCGGCGCAGGCCTTGGAGGATGCCGCGAAGGAGATGGGGTATGAGGTTAAGGTAGAGACCCAGGGGGCGGACGGAATCCAGAATGAGCTGACGCCGGCGGAGATTGCCGACGCGGATATCATCATTCACGCGGTGGCGATCGAGCCGCAGAATAACGAGCGGTTTGACGACTATGAGATTTATGAAATCGGCCTTCAGGACGCGATCAAGAATGCGGCAGGGATTATCCGCGAGATCGAAGAGATGATGGCGGAAGGGTAAAAAATAAGAGAGGGGATAAGAGAAAATGGCGATTACAAAGAGAGGGGCGCTGACCGGGACGCCCGCGAATAAAAACGCGAACCCGGCAGGTACAAAAACGACGCAGGAGGCAAAGAAGCCGGAGGTGCAGGAGAAGAAGGGTTTATGGGACGTATTATCGCGCCATATTATGACGGGCATCAGCAACATGATTCCGTTCTTAATCATGGGCGGCCTGATCCTGGCATTTTCCCAGCTGATCCCGTATGTGATTCTGGGCGTGGATCCTTCGATGGGAATTATCGATGCCATGAACAGCGGGGCTTACAGCGGCTTTTCAATTACGCTGCTGCAGTTTTCCCAGCTGTGTTTGGATTTCGGCGGAACCTTGTTCGGCTTTGCGATCCCGATGTTTGCCGCCTTTATGGCAAATTCGGTGGGCGGCAAGCTGGCGTTCCCGGCCGGTTTTATCGGCGGTTTGATGGCAACAAAGCCTTCGTCGGTGCTGAGCTTAGCAGACGGTGTCTGGACGGCGACGACACCGGTTGCCTCTTCGTTCCTGGGCGCGATCGTGATTGCGATTGCCGCCGGTTACTTTGTGAAATGGCTGAATAAGAAAATTCAGGTGAGCCACAACATGCTGGCGTTTAAGTCGACCTTCCTGATCCCGATGCTGGCGGCAATCGGCGTGATGCTGGGCATGCAGTTTGTGGTTACACCGCTGGGCGGTTTGCTGAACGAGCTCATCAAGAGCGCTTTAGAGGCGGCCGGCGCGATTGGCTCTTATGGCTATACGGTAGCGCTGGCAGCAGCGACTGCCGTAGACCTGGGCGGTCCGATCAACAAGGCGGCCGGGTTCGTAGCGCTGGGATTTGCGACCGACCGTGTCCTGCCGATCACGGCCCGTGTGGTAGCAATCGTGGTTCCCTCAATCGGCCTGGGCCTGGCGACGATCCTTGACAAGGCGATTGTGAAGCGTCATGTGTTTGACAAGCAGTTCTATACGCAGGGCAAGACGGCGATTTTCCTGGCCTTCATGGGAATTTCCGAGGGCGCGATCCCGTTCTTACTGGAGATGCCTAAGGTAATTCTGCCGTGCTATATGATCGGCGCCATCTGCGGTGCGATTGCGTCGACGGCCTTCGGCGCGGTGCAGTGGTTCCCGGAATCGGCCGTATGGGCCTGGCCGCTGTGTGAAAATATTCCGGCCTACATTGCCGGTATCTTAATCGGTTCCCTGATTACGGCGCTGCTGGTTATCTTTATCCGCAGCAAGATGATGGATAAGGGGACTTTGACGGTGGATTCAAACGAATAATACGCCGCCGGCCAGGGGAGACGCCTTCCTTTTACAGGAAACAAAGGGGCGTTTCCCCTTTATTGATGTAAGAGAAGGAGAAAACACGGGATGTTAGAGCGAATCAAACGCGCGCGGAGACAGATGGCTGAAAAGGGACTGGCGGCCATGCTGTTTACTTCGCGGGAGAATAAATTTTATATAGCAGGGCTTTACAGCGGCAGCGGCTATATCCTGCTGACAAAAAAACAGGTGTATGCGATTGTCGACGGCCGCTACTATCTGGCGCAGAAACAACGGATGACGCAGGGAATAACCCTGCAGACCGATTCGGCGCATCCGGCAGCCGGACAGATTGAGCGGATTTTGACAGAGGAGGGAATCGATCGCCTGGGATTTGAGGCGGACGAAGTGAGTTTTGGCGTCTGGCAGAAATGGCGCGGGACGCTTTCGGCAGAACTGGTTCCGGTATCTTTGCCGCATTTGCGGTCGGTGAAGTCGGAGGAGGAACTTCTGTGTATCCGAAAAGCGTGCCGGATCGCCGATCAGGGATATGAATATATCCTCGAACATATCCGGGCGGGAATGACCGAAAAGCAGGCGGAGAACGAGCTTCTCTATTATATGAAATCGCTGGGAGCGCAGAAGGAATCGTTTGATATTATCGTGGCCAGCGGGGAGAACGGAGCCATGCCCCACGCAAAAGCGGGAGAACGGGTTTTGCAGCCCGGGGATTTTGTGACCATGGATTTCGGGGTAAGGGTCGGCGAGTATTGCTCGGATATTACGCGCAGTTTTGCAATCGGCGAAGCGAGGGAGCCGCTCAGGACCGTGTACGGAATTGTTTTGGCGGCGCAGGAGCAGGCGATCGCGGCGGTCCGGCCGGGGCGCAGGTGCCGTGAGATTGACGCGGTGGCCAGAGACTGGATTGAGAAGGCCGGCTATGGGAAGAATTTCAGCCACAACCTGGGGCACAGCATGGGGATTGCCTGCCATGAAGATCCGCGGTTTGGCCCGAAGGACGAAACGGTGCTGGAGCCGGGGATGGTTCTGACCGTGGAGCCGGGGATTTATCTGGAGGGGATCGGCGGGATCCGCATCGAGGATGACATTCTGGTGACAGAAAGCGGCTGCGAAGTGCTGACAAAAGCGCCGAAAGAGCTGAGGGTTATTTAAAGAAAGCGCCGAAGGAAGGAGAGAACGATGGAGCAGGAACTTTTGATGCGGCTGTGCCAGGCGAATGCAATTGCCTCTCAGGAGGGGCAGGTACGGCAAATCTTGCGGGAATACGGAACGCCCTGGTGCGACTGCGTACAAAGCGATGGACTGGGCAGCCTGATTTTTACACAGGAGGGCGAAGGACCGACGATCATGGTGGCGGCCCACATGGACGAGGTGGGCTTTATGGTGCGCGCGGTGGCCGACGGCGGTCTTTTGACCGTGATGCCGATCGGCAGTGTACGCGTTTTTTCGCGGCTGATGCAGGAGGTAGTCGTCACCACGGAAGACGGGCAGGAGTATTTTGGCATTCTCAACGGAGAGTACGATAAAAACAGCAAAGAAGTAAAGGATCTGTATGTGGATCTGGGGCAGGACAGCCGCGAACAGGTGGCGGCGCTGGGCGTACAGGTGGGCGATATGGTCACGTTTGCCTCGTCGTTTCGGCAATATCCGGGCGGCCGGCTGGCAGCGAAGGCGCTGGATGACCGGGCGGGCTGCTTTGTGATGATGGAAGCAATGCGCCGCATGCACGGGCAGGCACATCCGAATCGGATTTGTTACGCGGCTACGAGCTCGGAGGAGGTCGGTACCCGGGGCGCGCGGACGGCGGCAGAGGTGGCAAAACCGGATTTGTGCATTGTGCTGGACGTGGCCTGCCACAACAACGAATGGGTGCGCAATCATACGAACCAGCGGCAGATCGGCAAAGGAATGATGCTGGAACACTATGACAAGACGTTGGTGGCAAACCGGGAATTGGTGCGCCGGATACGCCGGGCGGCCGGGGAGCTGGGACTTTCGCTGCAGGAGGATATGCTGGCCGGGGGCGGCACCGACGGCGGTGTCCTTCATACGCACGGTAAAGGCTGCCCGACGGTGGTACTGGGGATTCCCCTGCGCTACGGGCATTCGCCGTACTCGATTGCTTGCTGGAAGGATATGGAGGAAGGAACGCGGCTCTTGTGCCGGCTTTTGTCCGAGTGGGATGCCAGGGTACTAAAGGAAGCGATTTGAGGGCGCTGAGCGCGGGTATGTGAGCACAGAGACAGAGCTGCCCGTCGATACGCAGAGGTATGCTCCGGCGGTGCGCTGTCCGGGCATGCGGTCAGAAAGGAGACAAAACCATGCGGTATGATTTTGATACGGTGATTGACAGAAGAGGGACGTTTTGTACCCAGTGGGATTATATAGAGGACCGTTTCGGGGAAAAGGATTTGCTGCCGTTTTCGATTTCGGATACGGATTTTCGGGCGCCGGAGGCGATCCAGGATAAATTAAGGGAAATGATCGACCATGGGATTTATGGTTACAGCCGTTGGAACCACAGCGCGTATAAGGGGGCGATCGCCGGTTATTTCCAGGAGCGCCATCGGACGGCGGTTGACGAGGGCTGGGTGGTGTACAGCCCGTCGGTACTGTATTCGATCGCGGTGCTGCTGCGGTTTTTGAGCCGCCCCGGGGACAGCATTCTTACGCTGCAGCCGATGTATGACGCCTTTTTCCGGGTGATTCAGGACAACGGCCGCCGGCTGGCGGCCAGCGAGCTGGTGGACCGGGACGGCCATTACGAGATTGACTTTGCGGATTTTGAGAAAAAAGCTGCCGAGAGCGGAGTCTTTTTGCTGTGTTCGCCGCACAATCCGACGGGACGCGTATGGACGGAGGAGGAGTTGGAGCGGATGTTTGAAATCTGCCGGCGTCATGGGCTGGCGGTGATTTCCGACGAGATCCATTCGGATATTATCCTGGGCACGGGGCGTCACCGGCCGGCGGTTTTGTATCGCGGCAAGTGTCCGGTTTATCTTGTCAGTTCGCCGAGCAAGACGTTTAATACGCCGGGACTGGGGGGCTCCTACGCGTTGATTCCGGATCCGGAACTGCGGGAAGCATTCGTCTCGCGCCTGCGCAACCGCGACTTTTTAAATTCGGTGAGCCTGCCGGGGATGTACGCGGCGATCGCAGGGTATCGTGAGTGTATGGCGTATGTGGACGAACTGAGGGCATATGTGCGCGGAAATATGCGTTTTCTGAAGGAGCAGGTCGACGGGGAACTGGGAGACTTGGGGGTGCGTTTTACGATTCCCGAAGCAACGTATCTGGCCTGGATCGACGTGCGTAGAGTGAAAGCGTCGGGAAAGGAGATCCAGAACGCCCTTGTCAATTGCGGAAAGGTAGGGATCATGGCCGGCGAGGTCTACGGCGGCCCCGGGTATCTGCGTATGAATGTAGGCTGTCCGCGGACAAAGCTGGCAGAGGGGATTAAACGGATGAAAAAGGGGCTCGGGAGTCTGATCTAGAGAGAAGGTTTCGTATAAAAGCGGTTTGGGACAGACCGGCGCAAAAGCCGGGCTGTCCTGCGTTTTTTGCGGGCAGCAGGCAAGAAAGCGTGGGTTTGTGCCGCGAAAACCTTGTATTTCCCACAGACATATGGTATACTAATGTAGCATAAAGGATAACACATCAAACGGAAATCGTACAATCATTTCTATCCTGTCTTGTCAGGTCCTATCCGAGGAAGTGTATTTTTCTGTGAAATTTCTTGAGAATGTTTTTCCTTGTATGAAAAATATAAAGAGAGGAATACGCGATGGCGGAAAAAATTACGGGCAGCTGGAGAAGTGCTACAGCGTCTGGATTTGCCGCGACCGAATTCCTAAGAGGGAATGGTTTAGTATATCCGGCTGTAAGATGTGCAATTACAAAACAATCGGGACAGCGGCAATGCGGGAAGCGGATTATGACCTGATGGAACTGGTTGTCGTAAGGCTGGGCAGCAGCGATTGCCCGCAGGAAAAGGAGGAACTGTTCCAATTCCTTACCGCTTTATTTTACCCGCACAGGGCGGATTTTCGGGAGCGGATGGAACGGTATATTGATTTTGGGAGCAATCCGGAATTAGAAAAGGAGGTGGCGGATATGACCGGATTAGGATGGAGTATTCTGGAAGAAGGAAGGACAAAAGGAAAAGCGGAGGATATCCTTGACCTGCTGGCCGACTTGGGCAGCATCCCGGCGGAACTGTCGCGGCGGATTTGCGCGGAGGAGGATGCCGAAAAGCTGCGGCGCTGGCTGAAGCTGGCGGCGCGGGCGGACAGCGTGGAACAATTTGCGGAGAGAATGTAAAACAGGCAGGATTCGTGCGGCGGTTGGGATCGGCCCTCAAGCGGCGGATCGGGAAATCAGCCCCGCGGTTACGGGCGGGGCTCGGCGCCGGCAAAGCTTTCGATCAGGGGGATCAGATCGGCGAGGGAATCGCATACGGTATATACGATCGGCTCCCATTCCTTGCGCATCGGCTGTAAATCGGGGATCAGGACCGGTTTGCAGCCGGCGGCCCGGGCCGCCTTCAGGCCAAGGATCGAATCCTCGGCGACCAGCACATTTTCCGGCAAAAAGTGCCGCCCGGTATGGGCCGAAAGGCGGCGAAGCGCCTCCTCGAAACTGTCGGGGGCCGGTTTGCCATGGCGCACCATATCGCCGGTAACGACCGCATCGAGAAAGGGAAGCAGGCCGGCGTTTTCTAAAAGCTGCTGGGCCCGGGGAGAGGCGGTGGAGGTAGCGACCGCGCAGGGGATTCCCCGCTTACGCAGCCAGGTAAGAAGCTTTCTGGCGCCCGGCTTGACCGGAGCCGGATGAGCGGAAAAGTATTCCGCAGATATCCGGTGCGCGTCGGCGAGGACTTCCTCAAAAGGGAAATCCGCACCCATGCCCTCCGTCACAATCTGCCGCACCATCTCGATGGTCGTCCCGTGAAACGAAACGGTAAAATCATAAGACAATTCGTAACCCAAACGGGCGGCGGCCTTTTGCCAGGCGACGACGCTTAACCGTTCGGAGTCTAACAGTGTTCCATCCATATCAAAAAGTACGGCTTGTATCATGAGTCGGCGATCTCCTTATAAGGTTTGTGAGGGGCGGCAAAACGGAGGGAAACTCCGCGGCCGCTTTTATGTTTCAGAACGTATTATAACCGGCCGCGGCGGCTCTGGCAAGCGAAGCGGCGTTTTTTATGGATTTTTTTGACGTAAGGATCGCCCGAAGGGGGCGGACGGCCGAATCCGGCGGATTTCCTTTATTGCAAAATCCTTTTTGCTATGCTATGATAATCAAAGAAAAAGCGGCTGCCCGCCTGTGTTTGGCGGCCTGAGCCCTGTTCTTAGGAGGAACCCATATGAAAGGTATTATTCTCGCCGGCGGAAGCGGCACGCGCCTGTACCCGCTGACCAAGGTAACATCCAAGCAACTATTGCCGATTTACGATAAACCGATGATTTATTATCCTTTATCCGTGCTGATGGATGCCGGCATTCGCGATATCCTGATTATTTCGACGCCGAGCGATACGCCGCGGTTTAAGGACTTGCTGGGGGACGGCCATCCGTTTGGCGTTCATTTGTCCTATGCCGTACAGGAAAGCCCCGACGGCCTGGCGCAGGCGTTTATAATCGGCGCCGATTTTATCGGTACGGACAGCGTTGCGATGGTGCTGGGAGATAATATTTTCCATGGGCACGGTCTGCGCAAGCGGCTGCTGGCCGCGGCGGCAAAGGAGAAAGGGGCGACCGTGTTCGGCTATTATGTGGACGATCCGGAACGCTTCGGGATTGTGGAATTTGACTCCGAGGGCAAGGCGATTTCGATTGAGGAAAAGCCGCAGAAGCCGAAATCGAACTACTGCGTCACCGGCCTTTATTTCTATGATAACCGTGTCGTGGAATATGCAAAGAACTTAAAGCCTTCGGCGCGGGGAGAACTGGAGATTACCGATCTGAACCGTATCTATCTGGAAAACGGCGAACTGGAAGTGACGCTTTTAGGGCAGGGCTTTACCTGGCTGGATACGGGCACGCATGAGTCGCTGGTCGATGCCACGAATTTCGTAAAGACCATTGAGACGCACCAGCACAGAAAGATTGCCTGTCTGGAGGAGATCGGCTATTTAAACGGCTGGATCAGCCGGGAGGAAGTGCTTAAAACGTATGAGGTTTTGAAGAAAAACCAGTACGGCGCGTATTTAAAGGATGTGCTGGACGGAAAATATATTGACAAATTGTGAGAAAGCATCATACAAGATTCCAATGCGCCCTGAAAATATGGACAAGAATAAGGAAATACCCTGCGAACACAGGCCAACAGAAAGGACAAAAACATGAAAATTTTAGTGACAGGCGGAGCCGGCTTTATCGGCGGGAATTTTGTACACCATATGGTAAACAAATACCCCGATTACCAGATCGTCAATCTGGATTTGCTGACATATGCCGGCAATCTGGAGACATTAAAGCCCGTAGAGGACAAGCCGAATTACCGGTTTGTAAAGGGAGATATCGCCGACCGGCCTTTTATCATGGAACTGTTTGAAAAAGAGCGCTTCGACGTGGTAGTCAATTTTGCGGCGGAGTCCCATGTGGACCGGTCGATCACCGACCCGGGCATCTTTGTGCGCACGAATGTGCTGGGTACGACGGTGCTGCTGGACGCGGCGCGCACGTATGGCGTAAAGCGCTACCATCAGGTATCCACCGACGAGGTCTACGGCGACCTGCCGCTGGATCGCCCGGATCTGTTCTTTACGGAGGAGACGCCGCTGCACACCTCAAGCCCTTATTCCTCGAGCAAGGCCAGCGCCGATCTGTTTGTGCTGGCGTATCACAGGACGTATGGGCTGCCGGTGACGATTTCCCGCTGTTCCAACAACTACGGGCCGTATCATTTCCCGGAGAAGCTGATTCCGCTGATGATCAGCCGGGCGCTGGCCGATGAAAAACTGCCGGTGTACGGCAAGGGCGAGAATGTCCGCGACTGGCTGCATGTCCACGACCACTGCGCGGCGATCGATTTGATTATCCATAAAGGCCGTGTGGGCGAGATCTACAATGTAGGCGGCCACAATGAGCGCACCAATCTGGAGGTGGTTAAGACCATCTTAAAGGCCCTCGATAAGCCGGAAAGCCTGATCCAGTTTGTGACCGACCGCCCGGGTCATGATATGCGCTACGCGATCGACCCGCATAAGCTGGAGACGGAACTTCACTGGGAGCCGGAGTACAATTTCGAGACCGGTATCGCGCAGACGATCCAATGGTATCTGGACAACGAGGATTGGTGGAAGCACATTTTAAGCGGCGAATACAGCCAGTATTTTGAGACCATGTACGGGGAACGCCTGTAAAAAGGGGATATCCCGCTGCATATATAAAGAGAAGGGGCCTTTTAGCAAGAGAGGGCAGCCGGGGAAAAGCTTCCTGGGGGACTGAAGCGGCATATACTGTAAATAGTAAGTTCACATGCGCCGCCGGTGCGGCGTACCGTCAGAGCATGGGACAAAAAAGGAGACTAGAAATGGGTAAATATTTTGGAACAGACGGATTCCGCGGCGAGGCCAACCGGGAGTTGACCGTGGAACATGCATTTAAGGTTGGGCGTTTCCTGGGATGGTATTACGGGCAGGAACACCGCTGCAAGGTGGTGATCGGCAAGGATACCCGCCGCAGCAGCTATATGTTTGAATATGCGCTGGTGGCAGGGCTGACGGCCTCGGGAGCGGATGCCTATCTTCTGCATGTGACGACCACCCCCAGCGTGTCCTACGTGGTGCGCACCGAGGACTTTGACTGCGGGATCATGATCAGCGCCAGCCACAATGTCTTTTATGACAACGGGATTAAGGTCATCAACGGCCAGGGTGAAAAGCTGACCGACGATGTGATCGAAAAGATCGAGGCTTATCTGGACGGAGAGATGGGAGAGATTCCGCTGGCGGCCCGCGACGACATCGGCTGCGCGTCCGATTACGCGATGGGCCGCAACCGCTATATCGGTTATCTGATCAGCCTGGCGACCCGTTCCTTTAAAAATATGCGGGTCGGGCTGGACTGCGCCAACGGCAGCTCCTTTGCCATTGCCAAAAACGTCTTTGACGCCCTGGGGGCCAAGACCTATGTGATCAACCACAGCCCGGACGGCACCAACATTAACCGCAACGCCGGCTCCACCCATATTGAGGTGCTGCAGCAGTTTGTAAAAGACAACAACCTGGACGTGGGCTTTGCCTATGACGGCGACGCGGACCGCTGCATTGCCGTGGACGAAAACGGTGAAATCGTGGACGGCGACAAGATCCTCTATATCTGCGGCCAGTATATGAGCGAGCGCGGCATGCTGGACACCAATACGGTCGTGACGACGATTATGTCCAATATGGGCCTGTACAAAGCGTTTGACAAGCTGGGCATCCGGTATGTCAAGACGGCGGTAGGCGACAAATATGTCTATGAAAATATGGCGGAGAACGGCCATCGCCTGGGCGGCGAGCAGTCCGGCCACATTATTTTCAGCAAGTACGCTTCGACCGGCGACGGGATCCTGACTTCCTTAAAGATCATGGAAGTCATGCTGGAAAAGAAGGAAACGCTTTCCAACCTGACCAAGGAACTGCGGATCTATCCCCAGCTGCTGAAAAATGTGCGCGTGGAGAGCAAGCCGGCCGCCTTAAACGACCCGGATGTACAGGAGGCCGTAAAGGCCGCCGAAAAAGGCTTGGGAGACGAAGGCCGCATTCTGGTGCGCCAGAGCGGGACGGAGCCGGTACTGCGCGTCATGGTGGAAGCGCAGAGCGACGAACTGTGCGCGAAATATGTAAACAGCGTTGTGAACGCCCTGCGCCGCAAAGGGCACATTATATTGTAGGCACAAAGCACGGCCGGCGCGGCGGACTATAAAGGTGCAGCCGCCGCGCGCCGCTGTCAGGAATACGCAAAAGGAGGGGCTGCCGCAAAATCAGGCGCTTCCATGGTAAAAGGTTCGGATCTACAGGATTGCGCGCCGTATATTATGGAAACGGAGCGTTTTGCGGCAGCCCTTTGCAGGCGGCGCCATTATGCCCTGAGAACACGGGCAAAAAGGAGGAAACCGAAATGAAAGCATGGGAAGCCAATATCCGGCATGTAACCCCCTACACGCCGGGCGAGCAGCCGGACCGGCCGGATATGGTCAAATTAAATACCAATGAAAATCCGTATCCGCCGGCTAAGGAGGTGCGGGAGGCGCTGCACAAAATGGAAACGGAGGCGCTTCGCCTGTATCCGGATCCGGCCGCTTCGCAGCTGACAAACGAACTGGCCCGCTTTTACGGGCTTACGCCGGAGCAGGTTTTTGTGGGAGTGGGATCGGACGATGTGCTGGCAATGTGCTTTCTGACGTTCTTTAACTCGAAAAAACCGGTGCTGTTTCCGGATATCACCTATTCCTTTTACCATGTGTGGGCCGAACTGTTTGGGGTGCCATACGAGCGGCCGGCGCTTGACGGGCGGCTGCATCTGCGCAAAGAGGATTATTATCGGGAAAACGGCGGCGTGATTTTTCCCAACCCCAATGCGCCGACCGGCGTTGCAGAGCCGCTTTCGGACATCGAAGATATCCTCGAGCATAATACGGACGTGATTGTGATCGTGGACGAAGCCTATGTAGATTTCGGCGCGCGCAGTGCGATTTCTCTTTTGGAAACGTATGAGAATCTTTTGGTCGTGCAGACTTTCTCCAAATCCCGTTCGCTGGCGGGCCTGCGGATCGGCTATGCGCTGGGAAATCCTGCGCTGATCCGGGCGCTCAACGATGTCAAATACTCCTTTAACTCCTACACGCTGAACCGTCCGGCGCTGGAGGCGGGGACGGCCGCTCTGCAAAACGAGGCGTACTGGCGAAAGACCCTGGCAAAGATCGTCGCGACCAGGGAGCGGGCCAAGAAGCGCCTGGCCGGCTTCGGCTTTACCTTTGAGGATTCGCAGGCCAATTTCCTGTTTGTGACGCATCCGGTCTGGAAGGCGGAGCCGCTTTTTTTGGCCCTGCGAAAGAGCGATATTTATGTGCGCTACTTTAAACAGCCGCGGATTGACAATTACCTGCGTATTACGATCGGTACGGAAAAAGAGATGGAACGGCTGTATACGTTTTTGGAAAAATATCAGGAGGAGACAGGTGGCGACGTTTCGTAAGCTGGCAAGAATTATCTTAAACATCCTGATCCCGCTTGCCGCGATCGGGCTGACCGTATGGCTCCTGCCCAAGACGCTGGGATTTTTCAGCCCTTTTGTGGCAGGAGGCGTCATTGCCCTGATCGCGAATCCGATGGTGCGGTTTCTGGAACGCAAGGTAAAAATGCGGCGCAAATTCGGTACCGTGCTGATTATCGGCGGGGTGCTTTCATTGGTGATTATCGGCGGCGGAGCCCTGTTAATACGGCTGGCGCGGGAGCTGCTTGCGTTTGCGGCGGATCTGCCGCGGGTGTTAGACAGCGTGGGCGGGCAGCTGCAGGTGGCGTTTCACCGCCTGGAGGAGTTGGGCAACCAGCTGCCCGTCGATGTGACCTCGGAGGAATTTGCCAGGACCCTGGAAAGCCTGGGAGAATCGCTTCTGGAGGGAGTGAAGGGATTTGTAGCCGGCCTGGGCGAGCCGACGGTGCAGGTGGCCGGCAATTTTGCCAAGGGGATCCCCGCGGCCTTTGTGGCAGTCATCATTACGATTCTCTCGGCGTACTTTTTCCTGGCGGAGAAGGAAAATCTGGCCGCGCTGTACCGCCGCGTCGCCCCCAAAAGGCTGCAGGAATACCTGGGGCTGATGCGGCGCAATACGAAACGCCTGGTGGGCGGCTATTTCCTCGCGCAGTTTAAAATCATGGGCGTGGTGGCGCTGATGCTGCTTGTCGGCTTTCTGATCCTGCGGGTGCCCTATGCGGCGATTTGGGCGGCGCTGATCGCGTTTCTGGATTTTCTGCCGGTATTTGGCACCGGTACGGTGCTGATCCCCTGGGGGCTGATTGAGATTGTCAGCGGGAGGATCTATATGGCGGTCGGGCTTTTGGCCTGCTGGCTTCTAACCCAGGCGGTGCGGCAGATGATTCAGCCGAAAGTGGTAGGGGACAGCATGGGCTTAAACCCGCTGCTGACGCTGTTCTTTCTGTACCTGGGATTTCGCTTCAGCGGAATCGGCGGGATGATCCTTGCCGTGCCGGTGGGGATGATTGGAATCGAATTTTATAAATACGGGGCCTTTGATTCCCTGCTTGGGGCGGTGAAGGAACTGATTGAGTTCGTGGAGACGTTTCGCAGGGACGGCAAAGCAAAATAGAATGTAAGGAGGATTATACTATGGCTGCAGACAGAATCGAAAAACTGCGCGCGAAAATGAAGGAGTACGCTATAGACGCGTACCTGGTTCCGACCGCGGATTTTCACGGGTCGGAATATGTGGGCGATTATTTCAAGTGCCGCCAGTATCTTTCAGGTTTTACCGGCTCGGCCGGCACGCTGGTGGTGACGGCCGACATGGCGGGGCTGTGGACCGACGGCCGCTATTTTTTGCAGGCCGAAGCGCAGTTAAAAGATACGGGCATCGATCTGTACCGGATGGGCGACGAGGGCGTCCCTGCGGTGACGGAGTTTTTGACGGAGCGCCTGGAGAGCGGCCAGCGCCTTGGCTTTGACGGCCGCACGGTGGACAGCGCTACGGCGAAGGAACTGAAGGAAAAGCTGGAGAAAAAAGGGGCCGCGATTGACCCGACCCGCGATCTGGCCGGCGAGCTTTGGACAGACCGCCCGCCGCGATCGGCACAGCCGGCGGCGCTTTTAGGTGAGGAATACACAGGGAAGAGCCGGGCGCAGAAGCTTTTGGAGGTCCGCCGGGCGATGGAGGAAAAAGGAGCGGACTGCTTTATCCTGACTGCGCTGGACGATATTGCCTGGCTTTTGAACATCCGTGGTAACGACGTGGAGTGCAACCCAGTCGTGCTGTCCTATCTGGTAGTGCTTGGAGAAAAGGCTCTTCTGTTTGCCGGCGAATCCTGCTTTGACAGCGAAATGAAGCAGGCCTTGTCGGCGGACGGCGTGCATCTGCTTCCCTACAATAACATATATACCTGGATCCGGCGCATGGGGGCGCGCACGGCGCTGTTAGACGGCGGGAAGGTAAACTATGCGATTCTGGCCGGGATGCCGGCGAGCGTAAAAGTGATCGACGAAGCAAATCCCACCCAGCTGATGAAGGCGGTCAAGAACCCTGTGGAGGTTGCCAATATCCGCAGAGCGCACATAAAAGACGGCGTGGCCGTGACGCGGTTTATGTATTGGCTGAAAACGCGGGTCAAAGCGGCCGGCACGGAGGACGGCTGCGCGCCGGAAGGGCAGCCGGCGGCGGGCCGCATGCTTACGGACGAGAACGGGCAGCCGCTGACCGAGTTGGGCATTGCACGGAAACTTGCCTGTTTCCGCGAGGAGCAAAAACATTACCGCGGCCCCAGTTTTGAGACGATTGCCGGCTTTGGGCCGCACGGCGCCGTCATCCATTATGCGGCGACCCCGGAGACGGACAGCACCCTGTATGCGGATGAGCTTTTGCTGGTGGATTCGGGCGGACAGTATCCGGAGGGGACCACCGATATCACCCGTACTTTTGTGCTGGGTAAGGCGGACGAAGAGCGCAAAAAATATTTTACGATGGTACTGCGCGGCCATCTGAACCTGGCGGCCGCCCGTTTCCTGCATGGCTGCCGGGGGACAAACCTCGATTATTTGTGCCGCCAGCCGCTGTGGGAGGAAGGGCTTGATTACAATCACGGCACCGGCCATGGCGTGGGCTGCTATCTGAACGTGCACGAAGGGCCGAACGGCTTTCGCTGGAAGATCGTGCCGGAACGAAGAGACAACGCCGTGCTGGAGGCCGGCATGGTCACTTCCGACGAGCCGGGCCTGTATTTGGAGGGCCGTTTCGGAATCCGCCACGAAAATCTGCTGGTCTGCTGCGAGGGAGAGAAAAACGAGTACGGGCAGTTTATGTACTTCGAACCGCTGACAATGGCGCCTTTTGACCTGGACGGCGTCGATCCGGCGCTGATGAGTGAAAAGGAACGGGCGCTTTTAAACGCGTACCACCAAAACGTATACGAAGCGATTGCCCCGTATCTGAACGAAGAGGAACGGGCCTGGCTTGCCAGAGCCACGCAAAGCATCGGCTAACAGGCGCAAAACCGCGTCTGACGGCGCTTTTTGCGAAAAAACCGCTTGCAATCCCCGTCGGACTGTGCTAAGATTATAGACTGTAACACATCAAATCTATCCTTGTTTCCTGCCTTTTTGCAGGAAGCCAGAGACCAAAAGGAGGTACGAGAAAGCATGAACAAGTATGAATTAGCCGTAGTGCTCAGTGCTAAGCTCGAAGAAGATGAGAGGGCGGCAGCGATCGAGAAGATCCAGGGTTATATCACCCGGTTCGGCGGAACTGTCACGAACATTGATGAGTGGGGTAAGAAGAAACTTGCTTACGAAATTCAGAAAATGAAAGAAGCCTACTATTACTTCATCCAATTCGACGGTAATCCGAATACGCCGAACGAGCTGGAGAGCCATGTCCGCATTATGGAGCAGGTAATCCGGTATTTGTGCGTAAAGCAGGAAGCGTAAGCCGCACAGAACAGGAGAAAGTATGAATAAAGTAATTCTGATTGGACGTTTAACGAGAGATCCCGAAGTACGGTACGGCCAGGGTGGAAGCCAGACGGCAGTTGCCCGTTTTTCCATTGCCGTGGACCGGCGCTTTAAGCGGGAGGGGGAGCCTGACGCAGACTTCTTTAACTGCACCGCTTTTGGCAAGCAGGCCGAATTTGTAGAGCGTTATCTGCATAAAGGGATCAAGATGGTGGTAGTCGGCCGTATCCAGAACGACAACTACACGAACCGCGACGGGCAGCAGGTATACAGCGTCCGCGTGATGGTAGACGAGCTGGAGTTCGCGGAGAGCAAGAACGCTTCGGCGGGCGACGGCTTTGGCGGTAATTTTGGCGGCGGCAATAATTTTGCCGGAAATAACGGCGGCAATTTTGGCGCGCCGGCATCCAAACCGGCTCCCGGCCCGATCGGCGACGGATTTATGAATATCCCGGACGGCGTAGAGGATGAGGATCTTCCGTTCAATTAGAGAAATACGATCAAATCCTAAGAATTTGGAAGAAGGAGGCAATAACAATGGCTTTTAATAAAGAAGACAGAGAAGGCGCTCCCATGAAGAGACGCGGCGGGATCCGCAGAAGAAAAAAAGTCTGTGTGTTCTGCGGCGAGAAGAGCACCCCGATCGATTATAAGGATGTTCCCCGGCTGAAAAAGTATGTTTCCGAGAGAGGAAAGATTCTGCCGAGACGGATCACCGGCAATTGCGCAAAGCATCAGAGAGCTTTGACCGTAGCGGTCAAGAGAGCCCGTCATGTGGCGCTGATGCCTTACACAATGGAATAAAGACCGAGCGTTTGAATGGAATAAGACCGCTGCACGGCGATTGCAAAATCGCAGGTGCGGCGGTCTTTTTGATACATTTCAGAGACAGGGGAAGATTTGAGAAAATAGCGGCTGCACAGGAAATTCGTATGGGGCCGTCTCACCCCGCCGGCCGCGCCAGCATCACCGTAAGCGCAAACGTTCCCTCCATGGCGTCAATCGTCACATGGCCCTGATATTTTTTGGCCGCGTAGCCGATCCCCTTCAGCCCATAGCCGTGGCCGGCTTCGTCGGGCTTCGTGGTGACAAGGCGGCAGCTGTCCCAGTGAAGATCATGCAAATACGGGTTTTCAAAGCGGAGGAACAGCAGACTGTTTTCCTGCGTCATACGAATCCGGATGCGCCGCCGGTCCGGGTCCGTGATTCCGGTCAATCCCTCGATCGCATTGTCCAGGGCATTGCCGAAGATGGTGCAGAGGTCGATCGGGCTTACAAAAGACAGCGGTTCTCCCCGCAGCATGCAGATGAGCTGAATGCCGTTTTCCTGGCAGCGCAGGGCTTTTTCGGAGAGGATGATATCCAGGGTTTCGCTGCCGGTCTGGTACAGGGAATCGCAGCGGTCAATGGTTCTTTGAAGTTCTTCCATATATTGACTGTGAAGCCCGCTATCCGAAGAAGCCTGCAGGATGCACAGCTGATTCTTCAAATCGTGGCATTGCTGCATAATCCGCTCAGAGCTTTCTTTTTTGAGCAAAAACTGCTCGTATTGGCTGTGGAGCATGGCTTCCATGGAGGCAAGTTCCTGCGACTTCAAGCGGCTGCGGTACAGGCTTTCGTTGCCGAGGATGGCGGCCAGGCCGCAGAGACTGATAATAATGCGCACAACCGAGGCGTCCAGGCCGACGATCGTGCGGTCGATGTTCAGCCACTGGTGGATATTGGTAAGATAGAGGACCGGAAGCAGAGTTAAGAGCATCAAGATAACCTGGGCAAAGAGGACGACCGGCTGCCCTTCGGCAAATACCAGCTTGCGCACAAGCCACAGCGTAAAAAGAACAAGGCCCGTGAGCGCCAGCACAAACAGCAGGTGCATAGGCAGAGGGCTCGTATAGTAGATATAATCCTGATCCAAAAGAACCATCGACAGATGCCCCAGCCCCTTTAAAATGCTGTCGATTGACAAAAACAGGATCACCGTATGGTAAAAGGCGCCCGGCGCCGGACAGCGGCGGCTGCCCCACAGATAGAGAAAGGGCAAGACGTAGCACAAAAACGGCTCAAGCAGCCAATGAACGTTTTCACGGATCTGAGACTGAAACAGCCACAGAGCCGCCGTCAGAAGGAAGAACGAGCCGGCCCGTATCAGGCGGCGGCCGCTTCGCCACTCCAGGCTTCGGGCATAGTATTCATAACAGCAGGCCAGGACAAACGGCAGAATCCATTCCATAGCTATAATCCCATCTCCTTATTGTTGCCTGTGATTTCAGGGCATAAAGGTACAACCTTGCGGTATCTCTTACTACGGCCCATGTTTTCAGGGCATTTTTATCTCATCATCTTCGATTTCCCATAAAACGGGCGAGAGCGTCGAGAAATTCTTTTCGTTTATAACGGCTTAAAAGCAGTTCCTGTCCGCCCACCGTTACCGTGGACTGAGACACGTTTTCCACACGGGCCAGATTGACCAGATAGACGTTGTGACAGCGGAAAAAGCCCTCGGGCACAAGCTTTTCCTCCATGGTCTTGAGAGTTTCGCGGCAGCTATATTCCCGGCCGCCGGCATGGATCAGAAGCCGCCGGCCGAGCGTCTCCAGATAGGCAATGCTGCCGATCTCGATTTTCTGCAGGCCGGTCTCCGTCTTGACGGCCATATAGCGGTTTTTGTCCTGGTTCACGATCTGCGCGGCCCGCGCAAGCTCCTCGGACAGGACATAGTAGCTGACCGGCTTTAGCAGGAAGTTGGACGCGCGGACGCCATATCCGCGAATCGCATACTGAGCCAAATTAGTCACGAACACCAGAATGACGCTCTCGTCGGTCTGGCGGATGCGCTGTGCGGTGGCGAGTCCGTCGGGCCCTTCCATTTGAATGTCCAAAAAGAGGAGGTCGTACTGCCCCTCATAATTTCGCAGCAGGCTCTTGCCGTCTGTGTAACGGTCGGTGCGGCAGACCGTTCCGGTCTCCTGCTCAAAGCGCCGGATATGGCTAAGCAGCATTTGACCAGATGCTTGTTCGTCCTCTACGACGGCGATTCGCAGCATAAATGTACCCCCTCTCTTTGAAGGATGATCCGCCGGTCCGCAGGATCCCTGACGTTTTATAGGAAGATTTTTCGTGTCTTTTTTCAGGGCCGGCCGGGGCGGCGAATTTCTCCTTCTTATTTTACCAAAGAGCGCTGAAATTTCCAACCATCGAAGCCAAAAAAAGTACCATCGCCCGGATTTTGCGTACAAACTTGTTTGAATATGCTAGATTATTAACAGCCATACAAGGGTGTCACATTATGCCCTGTAAACACAGGCAAAGGAAATGAAAGGGGTCTGGAAAATGAAGAAAAACGAAATTTCCCGCAGAGACTTTTTAAAGGGAGCGGCGGCCGGTGCGGTCGCGGTCGCGGCCGGCGGCCTGCTGGGCTGCTCTTCGGCGGATGAAACTACGGCGGTGGCGGAGACCTCGCCGGAAGCTGCGACGGCGGCCGAGACGCTGGCTGCCACGACGGCCGCGGCGGAGTCGGAATCCGCCGGCGGAGAAGGCGGTCCTGGCGGCCCCGGCGCGTCGGGCGGAGCTGCCGATTTTGATATCTCGACGGTTGGCGCCTGGAGAAAAGCACCGGAAGCAGTGACGCAGTTTGCCGGAGAATTTGAAGCGGACGTGGTAATCGTCGGCGGCGGCCAGGCCGGCGCGGCGGCAGCCCGTGCGGCAGCGGAAGCCGGCGCTTCGGTCATTGTGCTGGAGATGCAGGAGCAGGATAAGATGATGTTCAAGGGCGGCGGCCAGATCGGACACATCAATTCAGAGTTCTTAAAGAGCAGGGGCGTGCCGGAAGTAGACATCATTGAGTTTGTGACCGACTGGCAGCTGCGCACCAACAATCGTTCGCGCGCCGGCCTGATTATGAAATACGCCAAGAACAGCGGCAAGTGCTTTGACTGGCTGACGGACAGCTATACCGAGGAGGAAAAGGCGGAATGGTCGGTACGCCAATGGCCGCTGAGCGAAAACTACACCCAGAAAAAGAACGGCATCAGCACCTGGGTGGGCACGCCGACCCTCAACGACCGCAACATGAAGGAGATACCGATCCAGCGGGCAATGCTTAAATCCATCGAGTTGGGAGCGGACTGGCACTATGGCGTCAAGGCCGCACAGCTGATTAAAGAGGGCAATGCCATTACCGGCGTAGTCGGCCAGGCGGCGGACGGAACATACCAGCGCTTTACGGCCCGCAAAGGCGTTATTTTAAGCGGCGGCGGCTTTGGCGGCAATCCGGATATGTGCCGTGACCTGCTGATTGAAATCACCGACTACTGCTCGGCCGATACCCGCATCGGCGGCATGGACCAGGACGGCTCGGCAATCGCCATGGGCTACTGGGCCGGCGGCCGTCTGGAGGCCCGCCCCTTGTCCTCGATGGGCGGCAATTACTGCTATCCCTGCAACAGCCCGGGCGACCCGATCGGCACGACCGCGGCTTTGTGGGTCAATAAGCACGGCAAACGCTACTGCAACGAAGGCTTTGGCGACATCGTCCTGGCAGCCATGGCCGGCGCCAAGGAGCCGGACGGCATGATCTATACGGTCTTTGACGAGGGCATCCGCGAGGATATCACGTATCAGGCGCCCGGTCATATGGCAGTAGACTATGCAAACAATGAGGACGCCGGACTGGACGACATCATGAAAGGGGCCATAGAAGCCGGCGACGCGGGCTTTGAAGTGCAGAACATGGGCGTAACGACGGTGTATGCCGGCAAGGATGCAGCCGAGCTGGGCAAGCGCCTGGGCTTTACGGGCGCTGACCTGGATCAATTCATTGCCACCGTAGACCGCTACAATGAAATCTGCGACGCTGGTGTGGATGATGATTTCGGCAAAGAGCCGAGCCTGCTGCGCCGTCTGGAGGGAACCCTTTTTGCTTACGGCGGCCAGAAAACCTTTGGCTCCATGCTGGTGACCACCGGCGGCCTGCTGACCGATGATAATCAGCAGGTGCTGGGCGAGGATTTTGAGCCGATTCCCGGTCTCTTTGCCTGCGGCAACAGCTGCGGCGGCCGTTTCGGCATGCAGTACACTACTTCGATTCCCGGCGAATCCCTGGGAATCGCCAATACGCTTGGCATGGTGCTGGGAACATATGTGGCAAATTTGTAACAATTAAACCCATAAAAACCGTTTGACGAAAGGTCGCTGCTTCCAGGGCTTGAAAGGCTGGGAGGCAGCGGCCTTTTTCCACATAGGGTATTGCGTGGTTTATGGTTGCATATACCGTTTGCTCATAGCGCTTACAATTCCAAAATAGCAAATATAAAAAACTGCGATACACGCCCCAAACTCACCCGTTAATTTGAGCAGAATATTCTTCAAAGACGCCGGCAGCATTAAGTTCATTTTTCCATTCAGTAACGGTATGCAGAATAAAATAATTAATAAAGCCATTACCATGGGAGAAGCCAATTTAATAGCGATCTGCTTATTCATAAGTTTTGCGATCTGCGTATTGCTTTTTCCCATACAGCGCATGATCGGATTGCTTTTTGAATTCTGTCTGACCTCTATAACCTGCTGTAAAGAAAGTATCGAAAAATAAATAACCAGAAACACGATGCAGATACTTATTTGTGAAGTTCCCATCCACTGTCGCACAGCCGTATCAAAAAGCTGAAATCCTGGCTGCAATATCAACATTCCGGTTACAAAAGAACTCCAGGAAAACAAAAAGCAGGTGCAAAAAACAGCATTCACCAGAGCAGCCGTTTTGAAATTAGACGTTACATTTGCCATAATATACAGCCGGTCTTTTTGATAGATCCGAATGGATTTCATTCGCCTGTACGCATATAAATAGCCAAACACCCATTTGTAAAAGGCAAAAACAGATAGTAGCAAAGGAATTGCTGCAACAGATACGGGATAAACAATATAAACTTCCGGCAAAAAGACAATGCTGCAAACGCAACCGATGAAGCACGCAAAACTCAAAAAGAAAAGAATGCCCCATTTTTTATAGTTTTCTATATTTTTTACGCCTTGGTTGCGGTTTCTTTCATACATCAGCTCCCTTATTGGCAGCTTGTCTAAACGCCTCCTCAATTGAAAAGAGCATATTGCTTCAATAAGGCAAAAAAACAGAAACGTATATAACATACTTTTACCATAAAGGTATCCGAAATGTTTTATTTCGTGCAATGGCTCACGGAAATACCAAAATCCATATAGAGAAAAACCGATTGTCGTTCCTGCTATATAGCAGCAAAAGCCAATCAACAAGACTTCGCATAGGAACAGCCGGGTTACTCTCTTTTTTTCCATACCCAATAATAACTAGCTTGCGAATTCTTTGGCCCGCTGCTTCAGCAGAAATAAGTCTATATATCCGACTAAAACTATTTGAATGGCCGCGATTAACAATGGCAGAGAAATTACTTGAAAACCCGCTAATTCTCCTATAATGGCGATACAATTAGATACCTCTATAACCGCTAAAAGGATGGTCATGGTAACAACATATAAAAGATAATTTGTAAAAGACCGCTTGGCATTACGGATTGACAACTTCAAGTATATCATGGCTTTCTCCCTCTACCCATGCTATTTTCTTTAAAATGTCTGCAAAAAAGGTCTGTTTGTTTTCCTGTTCCCGGTTTAAGGACGTCTTTATTTCGCCGTCTTTCATAAACAAAATCCGATCGCAATAGCTGGCAGCCATGACATCATGTGTGACCATCAATATTGTTGCGCCGTACTCTCTGCAAAGCATTGCAAGAGTGTCTAAAAGCTGTCTGGCAGCGTGGGAATCTAACGCCCCGGTAGGCTCGTCCGCAAGTATAATATCCGGATTAACCACAATAGCACGGGCGCAGGCGCAGCGCTGCCGCTGTCCTCCCGATACCTCATAGGGAAATTTATCTAATATTGCCGATAGATCCAGCTTTTCAGATAAACGTTGAATCGTTGGACGAACGCTTTCTTTGGAAACCTCTTTAATTGTCAAAGCAAGCGCAATATTTTCATAGATAGTCAAAGTTTCAAGCAAATTGTATTCTTGAAAAACAAAGCCTAAATGTCTGCGGCGAAATTCTGCCGCAGCTTCGTCTGGCATATCGGCTATATTCTGCCCGCTTATTCGTATTGTCCCATTTGTCGGCTTGTCTATTGTGGCTATTAAATTAAGCAATGTTGTTTTCCCGGAACCGGAAGCCC
>JAAWCS010000073.1 GCA_022793375.1 Lachnospiraceae bacterium
GAACTCTCGACACTACGGGTATGAACCGTATGCTCTAGCCAACTGAGCTATTCCGCCACGATGGGGCCTATAGGGCTCGAACCTATGACCCTCTGCTTGTAAGGCAGATGCTCTCCCAGCTGAGCTAAGACCCCTCGTTGCTGTCTGTTTCAAGACTGCTTTGCTAGTATAGCGGATTTCCCTAAAAATGTCAAGCGTTTTTTATTTTTTTACAAAAAGATTTTTTTCGGCTCTTTTTCAACAGGAGTATAAACTTTTCATAAACAATCCCCCGAAGCTATATTCATTTTTCTTACAATATGATATAATGCCTCTAAAGGCCGGCCCGCAGGTCTTATTACTTTTTGTGACAAATATCGAGGTTATTTATGTACTATTTTATTGTAAATCCCCAGTCCCGCTCCGGAAAAGGGGCTCAAATCTGGCGGCGGCTGGAAGTGGAACTCAAAAAAAGTACAGCAGAATATCAGGTTTATTTGACCGAACGGCCCGGCCATGCCAGAGAGCTGGCCGCCCGCCTTACCTCCGGCCAGACAGAGCCTGCCTCCAGCCAGGTGGTTGTGGCGGTGGGCGGCGACGGCACTCTCAATGAAGTCCTGGACGGGCTGCATGTGTCCTCGCAGGTGACGTTAGGCTATATTCCCACCGGCTCCGGCAACGATTTTGCCCGCAGCATGCGTATTCCCAAAACCCCTCAGAGGGCGCTTCATCGGATCCTGCACCCGCGCTATTTTCGTTTTCTCGATTACGGCGTTCTTTCTTGTGATATCTGCAATATCAATCATCGCCGGTTTGCCGTCAGCAGCGGCATTGGTTTTGACGCCGCCGTCTGCCAGCGGCTTGATGCCAGCGCTTTCAAGAGGTTTTTGTGCCGCATTCATTTATCTAAACTCAGCTATATCTTTATCGGCCTTCAAAGCTTATTTCGGATGCGCCGTGTTTCCGGACAGCTTATTTTAGACGGTATTAAAAAAATCCCTTTAAAAGATATCGCCTTTTTATCCACCCATGTTCAGAAATATGAGGGCGGCGGGTTTAAATTCGCTCCCAAGGCGGATCCCTGCGACGGGCAGTTTGACATCTGTGTTTTTTCCCATGTTACCCGGCTCAAAATGATTCCGCCGCTCCTTCTGGCCTTTGTCGGAATGCACACACGCTGCAATATTGTCCGCACTTACCGCTGCAAAGAATTAACCGTTCATATGGAGGCGCCCTGCGCCGTCCACGCGGACGGAGAAAGCTTAGGCCTTCACAGCGATGTCACTCTCTCCTGCCGTACCCGTCAGCTGCGGGTGATCGTGTAAAAACGCAACGCCCGGCTTCCCCGATTCGACAGGAGGCCAGGCGTTTTTAGGTTCTTTTTTAGGTTCTTTTTTAGGTTCTTTCTCAGGTTTTTTCTTTCTACAGTTCCACCTTGCTGGCCGGGTCCACCGGTTCCAGCTTTACCGTGTCTTTTATTATGCGCAAGCCATAGTATACGACGACCAGCCCTACGCCGCCTGTCAAAAGCATCATAATCCGGCCGCTGAAGAGAAAGTCAAAGAGGTCTGTTCCCGTAATCAGCACCGACGCGCCGTTCGCCACTATGTGAAACAAACAGGGCGCAAGGAAACTATGATATTTTTCATATGTGTAAACCATCATACAGCTGAGAGGGAACGCGTACAGCATCTGCACTATATTTCCGTGATACAGGCCAAAAACCAGCGAAACCGTAATCATTGCCATTCCTATGGACATATTATTGTCCTTGAGCCGGTTGTACATCACCCTGCGAAACATATATTCCTCAAAAACCGGCGTGAGCAGAGCCGTGCCGGCCAGCTGCACCGGCAGGCTTGCCGAGTACAGAAGTTCCGAAACCTCCTGATAGGCTTTGTCCGCCTGGGTCAGGCCAATCCCCGCAATCAGACCATTGAACCCGATGCAGGCTCCAAAAGCCACAACCGCCAGCACCACATATTCCATCGGCGACGCGCGGTTATATTTTATTTCCGGCTTCACTTTCTCCCGCTGTTTCTTATCCTGCCGGTAAAACAGGTGTAAAAACGGCAGCGTAATCAAGTTCGCGATAATCATAATATAATAACTCGAACGCAGCATCCCCTCCATCGCCTGATAACCTATTTCCTGCAGCTGTTCCAGGACCGAAGCCCCGTCGGCCGACCAGTTTTTCTCTATGACTATCAGATATACAATCAGGCTCCAGACCGTAGAAACCAATACCATAATCCCAAAATGCAACAACAGCGGATAAAATAACCGCCACATTGTTCTAAACCAATTGTCGTTCTTTCCTTCCATCGCCGTCCCGCGTCCTTTCTGCCGGGCCTTCCCCGCAGGCTCCGTTTCTCACAGTTGCTGCTTTTTCATTTTTTCCTCCGGACCCCGTTGTTCTTAACAGTATAACAGAATTTAAAGCGCTTCGCAAGAGTCTGCGTCCGCTCTTGAATTTTTTTGCATACGTGTTAAAATACAAGCAGGCGATCGCTTTCAGACAGGAGGTACGTATGGACGGCAAGGCACGCAGACAAGAAATTATTCGATTACTATCGAGGACTTCCGGGCCGATTTCCGGCAGTTCTCTGTCCGGTATGCTGGGCGTAAGCCGCCAGGTCATCGTCCAGGACATTGCACTGCTGCGCACGGAGCACCCCATCCTGGCGACTGCCCAGGGGTATCTGCTCCACGTTCCCCCCACACGCAGCTGGCGGCGCGCATATCTTGTAAAGCACAGTCATGAGGAAATTTACGACGAGCTGGCAACCATTGTCGCCCTGGGCGGGTATGTGCTCGACGTAATCGTCGAACACGACGTATATGGGGAACTGCGCGCGGATCTGAATCTCTCTACGCCCGCGGATGTGGAACGGTTCTGCAGGCTCCTGGCCGAAAGCAGTTCCGGCCCCCTGTTTCCGATCTCCGACGGCGTACATCTGCACACCGTAGAGGCTGCCTCCGAAGCCGTCCTAGAACAGATCGAAGCCGCTTTGCGAAACAGCGGCTATCTGCTGGAGCCGTCCTGCGTCTCTTCCCGAACATAAAAATCCGCAGCATAAAAATCCGGCCGGATTTTGTCTGGTAGGATTTTGCCAAAAAAATACTTTACAAATCCGCCAAAACACATTATACTCTTATATACAGATAGCGTCTGGCACACAGACCTTCTTTCAAAACTGAATCGAAGAAGTCTTTGGGGCAGGGTGAAATCCCCTACCGATGGTATAGTCCATGACCCGCAGTTGCGGCTGAGCCGGCGAAATTCCGGCACCGACGGTTATAGTCCGGATGGGAAAAGACGCTTTTTTGTTTTTTTATGCTACCCTCAGGCTTATGTCCGGAGGGCTTTTTTTGTTTCACCATCACTTTTTAATCCAAGGAGGAAACGTACAATGAACAAAAACAAATTTTTCACCACCAAAAATCTGGCCATCATGGGTATGTTAGGCGCGCTGGCCGGCGTCCTGACCTTGTTTTCTTTCCCCATCGCCTTTATCGCCCCCAGCTTTTACAAGCTGGATTTTGCCGAAATTCCGGTATTAGTCGGCACTTTTTTATTAGGCCCGATCGCCGGCGTCGTAATTGAACTTCTGAAGATCCTTGTCAACCTTCTCTTAAACAGCAGTACCACCTTCGGCGTCGGTGAACTGGCAAATTTCAGCATCGGCTGCGCCCTGGTCGTTCCGGCCGGCATCGTGTACCAGCTGCGCAAAAATAAAAAGGGCGCCATTCTCGGTATGGCCGTCGGTACGGTTATCATGGTTGCTGCCGGTGTTTTCTTAAACGCCTACGTGATGCTTCCTTTTTATTCCAGCTTCATGCCGCTTGAAAGCATCCTCGAAGCAGGCGCTGCCATTAACCCGGCGATTTCAAACGTATGGACCTTCTGTCTGATTGCCGTCGCTCCGTTTAATCTTATAAAGGGCGTCGTTGTCAGCCTGGTGACGGCTGTCATTTATAAAAAGATTAGTATTTTACTAAAAGGAAACCACTGATTCTCTCTCGCTTTCCTGCGCCGCCGCGGCCCGCGCTCAAAGCCCTGCTGAAATCCATGTCATACAGACTCATTTTCAGCAGGGCTTTTTTGATTTTTATGGCACGCCCGTTTTAGGCGCGCAGGATCTGATCCATGGCCTTTCCCTTGGCAAGTTCGTCAATCATCTTATCCAGACAACGGATTGTCCGCATCAGGGGCTCTTCGATCTCTTCTACCCTTACTTTGCAGACCACGCCCTTGATCTTCAGCCGGTTTTCGTTTAGCCGGGGAGCCGTTTGGAAAAATTCTCCATAAAGAACTGGGCCTTGCGAAAGTTTTTCTAATTCGACCCGATCGTATCCTGTAAGCCAGCAAATTATGGTGTCCACTTCCTCTTTCGTCCTGCCCTTTTTCATGGCTTTGTTTACGAGGAGCGGATAAATTTTGGCAAATTCCATCTGATATACTTTTTCATTCTCCATAAAAACGCATTCCTTTCCGTTTGTTCCGGCTTTCATCCTGACAGCCCGCCGCGTTGGCCGCATATGCGGGATCATTCCCGTTCTGCGATCGTCACGGACACGGTATCGCCTGGCTGCTTACCGATCTTGGCGCGAATATCTTTGCACAGGCCGATGATATAACAGATGCTTCCGTCCGCGTTTTTCACTCCCATATTGACAATGCTGCCGTCGTATGGTTCTCCATCAAATGTGGCATGTACCTTTACCCGCCCTTTGCCGAATTCCGCTCGGACGTCGTAGGGAAAGGCGACGTATGCGCCGCCCGGCCTGTCGGCCTCCTGGATTTGCGTTTCATATTTATAAATTGGATTCGCCACTTTCTCACCTCGATCTTTCGATTGTATCTGCGACCCTTTTTGCTTTTTTCTTATGTTTTTATGGTCTGTTCCTTTTTAATATTATACACAATCGGCATCGGAAATGCAAGAAACGGCTGTGGTTTTTGCCGCCAGCCTCTTGACTTTTTCCCCTTTTCTTTTCTCTGCTTTTCTCTGCCTTCCTCTTCCTTTAAAAGCAAGGTGCATGGTTAAAATTTAAAAAGGTTAGGCGTGTCGGTGTTCCAAAACCTTTTTAACTAGACAACGGCATGTCACCTTTTTTTTCGTTTTTCTTTCCTGGAAGCGGCAGGGAAATGCCGAAGAATTTTCTTTACATGATAGTGAACGGTCGCTGAATCCAATTTTCATCCAAACGACTCGCTGAATTTTTCAATGGGAACGGTTAAAATCTCCGCTCCGCTGCGTGGGAACGATCTGAAACTCTCTCAACTAGACCGCTGCATGTTGCTGTTTTTCCCTCTTTCGCTCTTTATAAGCGGCAGGGAGATGCGAAAAGATTTTCCTAACTTGATCGCGGGATGTCGCAAAACTCCCTTTTTGCCAGTGCTCCTTTTCAATCCTTGCCTAAAAAAAAGGGCGCTTTCGCGCCCTCTAAACGGTATAACGGTTACTCTACCCGCCGATTACACTCCTACTGGCTCTAAGCCTCTGGTTTTTTTGTACTCTATTAACTCTGTTGCTCCAAAATCCAACAATGCAGCCCCTTTCTCTACTCCAATCAATGGATTATTTTTCAAAAGGCTGTCTAAACTCTCATATTTGCCCTCTGCTCTGCCCTCTACTCTGCCCTCTGCTCTACCCTCTGCTCTACCCTCTTCCAAATTTTCTAAATCTCTTATGCGCAACGTCATATATTCATGCCTCCATTCCCTATTTTTTCGCGCCTGCCTTACTTCCTCGTCCAGACGCTTCACAAAATCATTATCCGACTTCTTTCCCGCTACATAGTCTAAGAATGCTTTCAGGTTTTCTCCTACATCCTCCTGCGTCCCTTTGGCGTTCAAAAATATCTTTCCGGTTCCGTCTCCCAGTTCTAACTTCGGTTCCTCTATGCAGAAGTTTTTAAACGTGTACTTGTGTCTCTCCGTCCCGAACAGGTCAAACGGACAGATAAAAATCACATAGCAGTCATTCAGTTTCTTGTAATCTACGCTTTTATCTAATAGCTGTAAATCAATCAGGCTTTGATAGTACCGACTCCGCTTCTCTAAGTTCCCACGGTTCAATACCTGCATCTCGATTGAGAACACGGTCTTGTTGCTGCTTCGCACGTACACATCCAGCCGAATGGCCCGGGCATCTCTGTCCTCCGCTATGCTTTTCTGTACTTCCGGGTATTCAATGCGGCCGATTTCCATCTCCGGGAAGATCGCCTCTAATAACTCCTGGCATAACTCCGGTTTACGCATAATCTTTCCGAACATAAAATCGTTTTCAATGCCCAGTTTTTCCCATTCTTTTTCTGCTAATGTCTGGGCTTCCTCTTTTCCTGTCTTTTCCATGGTTTTCTTGCCTTCTGTCTCTGCCACTTCATACCTCCTTTGTCTGTCCCTGCCTGTTCCCTCTCCGTTTTCGTATGATTTTGTGGTTTCTTCTTCCTCTTTATTATACACAATCTCTGCAGGAATTACAAGAAACGGTTGCTTGGTTTTTCTGGTCTTGCTTCTCCTTTTTCCTCTGGCTCTTGCTATTTCTACAAGGACACGGCCCAGTAACCAAAAATGGATGCTTATTTTGGTTACCGGCTTGCCTCTGTTCCTTACTAAAACAGTATTATTTCTTATTCCAGCTATCCTCCCTTCATTGGATAGCCCTATCATAACGCCGCAAAGCGGGTTTGTCTGTGGCCAGAATAGCCAGACTTTTCTACTGCTTTTTAGCGCATCTGCCGGTTTTTAACAGATCAACATGTCGTTCCCTTTCCTTTGCCCAGAGTCTACCCCTCTTCTTTTCCGACTTTTCTCTCCTTCCCTCTGTTTTTCTCTATCGGCCTCCTAAGTTGAGTCAAAACTTGAGTCAGCCTCTTGACTTTTTCCCATTTTCCTCTATAATAAAAGTCCGGGAACGCCCCTATAACAAGGCTTTCCCGGACTTTTAATCCGTGTGTTCGCAACCTTCCACACGTAAAACAAAACTAAAGGAGAGAAAACGTATGAAAGAAAATCAAAACAAAGTAACCTTCCTGGCCTACGGGGCCGTGATCGCCGCCCTCTATGTGGTGCTCACTCTGCCCTTTGCCTCCTTCGCCTTCGGAGCCATCCAGTTCCGTTTTGCGGAGGCCTTAACCATCCTGCCCTTCTTCACACCGGCGGCTGTGCCCGGCGTAACGATCGGCTGCTTTTTAGCCAATCTTCTGGCCGGGGCGCCCCTGCTCGATGTGGTTTTCGGTTCGCTGGCTACGCTGATTGGCGCGCTGCTTTCTTACCGGCTACGCCGGCACAAATGGCTCGTATGCCTGCCGCCGATCCTTTCCAATACGCTGATTGTTCCCTGGGTGCTGCGCTTTGCCTACGGCGTACCGGATGCAATTTTGTACTTAATGCTTACGGTAGGCCTGAGCGAATGCATTGCCATCGGTCTGCTCGGCAATCTCCTGCTGATCGCGCTTCTGCCGGTCAAACAGCAGCTTTTTGCCCGCTGCCACGCTTAGGGCGGCTATTTCTTCTTGCGCTTCGGCTTGTCGATCACGTCCTCGACCACTGTCTCCGGCGGATCTAACAGCTTCTCCGGCTTGCCGATGTACGATTTAATATGTTTGAAGGCCAGTCCGTAGGAAAATCCGTCGGTGATCCGCTCGTCCGCGACGAACTTCATATGCAGATACACCCGTCGCTTCACGCTGCCGTCCCGCTGGGTTTCATATACGACTTCCTTGTTGCCGATGGCGCCAAAGATTGAAAGCGTGCCAAATTCATAGATATGATGGTATACCGCATCCATACCGAACGAACCCATGTTGGTGATAAAAGCCGTTGTATGGAACGGGCTTAAATCGGTCAGCGCCCTCGGCAGCAGCCCCCATTTGTCCAGCCGCTTCAAAAGCCAGAATACGAACTTCATCAGAAAATTAGGGATGCTGGAAAGCGCTACCTCCAGCGCGTCAAAATTTGTCTTATTCTCGTCCTCCTCCACCGAGGTCACGGTGCGGTCAATCTTGTTCATCTCGCCATTGATTTTTTCCACCACCTGATCCAGCGTATCCGCCGGATCAAAGAACGGCATCAGCGTGGTGCGCTCCCCGGCCAGGCTCATGCCCTTCTTCACCACCATTGCCATCTTGATATGGTTTCTGGCGTACACGCGGCGGTTCTGCTCAAACCGGTTGATCTGCGGTACCTGGGATACCGTGCGCACCATGGCGGCAAAAATCACCTGGTAGAGCGTCAGGCCGGGAATCCGGCCGGCCCGCATATCGCGGATAAATTCCTGGGTATGCGTAATATCGATCTTGTCCTCAAACAAGACCCAGCTGTCCGTCATGGTTGTCATAATATAAGGGACCACTTTGCTCATCGGGTCCATATTGCGGACCAGATAGCCGTCGTTGCGATCCCCCCACCTTCTCTTTCTTCCTGCAAAAGGCTGCATTCCGTACTCCTTTGTTTATAATATTTACAGAATTTTAACATTTTTCATTCTATCCGACATCGAAGCGAAAGTCAACCGTCCGCGGAAAATCTTCTTAAAATCTTAAAATTTACAAAAGTTCTTTTCCTTTTGTCCCTTCTGGTGTAAGATGGTAATGCGCCGGCTGTAGCCGTGCTCTGTCAAAAATGAGTACGTCAACGCCAGGGGCCGACTTTTTAACACAAAATCCGAAGCAGAGAGTGGTTTATAATAATATGAAAGAAAAAAAGAGTATTACCAACCGGGTGGTCAATAATTCCATCTGGATCATCAGTGAACGGCTGATCCAGGCCGCCATTTCCTTTTTTATCCAGATCGCTACCATCAACTACATTGAACCGGATTCCTGGGGCGCCATTGGCTACTGCAGCGCTTTTGTCAATGTATTTCTGTCGCTGTCAGCCCTGGGATTGGAATACGTCATCATCAAGGAGCTGACCGCCCATCCAAAAGAGCGCGACACCATCATGGGCACGGCCCTCGCTATGCGCCTTTTTTCCGGCCTTCTGTCCATCGTCTGCATGCTCTTGTTAGTAGGCTTTACCAAGGGCTTTGAGCCGTTTTATCAGCTGATTGCCTTCCTGATCTCTCTGCAGCTGCTCTTCCGGCTGTCCGATCTGATCGATTTTTATTTTCAATCGCGGCTGGAGAGCAAGCATGTGTCCATCGCCAAAGCCATCACCTATACGATTGTGGCCGGCTGGAAAATCTATATCCTGGTAACGCAGAAATCCGATCCCTATTTCGCCTTTTCCTATACGCTCGACGCCCTGGTTATCTGCCTGATCCTTGGCTTTATGTTTTTCAGAGAGGCGCGGCCGCGCCTGCGTTTTTCTTATCCCTGGTGCCGGCGCCTTCTGCATCAGAGCAAGCATTTTATCCTCGCTTCGATGATTACGATGATTTATTCGGAGATGGACCGTCTGATGCTTGGCAACCTCTGTACCGATGCGGAAATTGCCGTCTACAATACCGCCTACGGTATTTCCATGGTCTGGGTTTTCCTCCCCAATGCCATCATGACCTCCTACCGCCCGGCGATCATGGAGGGACATGCGTCCCAGACCAATTATCTGGAGCGTGTGCGCACTTTGTACTCGATTATTATCTGGATCGGGATCGCGGCCGGCGTCGGCGTCATGCTGTTCGGGCGCTGGTTCTTTGCCACGTTCTACCGGGCCGAATACATGGCCAGCGTCCCCAGCCTGTACCTGCTGATCTGGAGCACGCTCTTTTCCCATCTGGCTGTCTCCCGCTCGACCTGGCTGGTCTGCGAGGGGCTCAACCGCTATTCGGAGCTCTTTCCGATCTGGGGCGTCGCCGTCAACCTCGTGCTCAATGCCCTGCTGATCCCGCCGCTCGGCGCTACCGGCGCTTCCGCCGCTACGCTTACGACGCAGATCGTAGTGACGATGATCGCGCCGCTGTTTTATAAGGCGACGCGGCCTTCGGTTCAGCATATGGTGGAGGCATTTTTTGCCAGGGATTTGATTGAGCGGGTCAAGGGGCTTAAGCGGTAAGGAGCTGCAGAAAAATAACGGCTTTTCCTGCGGCTCCTAAGAAAGCGCTCATAAAAACATCGCCATATAAAGCGGAAGCACAATCTTTTTTCCGGATACGCCTACGTTCCCGGAAATCAGCTTGTAGCCATACTCGATTTCCGGGCGCTTCAATAATTCATTCAGGGAAATGGACGATCCGTTTCCGGCTTTTACCTCCACCGGGACAACCTTCGCTTCTTTTGTAAGCAGAAATTCGACTTCCTGCGTATTGTCCTTTGCTTTGTAATAATGCAGCCGGTATCCCTTTTTTACAAAAACATCGGCAATCAGGTTTTCGTAAATCCCTCCCTTGGCGCTTCCTGTCAGCGTGTCGTCTATAATCGCTTTTTTCATATCAAAGCCGTACATGGCCGTCAAAAGCCCGACGTCATTTAAATACACCTTATACTGATCCTCCCGCTCATAGGCGGATAAAGGAAAGGATGGGATACTGACGTTATAGCAGTAGCGAACCAGGTTCGCGTCCCGAAGCCACTCCAGGCTGTTGGCGTATTTTCGGGCAGATGAGCCCTTCTCCACTACGGAGAATTGGAATTTTTTATATTCTTTGGCCAGCTGCCTGGGAATAGAGAGATAACAGTTTTTAGCCTTTGGCTTCTCTGTCAGGGAAGCATATTTGGAAATATCAGTGAGGTAGCTGTCAATAATTTTCTGCTGTTCCTGATGGACTCGTCCAAAATGCTTCTCCTCCACATAGCAGTTCACCACGGCCGGCATTCCGCCGACCGTAATATATTCCCGCAGATACTTTATCATTGCTTCCTGTATCGCATTCGGAACCTTCTCCTTTTTGTCAAAATATTCCCGCACATAGCCGATGGCAGTATCCTCCATCCCAATCGCCCAGAGAAATTCTTCAAAATCCAGAGCATGCATTTCCAGCTGTGTCTCATAGCCTACCGGAATCGAGGCGACCTCACGGTAGCTGATGCCCAGCAAAGAGCCGGAGGCAACCACATCGAAACGACCATCGATGGCAAGAAATTTAAGAGCCGTCCTGGCCTGGGGACAGGCCTGTATCTCATCCAGGAAAATCAGCGTATCCCTCTCCACAAACCGTATGCCCGGAAGCAGCAGGGTCATTCTCTTGTATATCTCTTCTGCGGAAAGGTCGCCGTCGAAGATTTCCTTCATCCGGGACGTTTCCAGAAAATTGATATAGATATAGCTGTTATAATGCTCCCGGCCAAACAGGTCGATGCTGTAGGTCTTTCCAATTTGACGGGCCCCTTTTACCAAAAGGCACTCCTGCTTTTTGTTTTTCTTCCATTCCAGAAGTGTATCGGCCATCTTGCGCTTGAGCATGAATCCCTTCTCCTCTCTTTGATGGTGTTACAATCATTTTACAGACGTTTTCTTTCTGCGTCAAGGATTCTGCATATTTTTTGACCTTATTTGGAAATAAAATTGCATATTTTTAGAATAGTTTTATAAAACAGACAATTGTAAAATAGGACATCATTTAAATTTACAATTTTTCTTCAAAAAAAGAACCGTCAGGCCGAAACGCATCTCAACCTGCCGGTTCTCTTTTTTATTCCATTATCGCCAGACAATTACAAAATAATCTGACTCAAATTAGTTCAGCTCCGCCACAACCCTTTTGATCGCCTCCAGCGCATCGTCGGGCAGCTTATCATAGCCCTCCTTTGCCACCGCAAAGTTCTCGATCTCGTTCACGCGGTCGTTCATGCGGGCCTTCAGCTGGCTTACGTACTCCGGATCGTTCATATCCGGGATAAAGCCTTCCCAATCGAGGATCTCGATGTCGGAGAAGGGACCCCATTTGTGGAAGTCAGCCTTGCCCTCAACGATGGCTTCCAGGATGCCCAGCGTATCGGCCGGTTTTACCTTCTTGCCCATGAAATCGCCGGTGTTGACGATGTAGCAGTCTACGTTCTTCTCCTCTACCAGCTTCTTGAACTTCTCATAGTCGTTTGCCAGCGGATAGGTGCGGAACGGATTTGCGTAGGGAACCACCACCAGCTTATTGGGGTCTACGCCGGGAGCCAGACGCTCTGCGGAAGAACGCTTGGTCGCCAGGGTCGCGCCCATTACGGAAGCCAGGGAAGCGCCTTTGAGTTTTACTACCGGCGGGATCGTGGGATCCTTCATGATCCAGAAGATCGCATTCACCGGCGCATCGATCTTGTCTACGCGGTTCGGGGACCACAGTTTGGACTTGATCGCACGGCCGTTGCCGTTGCGGATATCCTCGGTCACCAGCTGAATCTTGCCGTCCTCATCCAAGGTCGCCGAGCAGTTCTGCGCGGTCAGCAGGTACTTGTTGTCGTCGCAGCCGGTCGGATAGTCGGCCGTCTTGTCAAAGTAGGTCGGCTCCAGGGCGATCGAAGCGCAGGTATCGGTATTGATGATGAACGCATCGTCATGCAGCACCTTGATCTCGTACTTGCCGCCGTGCTTGGCATGGGTCAAAGTGGACTTGCCGGAGCCGGACAGGCCGTATACGGAAGCCACGTACTTGCTGCCGTCTGACAGCGTGTATTCCTTCTGGCCGCCGTGGCAGGAAGCATAGCCGTTGCGGTTGGCAATCGCCCACGCCATGGTCAAAGTGCCTTTTTTATGTTCGCCGAAGTAACGCATGCCCAGGATGCAGGCGCAGTTGGTCTCGGTGTTGAAATAGCAGACCGTCTTTTTCTGCGGATCGGACAGGCAGTCTAAGGACACGTTCGGACGATCCGAGCCGGTCCACTGCGGATCGGAGAAGATATAGATGTCGGCTTCCTTGCCGTCGCCTACGGGCTTGGAATTCTTATACATCTTTACGTATTCGTCGGACATATACTGGAAGTTTAACATCCAGTTGTACATGATGTTCTCTTCGCCTTCGGGAATCAGCAGATGCGCCTTAACCATGAATTCCGGATCCAGGCCTACAAACACTTCCGCGTGATACATGGTTTTCCAGCGGGACTCATACACCGCATCCATCGCCACGATATCTAAAGCCGCGCAGTCCACGCCGGGCTCGCCGGAAATACGGCGGGCGGTCGCATAACGGCCGGTGATCGCGCCGTCGTTGAACAGCAGAACCTTCGCGTCCTTCTCCAGGCCAAACTCCTCGCCTCTGTATACGGGCATGTCGGTCACGATCGTACCGGGGGAATTTTTTGCCAGTTCATAGGCTTCCTTCAGAGTATTCACCTTTACCACGTTATTGCCGTAAAAAGCAGCTTCGATGATCGACCGGGTCTTAGAAAAGCCAACCTTTCCCTTTCCAATCTCACTGATGGGATAGTATGCTTTCGTTGACATTGTTTTGTGTCCTCCTCTGTCCTGATTTTTTTCTTGTTCTTAAAATCCTGTTTCTGCAAGGGGCCAAGGGCTCCCGAAACATCTTCCTTATTATCTCTCTTTTTTCCAAAAATGTCAATCGCTATTCTGTTTATAAAATAACGTCAATCCCTCTTTTTCTCCTACAAAACGCCAATAGGGACTCCCAGAGCGACCGCGCCAGGATCACCGCCGTCTGGTCAAAAACCACCGCAAACGAAAGACTGAGCCCCAGGGAAACCGACACCTGCCAAAGGATGCCCGCCAGAACCCGCTCTTCGCCCCACAAAAACGGCGTGAGTCCCAGCGTCCCCTCTCCCCATATAAACATAATGTACCAGTGGATCAGCAAAATCGAATAGCTGTAACGGCTGACCAGGCGCACCGCGATGCCGTTTTTTCTCCGCCGCCGGCCGACCGAGCGCATCACCGCCCATACAAACAGCATCATAAACGGAGATTCAAACGCCAGCTGCGGACCAAACTGCGGCCAAAACCAAAACAACAGCACCAGCACCGCAGCCGAAACGGCTCCGGCTGCCTGCAAAAGCTTCTCCTGCCGTCTCTCCATCGGCCGGGCCGCCAGATACCCGAGCACAAATACGCCGGTCCAGTCAAAAAGGAAGGAATTCAACCCCCATTCTATGTAAAAGAACGTACACAGCGTTTTCACCGAAGCGCCGGCCAGGATCAGAACCCCGGTCCCTTTAAGGGCCTGCTCCGGCATATGTTTCAGCGCGTACCGCAGAAACGGCGCCGACAGGTACAGCCCCAGAATTGTATAAATCAGCCAAAAATGAGGCGTCCAGTTATCCGGCCCTCTTACAATCGTCCGGGCGGCCGCCAAAAACGATGCCGGCGACAAGACCAGCCCGCCGGTACACCGCAGATAAAACAGATAGTACAGAATCAGCGGAATCACGACCCGCGAAAAGCGGCGGGCGTAAAACCGGGCGGCAGACTCTTCCCGCCAGGGCAGGACCAGCGCGCCGCTCAGCGCCACAAACAGCATGTTGCAGCTGTAACTGAGAATGACAACCGCCGACAGAATCCCGCCGGACACCGATAATTCCCCGTTCATCTTCCCTTGTGCCATCGCCGCGCTGTGATACAGCAGCACAAGCAGCGTAGTCAGGGCCCGCAGAAAATCGTACTGCGGCACATGCCCTTTTCCCTCCCGGCCAATCAGCATCCGGCCGCCGTACTCCCTCCACGACAGCCCCTGCTGCTTCCTGGCTCTTTGGTGGCACCAGGCGGCCCCGGCGATCACCAAAAGCAGTACGGCCGCCTTTGCAATCTCCTTTTTCATCGTACAAGGTTCAGGAGGTCCTTAACCTCTGCTTCCATCCCCTCCACCGGGCAGAGCCGGCGATGGCGAAGCTTGGCAGAGCGCAGTTCCTCCACCGCCGCCGGGATTTTCATACCGCTCAGACGGGACAGTTCGTCCACACAAGCAAAGGCCGCCTTCGTTTCGTCGTCTGCCTTGGCAGAACGCCGTTCGCCGTTTCTCTGCCCGGGTTCGGTTTTATTGTCCGGCTCTGCCTTTTGGACCCCTGCCATAAACTCAGGCTTTAGCGCCCGCAGAATACTGGGCGCGAATTTATAGGGGCTGGCCGTTGATGCCACAAGCATCTTTGTCGTATCCCCCGTATTTTTACGGTACGCCGAAGCCACCGCCGAGGCCACCGCCGTATGCGTGTCCATCACATACCCGCAGCGGTCAAAGACGCCGGCAATCTCCGCCGCCCCCTCCTCTTCCGTGGCAAAACCGCCGTAAAACGGCTCCAGACGCTGTTTCATTTCTTTTGTGATCTCATAGCTTCCGTTCCCGGCCAGGCTCTGCATAAAGGCCGCCGTCGCCTTTGCGTCAAAACCGGTAATCTCATAGATCAGCCGCTCCAAATTGCTGGAAATCAAAATATCCATTGAGGGGGAGCTTGTCAGGATAAAGGGGCGCTTACGGTCATACGAGCCGGTGGCAAAAAAGTCGTAGAGCACCTTATTTTCATTGGACGCGCACAGCAGTTTTTTCACCGGCAGTCCCATCCGGCGCGCATAATAGGCAGCTAATATGTTGCCGAAATTTCCGGTCGGCACCGCGATGTGGATCTCTTCGCCCTCCGCGATCTCCCCCTCCCGCAGCAGGCGGGCATACGCATAGACATAATAGGCAATCTGCGGCACCAGACGCCCGATATTGATCGAATTCGCCGAGGAAAACGCCAGCCCGGCCTGCGCCATCTCTTCCCGCAGCGCTGCATTGCCAAAAATTGCCTTCACTCCGTTCTGGCAGTCGTCAAAATTCCCGTCGACTCCCACTACCGCCACATTTTTACCCTTTTGCGTAAGCATCTGCTGTTTCTGGATCGCGCTGACGCCATCTTTAGGATAAAATACAATAATCCGCGTACCCGGCACATCGGCAAACCCGGCAAGCGCCGCCTTTCCCGTATCCCCCGAGGTCGCCGTCAGGATCACCACCTCTTGATCGCCGCCGTTTTTCTTCATGGCCGTTGTCATCAGATACGGTAAAATCGACAGCGCCATATCTTTAAAGGCAATGGTCGGCCCATGGAATAATTCCAGATAATAGACGCCCTCCACCTTTGCCAGCGGCGCGATCGCTTCCGTGTCAAATTTGTCGTCGTAGGCCCCGGCAATGCAGGCCTTCAGCTCCTCCTGCGTAAAATCGCCAAAATACGGCTTCATCACCTCGTAGGCTACCTGGCGGTAATCCATCTCAGCCAGTTTTCGCAGCGAACACGGCAGCGGCGGAATCTGTTCGGGGACAAACAGCCCCCCATCCTCCGACAATCCTTTTAAAATGGCCTGGCTGGCCGAAACCGGCGCCATCTCACTGCGCGTACTTTTATATCGAATTTCCATATCCCTGTTTCCTCTCTTATTATTTGCCCGCATTCTCAGGACATCGTGAAACGCCCTTGGCAGCACGCCGTGCCGGCGGCGCATGTAGGTTACTTGCGAAAAAGTATACCACAGAGAGCCCCCCATGACAAGGAATTTTGCTTCTGGGTATTGAAACACATCGAAACTCTATGCTATAATCATCCGGTATTTATATGCTCTTTGCAAATATACCACCTAAGGAGATGAAAATCGTTATGAAACTGGGAATCGTAGGGCTGCCAAACGTAGGAAAAAGCACCTTATTCAATTCACTGACCAAAGCGGGCGCCGAGTCGGCCAACTACCCGTTCTGCACCATAGACCCCAATGTCGGCGTTGTCGCCGTTCCGGATTTCCGGCTCAAACTCTTGACCGATCTGTACCATTCCCGCAAGACGACCCCCGCCGTCATTGAATTTGTCGATATCGCCGGACTTGTCAAGGGCGCTTCCAAGGGAGAAGGGCTGGGCAATCAGTTTTTGGCCAACATCCGCGAGGTGGATGCCATTGTCCACGTCGTCCGCTGTTTTGAGGACAGCAATATCGTCCATGTGGACGGCAGCATCGATCCTCTGCGCGATATTGAAACCATCAACCTCGAGCTGATCTTTTCCGATCTGGAAATCCTTGAGCGCCGCATTTCCAAGACAAACCGCGCCGCCATGAACGACAAAGCCCTGGCCAAAGAGCTGGAGGTTCTCAGACGGATCCAGGCGCATCTGGAAGCGGGCAGTCTCGCCAAGACGCTGGCCTTTGAAGATGAGGACGAACTTTCGTTCGTACAGTCCTTAAATCTCCTGACCTGGAAACCGGTCATCTTTGCCGCCAACGTGGCCGAGGACGACCTCGCGGACGAAGCCGCCGCCAACCCCTTTGTCCAAAAAGTACGGGAGTATGCTGCCCAGACCGGCAGCGAGGTCTTTGTCGTCTGCGCCCAGATTGAGCAGGAGCTGTCCGAATTGGACGACGAGGAAAAACAGATGTTCCTTGAGGACCTGGGTCTTGCGGAATCCGGCCTGGACAAGCTCATCAAAGCCAGCTACTCCCTGTTGGGTCTCATCAGCTACCTGACGGCCGGCGAACAGGAAACACGCGCCTGGACCATCAAAAAAGGAGCCAAAGCGCCCCAGGCTGCCGGTAAAATCCACTCCGATTTTGAGCGCGGCTTTATACGTGCCGAGGTCGTCAATTACCAGGATCTGCTGGAGGCCGGCGCCTACGCCGCCGCCAAGGAAAAAGGGCTGGTCGGCCTGGAGGGCAAGGAGTACATTGTAAAAGACGGGGATGTGATCCTTTTCCGCTTTAACGTATAAACATATCGGCGCCGGCCCGCTCGCTTACGCTTCTTCATAAAAGGCGGCCAGCTTCTTGCGGGCCCGGTGCAGATAGGTCCGCACATTTTCGGTGCGGATCCCCAGAAGTTTCCCGATTTCCCTGTCGTTGCGCTCATTTCCGTATTTTTCCCTCAGCAAAGCCTGATCCCGGGTATCCAGCTGAGCAAACGCTTTTTCTAAGCGCACGTTATTCTCCTCTCTTGTCTCCTTCTGCAGGAAATATTCCTCCGGTGTCAGAATATCCGAAGATAGTTCCTGGCAGTCCTCGCTGTCGATGCTGTCGCAAAAGCCCAGCAGACGGCATTTGGTCAGCCGCCGCCCTTCATCGATCGCCAGATTGCGCATCGCGCTGCTCATATAAGAAAGACGGCCCGCCAGCGTCCGCTCCTTCAAATCCTCAACATGTTTTACCATCCGCAAAAAACCCTCCTGCAGCAAATCCTCCCGATCCTCCCGACAAATCTGCGGTCCGAGGATTTCTTCGATTATCCGGTCCGCCATATTGTGTCCCTTATTATATAATTCCGTAATAATATCGTCGGCTTCCTTATCGTCCAGTACTTTTCTTTCGTATCGCATGTCATCTTCCCCCAGCCTGCTTTGCCAGGATGCTGTCACCTGCCTGCGTTTCCTTCATGCCCTTTGACGCCATCCTTCTATAATATTAAACGGAAAAAAAGAGAGGATGCAACAGATTTTCCTGCATCTTCCCTTTTTTCCTTTTTTTGTAAATTTTCGCCAAACAGCTCTTTTCCTCAGGAAAGGCTCTCCTGCTTTCTTCCTCCCTCCAAACTGCGAAACAGACGGTACAAGACAACGACCGCCGCCACGGCCAGCACTACCTCCGCCGTTGCCTGCGCATAAGCCAGGCCGTACAAAGGCCAAAGCGCATTCAAAAGATAGAGCGCCGGAATCTCCAGCACAATTTTACGCAGCAGCGCAAATACCAGCGCTTTTTTGCCCAAGCCGCAGGCCTGGAACACGCCTACCGCCAAAAAATCCATACACAAAAACGGCAGCGACAAACACATGCCGCGCAAAAAATACGTCCCATAGGCCACAATCGTCTCCCTTTTCATAAACAACCGTGTCAGCGTCCCGGCCCCCAAAAAATATCCGGCCGCTACCAGCAGCATAAAAGACAACGCCAGCCGCGCCGTAAAAAAGAAGGTCTTTTTCATCCGCTTTACATTCCCGCCGGCATAATTATAGCTGATTAAAGGCATAATTCCCTGGGAGAATCCCAGCGCAATCTGCAGCGGCACCATATTCACCTTTTGTGAGATCCCCATCGCCGCTACCGCGTCCGAGCCGAAAGAGGATGTAAAATTGTTCAGAACCGTCATCCCGGTCACATTCAGCAAATTTTGAATCGAAGCCGGAATTCCCACGCCGCATACTCCCATCACAATCGCCCGGCTGGGGCAAAACATCGACGGCCGGATGCACACATAGGTATGTTTCCTTTTCACATACAGCAATACAAAGAAATACATACAGGCCGCGCAGTTGGACAGAAACGTAGCCAGTCCTGCGCCGGAGGCTCCCATTCCCAGCCCCCAGGGCATAATAAAAAACGGATCGAGAATCATATTTAAGACGCAGCCGCTCATCGTACCGATGCTGGCATGCAGAGATGCCCCCTCCGAACGGACCATGTATGCCAGCACCACATTCATAATCGCCGGCGCGGCCCCGCAGCTCACCGTCCATTTCAGATAATCCGCCGTTGCCGTCACCGTCTCCGGATCGGCCCCCAGCACCTGCAAAAGCGGCTGCCGAAACGCCGTATACCCCAAGGAAAACAAAACGCCGCTGATTAACGCACAGTAGAAGCCAAAAGCCGAACTGCGGCGCACCGTGTCATAATCCTTCTGCCCCAGCGACCGGCTCATCATGCTGGAGGTCCCCACTCCAAACAAATTATTGACCGCGTTAAACGCCAGCAGCACCGGCGCCGCCAGCGTAACCGCCGCATTCTCGATCGGATTATTCAGCATTCCCACAAAATACGTATCCGCCAGATTATAGATCACCATCACCAGCGAACTGATAATCGTAGGAATCGACATTGTCATAACCGCCTTGGGAATCGGCGTCCGCTCAAATAACTGTATCTTTTGCTCGTTATCCATTTCCTTACCCCTTCATGTATTCTCCATTTCAGGCTTCCTGCATACTATTTAAACTCTTGTTCTATTTCTTCAATTGTAGGCATTGACCCTCTAAAATCTTTTGGAAATAAAGAATTAAGCTGATACTCTGATATACCTATTGGTTCCCTTGAACTTTCCAGCGCATATTTTGCCAGCACATTATCTTTTGTTTTGCAAATAATCAATCCTATCGTTTGATTATCTCCATCTTTTCTTAATATGTGATTAACTGCTGCTACATATGTCCCTAACTGTCCAATATCACGAGAATTAAATTCGACTACCTTTACTTCTACAACAACATAACAATGTAATCTGATATTATAAAAAAGCATATCGAGAAATTCTTCTGTTTTTCCTATCAGTAAGCGATATTCTCTCCCTACAAAAGCAAAACCTGTACGAGTCCTTTGTCATTTCCTGGGCTAAACCACTTTGGGCATCGGGCAAGGACTCTTTAAAATTAGTTATTGCACGACCTTGACGCTCAAAAAGATCTGTATCCAAAAAGTTCAGCAATACTGCGCGAGACCAGGCATTTTCTCTTACCTGATTTACGTAAAAACTTGCCTTCAAAGGATTATCACGACATTTATCAATAATCGCTTTCAGATGTCCCCATGGAATAGAAAATAAATTGGCCCCAACTTGAGGCAGTATTTCCAATTCGACAGATGAAACACTTTCCGCCCCAACTTGGGGCAGATTTTCCTGAGATATAGAAAACAACTCATAAAATCGTTTCATAATATCTAAGATTGGTCACAGAAAACCCTTTCACATCCGGCAGCAAGTGAAGCATATCATTGCTGAGGTTTTCAAAAAAATTACTCCCCCATCGATGTTCAGCATGCAAATTTACAATATCTTTACCAAGTGACCAATAAAATTCCAACATTTCCACATTGACATGGAGGGCTGCTTTTATCTGGCTTTGCTGATATCTTTGGCTGACTTTCTGAATCCATATCTTATATTCTTCATCCATCTTAATCAAATTACGCATCTTTTATTCTCCCATACGCCCACTGCCCCAAGCAAAACGTCAATCCCCCCAAAAACCCGCAAATAATATCGCCCATCGTATCCGTATTCCCATGCTGTACCTCCATCCCAAACAGCTGATCCGCCGAAAACTCCCCGATTTCCCACGCGCCCGCGCACATTCCCGCAAATACAAACGCGGCCAGCAAAAGCACTACCTGATCCTGCGGCATCCTCCGCCATTTCAGGAGATAGCGCATCCCGGTATACCCGATGGCTCCCAGCACAATTCCGCTGAAATAGTGAACAAAGCGATCCCATCCCGGCAGTTTATCGTACATCAAATAAATAGAACCGGCCCCGGCCAGCACCACAAACACAAGCGCCGGCAGATAGATCGTCATCGGGAACCGGAACAGCGCCAGCGATACGGCCCCTACCGCCAGCAGCATACCGATTACATCCGTCGTCTCTGCCGCCGGCTCTAATACCCGAAATACGATCATCAGAACCAGCGCTGCCGCTGAAATCATCCATTTTTGCTTCTTCTCCTTCGCTGAAACCTCCTCGGTTATCCTGTTCTGCAATTGTTTTTTCTCTGTCATTGTCCGCTCCTTTCCGTCGCTTCCTTATTCTTTCTCCTGGCGCATGCCGTCCGGCTCCTTGCCTTCGTTTGGCAGTGCCTGAAACACCCGCTTTGTGCTCACGGCAAGCACGGACGATGCCGCCGCGGCCAGCAGAATCACCACAAACTCCCTCCCCCGCAAGCGTTCAAACAGCACGCCGTAGAGCACATTGCCCAGAGGCTGCGCGCACATGGATATGGTGAGAATCACCGACATCACCTTTCCAATCAAATGCTTTGGCGTTTCCGCCTGTACAAACGATATCATCCGCACGGTAAAAACCGTTGCAAGTATCATAATCAAAAAGCAAAAGAAAGTCAATATGCCATAACTTACCAGGTCCGGAAACCCAAAAAACAGCGATACCCCGATCGGAACCAGGCACAGCGCCGCCGCAATCACCAGGTTTCCCGTTTTTCGAATATTCATTCGTCCCCCAAAAATACCGGCCGCCATCCCGCCCAGCAGGCCGCCCATCGCCAGCGCTCCCTGCGCAAAGCCGTACAGCTGATTGGCTTTCTCCGAAAGTACAAACACCTCCGTAACCAGCCAGGGCATTCCTACAAGAATCAAAGAAGATAAAAAGAGATTGATTCCGCACGCAATCTGCGTCACCTTTCCGATCACCGGCCTTTCCCGGCGGATAAAACGGATACTCTCCATAAAGTCAGCCCGCACAATATCGCGGATCCTTCCGCCGCTGCTCTGCTTTTGGAACGGAATCTTTATAAAAATTTCCATAATGGCCGACAGCGTAAAGCAGGCCGCGCAGACCCACAGCAAGGGCCGCAGTCCGCAGACGCTGTATAAAATCCCGCCCAGAGCCGGCCCCAGAAGGGAAGAAAACGAGCTCACCACATTGATTACCGCATTGGCCGTCATCAGATTATCCCGTTTTACCAGCGCCGGAATACTGGCCTGCACGGAGGGCTGATAGGCTCCGGCAATCCCATATAGAAGCATCAGCGTCAAAGTGAGAAGCAGCACCAGCGACTCTCCCTCCAGGCACATCGAAAAGCCCAGGGTTACCGCAGCCGTAAAAAAGTCGAGTACCACCATAATCGTTCTTTTATTCACGCGGTCCGCCACAATGCCGCCAATCGGCGAAAAGACAATCGACGGAACAAGCGCCCAGGCCGTAACCGTTCCCAAAAGAACCGACGAGCCGGTCTGATTCAGCAGATACAGCGGCAGCGCAAAACGGATCACCGCGTTGCCAAACAATGAAATGATTTGTCCGATCACAACCAATGTAAAATCTCTTGTAAACAATCCTCGATTCATAACATTCCTCCCGTATGTTTTGTTCTCAAACTTCTTTTCAATTCTTTTGCCCCTTTTATAATACCAACTGTCGGTATGTGTTTGAGTAAAAATAACCCCGCGCCATTCTCGGCAGCGGTATATGCAAAAATCTCCCGATCCGCGCTATTTATGTTCCTGGTAAAGCGCCGTCAGTTCTTTAATCCGGTCAATCATTTCCTGATCCAGCAAATCCAGCCCTAAGCCCCGCAGCATCTCGTCAAATACCATAATCTTCTGATACGATTCCTCCACACTGCTGTCAAATACCATCGGATTGAGCCAGATATTTGCCACAAGCATAATTAACTCTGCCAGCGCCTGCGGATATTTTGTCCGAATGGAACCGTCCGCCCCCCCCTGCCGAATAATCGGCAGAATATAGTCGGGCGCTACATTTTCAATCGTATCCTGCAGCATGCTGCTTAACAGCTTCGGATTATTGTGAAAATCCGGGGCAAAGGTAAAAATATCCTCCTGTACCGGCCTTTGAATGGACATTTTAAAAATCATCCGCAGCTTTTCGGCCCCGCTCAAATCATTGCGGTCGCGGATCTGCGCCAGCAATAGGTTCGACTCCTCCGTCATACGATTTGTTACGGCCTCCAAAATCTCCTCCTTGGACCGAAAGTGATGATAAATCGCTCCTTTGCTGAGTCCGCCCAACTGGCTGATAATATCCTGTATGGATGTACGCTCATATCCTTTTTCCATAAACAGTCGAAAAGCCACGTCCAAAATCCTCTGAACGGTCTCTTCCGGGTGTTTGTTGCGCGCCATATTCTTTTCCTCCGGAAATCGGGATGCTGTCATCATAACATACCATCGGTATGTATGTCAAGGGCAATTGACAATAAGCGCTGATTGTTTATAATATGTATGTTGCCGCAGCATGCAAGGAAAGGAACGGACAATATGTCCAAACCGTTTCCGTATGTATGCCCGCCGGGCACACCAAAATGCGCCGGGCAAACGCATTTGCAGTCTTGCCCGGCGCAGGCCATACGGCTTTATCCTCCAACCATTTAGTTTCTCCACTCTCCGCCCGTCACATTGATCGCCTGTCCTGTCATATAAGAGGATTGTTCCCCTGCCAGGAAAAGCAGTACGTTCGTGATTTCATCCATCCCGCATAAACGCCCCATCGGGATACGGGATGCAAAACGCGGCATCACCTCTTCTACTGCGATGTTCCGCTTTTTGGCATAGTCGACACTTTGTTCATCCCACATATGAGTCAGTACGATTCCCGGGCAAACCGCATTGCAGCGGATATGATCCTTGGCAAATTCCAGAGCAACCGACTGCGTCAGCCCGATCACCCCGGCTTTCGACGCGCAGTAAGGCGCGTATTGATCCGAAGCTTTCTTTCCGGCAATCGATGAAAAATTGATGATCGTGCCGCCGCCGTTTTTTATCATTGCTCCTGCCGCCGCTTGACAGCCATAAAACGTACCGCTTAAATTTATATTCAGCGTCCTTTGCCACAATTCCTCCGTACAATCCAGAAACGGAACAATCTTTGTGATGCCGGCCGCATTGATCCAGACATCTATTGTCCCAAATTTATCGCAGACTTGTTTGGCCGCCGCAAAGACCTCCGCCTTTACAGCCACATCCGTTTGGATCGCCAGCGCTTCGGTTTTGCTTTCCCATACGGCCTTTGCCGTTTCTTCGGCCGCTTCCCGATTATAATCCAGGATTGCCACCCGGGCACCCTCTCCTGCAAACCGCAGAGCCGCTCCGCGTCCAATTCCGCTGCCGGCCCCTGTTATTACTACTGTTTTTCCCTGAAACATCCTTTCATCGCCTCCCTTTCAGCCCTTTAAAAACGCAATCAATTCCTCGTACTCAGGGGCATCCAAATAACTGCTGACCGGTAATATCGCTTTATCCGGTGCATTTTTATGTGCACGGTCCTTCAAATTTGTATGGCAGATCACCAAATCCGCTTCCGCAGGGATCGCTTCCAGGTTAGAATGACGCACTTCTACTGAGAGCCCCTCTGCTTTCAGCTTCTTTTTAATCACCGTATCCGCCATCGCGCTGGATCCCATACCGGCATCGCAGGCAAAAACAATCAGATGAATCTCTTCTTTTTTCAAATCCTGCAGCGTTTTCGGAGCGTCGGCCACAACGCCATGTTTTGCTTTCTGCACCTGTTTCTTCGCTTCCGCAAGAGCCGTATCGCCCTCATCGTCAATCTCATCCTTTTCCGTCACTTTGAAAATAAAAGCAGCCGTGACAAAGGTAATCAGCGTGCCTACCGCTATCCACAAAATATTTGCTGCAAATTTTCCCTTTGGCGTCAATGCCAGCACTGCAAAAACACTTCCGGGAGAAGGCTGGGCAATCAATGCGGCCTGAAACAACTGCGCTGTAATGATTCCGCCCATTCCGCCTAAAATCATTGGTACAATCATAATCGGCTTCATAAACACATAAGGAAAATACATTTCATGGATTCCGCCAAAAAAGTGAATGATCGCGGCAGTCGGCGCTGATTTCTTTGCCGCTTTCCGTTTCGAGAAAAAGAAATACGCCAGCAAAAGCCCCAGCCCAGGCCCCGGATTCGAGTCGGTCATAAAATACAGGGAACTGCCTGTCCCGTTGGCTACGGCATCCTGCAAACCCAGCGGGGAATAAATGCCCTGCGAAATCGCATTGTTAATAAACAATACTTTTGCCGGCTCGTTAAATAGTGACAAAAGCGGCAAAAGGCTGCGGTCTACGAAAAACTGAATGCAGTTCTGCAATGCATTCGTCACCCCCGTAATCGCCGGCCCAAAGAAATAGTATGACAGTATTGCCATAGCCAGACCGATAATGCCGATTGAGAAATTGTTTACTACCATCTCAAAGCCGGCCGGCACCTTTCCTTCCAGCGCCGCGTCTGCCCTTTTAATCAGCCAGCCGGATACCGGGCCCAAAATCATCGCTCCCAAAAACATTGTTACATCCGAACCCGCGATACATCCCAGCGTTGATACGACAGCCAGCACCGCCCCTCTCTTACCGCCGAACATTTCGCCGCCCGTATAGGCCACCAGCAACGGCAGTACATAAGTCAGCATCGGAGAAACCATCTCGTTCAGCCGCTCATTTGGCAGCCAGCCCGTGGGAATAAATAACGCCGTAATAAATCCCCAGGCAATAAAGGCTCCGATATTCGGCAAAACCATGTTCGTCAAAACACCGCCGAATTTTTGAATTTTGGTTTTAGTATTCATACGTACCTGTCTCCTTTTGTGGATAGATTTATTGTTGCTTACATGCAGCCCATAACCGTGGCGCCTTTCGGTATGAACTGCCCTGTTTTTATCCCCTATATCCTTGTTCTCGTTTCAATTTGTACGTTTTATCTTCTTTGTATTATTTGTATGTTTTGTATTATTTGTCGCAATTATAATATACAATACCTTTCTTGTCAACCGCTTTTCCCAAAAAAGCCAAAGCCTATTCGTCTTAATCATCCGGCGTGTTTATGAGGAATTGGAACAAGAGGGATTTGTCATAAATCCAATACGAATTGGAACTTTTGTTGAGCGGTAACAAATAAGGAGCTGCTGCAAAACTCAGATAAAACACAAAATATGGTTGTGCCGGTTTCGGCATTACCGCCATATATTGTATAGAATCTTTGCTTTGCAGCAGCCCCGCATATTATGGTTTTTCCTATATCAGCCCGTATTGTTTTATACAGCCATAGGAAACCCGGGTGCCGGTTCAAATACTGTTTTTTAAATCTTCTTGATCAGATTCCAATTATCCCCTCGCAGGGTAATGGAAATCCGCCCTTTGCTTCCACTCATATAAGAACGGGTAATCTCAAACACCCGTCCGCCTGCATCCTGCGTAATACGTTCGATCCGAAAGCCGCTGCTGCCAGGGGTACATTTTAAGAGCTCACAGCTTTTATCGTCCAAAAGAATGCTCTCGTAAATTTCCTCCGCAATATAAGGCTGAATCTGTTTTTCGCTGCGAAGCAGCTCATACAAAGATTGTTCGGCAATCTGTTCCGCCCGCAAATCCGGGTAAAAGCATTCCGGCATATAAGTAGACTCCAGCAAGAGCGGCTCTCCATCCGCAAAACGCAGACGGCCGATCTGATACAAAGGGCTTCCGACCGGCATCCCAAAAGCCGCCGCCATCTTCCCATCCATCGGATGCTTTTCCAGTTTCAAAACACGGGAAGAAGGCTTTTTTCCCAGCGCCTCCATCTGCTGTGTAAAACCGTAAAGTTTCTCCATCCGTCTCTTGATCTTCGACTCGCTGACAAATGTGCCTTTGCCCCGGATTCGCCCGATTATTCCTTCTTCTTCCAACTGGCGAAACGCCCCCCGTACCGTCGAACGGCTGATGTCGAATTGCTTACACAAGGCCTCTTCTGTAGGCAGGCGCTTCCCTGGGCTAAGCGCCCCGGAATCAATTTTTTCCCGAATCATCTGCGTAAGCTGCTCTTGCAGCGTCAGCGGGCTGGCATAATCCAGCGAACCCTGCAAAAGCTCACTCATTTTGTTCTTTCCTCCTTCACGCCCCGCAACCCGTTTAATCGTCCAGGCTGTAATTCGGCGCTTCCTTCGTAATATGGATATCGTGCGGATGGCTCTCTTTGAGAGACGCGGAAGAAATCTTCACAAACTGCCCCGTTGCCTTCAACGTCTCGATATCCGCCGCGCCGCAGTAACCCATACCGGAACGCAGGCCGCCCAAAAGCTGGAATACCGTATCTTCCACCGTGCCCTTGTAAGCCACGCGCCCTTCGACGCCCTCCGGCACCAGCTTCTTGGCATCGGCCTGGAAATAGCGGTCCTTGCTGCCGTTTTCCATCGCCGCCAGCGAACCCATGCCGCGGTATACCTTATATTTACGGCCCTGAAACAATTCATACTCGCCGGGCGCCTCATCGCAGCCAGCCAAGAGGCTTCCCATCATCACCACGTTTGCGCCGGCCGCAATTGCCTTTGTGATATCGCCGGAATACTTAATGCCGCCGTCGGCAATGATCGGCACGCCGCTCTCCTTCGCCGCTTCGTAGCAGTCCATGATCGCCGTAATCTGCGGTACGCCGATGCCGGCCACCACACGGGTCGTACAGATCGACCCCGGGCCGATGCCGACCTTCACCGCGTCCGCGCCGGCTTCAATCAGCGCCTTTGTCGCCGCTCCCGTCGCCACGTTGCCGGCGATCACCTGCAGATCTGGGTATGCTTCCTTTACCTGCCGTATTGTGCGCAGGATATTCTTCGAATGGCCGTGCGCCGAATCCACGACAATGACGTCTACTTTTGTCTGCACCAGCGCGTCCACGCGGGCCATGATATTGCTCGTGATGCCCACGGCCGCGCCGCACAGCAGCCGTCCCTGCGAATCCTTCGCCGACAGCGGATATTTGATCTGCTTCTCGATATCTTTGATCGTAATCAGGCCCTTCAGCTCGCCCTTTTCATTGACGATCGGCAGCTTCTCCTTGCGGGCCTTTGCCAGAATCACTTTCGCCTCCTCCAGTGTCACGCCTTCTTTGGCCGTAATCAGGCCCTCGCTGGTCATGGATTCGGATATTTTCTTGGAAAGATCGGTCTCGAATTTCAAGTCACGATTTGTGATGATCCCCACCAGCGTGCGGCCCACGGTGATCGGCACACCGGAAATCCGGTACTTGCGCATCAACTCATTGGCATCCGCCAGCGTATGGTCGGGAGACAGATAAAAAGGATCGGTGATTACGCCGTTTTCAGAACGTTTTACTTTGTCGACTTCGTCCGCTTGCTGCTCAATGGACATATTCTTGTGGATCATGCCTATGCCGCCTTGTCTTGCCATGGCGATCGCCATCCGATGCTCGGTGACCGTATCCATGCTGGCACTCATCAGCGGAATATTCAGTTTGATCTTCTTTGTCAGATTAGTCGACAGCTTAACCTGGTTCGGAATTACCTGGGAATACTGCGGAACCAGCAGAACGTCGTCAAAGGTAATTCCTTCTCCGATAATCTTTCCCATCGTATCGTGTCCTCTCTTTCTCATCCTGTATAGTTGTTTTTGGATATTAGAGTTAGTCTAGCAAATACGTCTGAGGTTGTCAAGTACCAGAGAAGGAAATTTCTGGTGATGCCCTTCCCCCTTTTCTTTGTCCCGGCAGCAGGGCTCTCTTGTTCCCTTTTCGGCCTGCTTTTTCCGCCGTTTCTACGCCAGCTGCACCGCAATCTGCAGCGCCTCCAGCAGGCTGGTCTCGTCGGCCTGCCCTGTCCCGGCGATATCAAAGGCCGTCCCATGATCGACCGACGTGCGGATCACCGGCAGGCCGACGGTCATATTGACGCCTTTCTTAAAATCCAGCAGCTTGAGCGGAATATGTCCCTGGTCATGGTACATCGCCACCACCAAATCGTATGTTCCCCGGCTTCCTTTCAGAAATACCGTGTCCGGCGCTTCCGGGCCCGTCACATCGATTCCCTCCGCCCGGCATTCCTTAATCGCCGGGATCAGCTGCGTCTGCTCCTCCTCGCCAAACAAGCCGTGTTCTCCCGCGTGAGGATTCAGTCCCGCAACGGCGATGCGCGGCAATGCCAGGCCGGCTTTTTTCAAAACCCGGTCACCCAGACGGATGACCTGCGCTACCCTCTCCTTGGTCGCCAGGTCGCAGGCCCGCCGCAGGGATACGTGGGTGCTGACATGAATCACCTTCAGCGATTCGCTCCACAAAAGCATGGCATAACTCTTTACGCCGGTCAGCGCTGCCAGAATCTCCGTGTGTCCGGCAAACATATGGCCGCCCATATGCAGCGCTTCTTTATTTAAAGGGGCTGTCACTACCGCAGAGACTTCGCCGGCCATTGCGTTTTGTACGGCTGCCTCCAGATAGCGGTACGCGCCGTCGCCGCAGCGGGCGCTCAGCTGCCCGACCGTAAATTCCTCCATCGCAATCGGAAACGGATCTATGACGTTCACGCATCCGGCCGCCGCTTCTTTACAGGAATCAATCTCCCGCAGAGTAAGCCCCATCCTCCATTTCTCATTATAATACCGCAGCACCTTGGCGGCCCCGAACACAACGCACTGCTCCTGATACTGCGGCTGCGCCTTCATGGCTTTCAGAATAATCTCCGGCCCGACTCCGGCCGCGTCTCCCATCGTAATCGCTGTCTTTGTCATCTCAGCCCTGTTCCTCCCAGTCCGGCCCTGCCGGCCGCAAATATTTTTTGGCAATCTTACAGATGTACGGGCTGAACGGCCCGTCGTCCCCGTGCAGCATCGTACAGCGCGCCTCCATCACCTGCCCAAGCAGCAGATACGCCTCCTGCGGCGTAAAGCCGTATCCGTCGCACATCCAGGCGATCAGTTCTCTGGCCGCCCCGCAGAAGGAATCCTTTATCCGGTTTTCGTTGGCAATCGTCATCAGATACTCTTCGTTTTCCGCCCGCAGCCATTCCTTGGCCCGGTAGCCCTTTTGCAGCGTCAGCCGCAGCGTTACCACGGAACGGCATTCGATCCCGCCGCCGTGGGGAATCTCCCCGTCGCCCATAATGGCATGCACATCGCCGACATGAAGCAGCGCCCCCTCTGCGCAGACCGGAAGATAGATCGTCGTGCCGGGGCAGATTTCCTGTACATCCATGTTGCCGCCGGTATGATAGGCATAATAATTGCTCAGGCCTTCGCCGGCCGGCGCCGTTCCCAGCGTGCCGATCATGGGCTTTAAGGGCAGCTTGAGCCGGGAGCTCCAATTCACGCCCTCCGAATCAATGGTCACGGTTTTGGTCACCACATCCCAGTCATTCGGCCAGATCCGGCGGCTCAGAGGTGTCCGCCAGCCCGCAAAGCCCGTATAGCCCAAGCCCTCCGGCTCCACATCGAGAATCTCCACTTGAAGGGTATCCCCGGGCTGCGCGCCCTCTACGGCCACGACCGTACAGAGATTGGGCCCCTTACTCTTTGCCGGCTCCCAGCGGTCCTCGGGGCTGTTTAACCATTTGCCGCCGTTTAATTCGGTCTCAATGCGCACTGTTTCGCCGGAGACGGCCCAGGCTGCCGGCGGATTGTTCTTATCCATTGTATTGTACGTTTGTTCCCTTGATATCTGCCGCATGTTTCTTCCTCCTCTCCTGCAGACATAGAAACGGATTTCTTTTAGTTTTCCGGCGCCGCTGGATTTTGCTGCCGCGAAGGCGGCTGTTCGTTCCACTCCGAGAGCACAACCGCCCCCTGTGCAAGGCTCTTTCCCACGTCAATGATCCGCTGATTCTCCGACCCGCGAAAGCGCAGCATCAGATTCCGCCTGGCAAGCACAAACCGGCCGTCCACCAGGATGTCCAAAAGCCCCAGCATTTCATCGGTCACCTCGCAGTACTTTCTTCCGCCGGGGGCCAGCTCCCGGTCAAACGTAAAACCGGTATAGCACCAGATATCTTTCTCCGGACAGGCCGCGCGCACCGCGCGCAGAAGCGTTACAAGCTCCCGCTGATTCTCCGGTTCAAAGGGTTCGCCGCCCAGGAGGGTCAGGCCCTGGATATAGGCGGGCGAAAGCGCCTGCAAAAGTTCCTGCTGCGTCTCCTTTGTATACGGCTGCCCATATCGGAAATCCCAGGTCTCCGGCTGAAAACAGCCCTCGCAGCCATTGGTGCAGCCGGAGACAAACAGCGTTACCCGCACCCCCGGGCCGTCGGCAATATCGTATTTTTTAATTGTGCTGTAATACATCGCGCCCTCCCAACGAGGAAAGGACCGGCGCAAAATCCAGATTTTCTCCTGCGCCGGCCCCTTTCGTTTCTCTATGCTTCCAATTGTTTGCTGCGGATTCTTCTACAGGTGCAGCACCCGGTCCTTGATCTCCTGCGTCCGCCCCTGGTTCCAATACTGTGTCCCGATATAGCCGCAGGTCCGCCTGGCTACGTTCATCTTATCCTGGTCGCGGTTGCCGCAGTTCGGACACTCCCACACCAGCTTGCCGTGCTCATCCTCGACGATATGAATCTCTCCGTCGAACCCGCATTTCTGGCAGTAGTCGCTCTTGGTATTGAGTTCGGCATACATGATATTGTCATAAATATGCCGCAAAAGCGTCAGCACGGCCGGAATGTTGTGCTGCATGTCCGGCACCTCCACGTAGCTGATCGCGCCGCCGGGCGAAAGCGCCTGGAACTTTGCTTCGATCGTCAGCTTATCAAAGGCGTTGATCTCCTCGGTCACATGGATGTGGTAGCTGTTCGTAATATAGTTGCGGTCCGTCACGCCCGCCACCGTACCGAAGCGTTTTTGCAGACACTTGGCAAATTTGTAGGTCGTGGATTCCAGCGGCGTGCCGTAGATCGAAAAATCAATGTTTTCTTTTTCCTTCCAGGTCTTGCAGGCATTGTTTAAATGCTCCATCACCTCCAGCGCAAAGGGCATGGCCTGCGGATCGGTATGGGACTTGCCGGTCATATAATAGACACATTCATACAGCCCGGCATAGCCTAAAGAGATCGTCGAATAGCCGCCGTAGAGCAGTTTGTCGATCGTCTCCCCCTTCTTTAAACGGGCCAGCGCCCCGTTCTGCCAGAGGATGGGGGCCACGTCGGAGATCGTGCCCTTTAAGCGGTTGTGGCGGCACATCAGCGCCCGGTAGCAGAGCGCCAGCCGCTCATCCATAATCTTCCAGAATTTATCCATATCTCCGCCCGAGGACAATGCCACATCCGGCAGGTTGAGCGTCACCACGCCTTGATTGAAGCGTCCGTAATATTTCGGCTGATTGGTCTCAGGATCTACATACGGAGTCAGGAAGCTGCGGCAGCCCATGCAGGTATAGCAATGGCCCTCGCCGTTTTTGTCGACTTTGTTCTGGAGCATGATCTTTTCGGAAATATAATCCGGCACCATGCGCTTGGCCGTGCAGCGGGCCGCCAGCTTTGTCAGATAAAAGTACGGCGTCCCCTCGGAAATGTTGTCCTCCTCCAGCACATAAATCAGCTTGGGGAAGGCCGGCGTGATCCACTGGCCGGATTCATTTTTCACGCCCTGGATGCGCTGGCGCAGCGTTTCCTCGATGATCATCGCCAGGTCTTTTTTCAGGCGCGCATCGTCCCCGGCTTCGTTTAAGTACATAAACACGGTCAAAAACGGGGCCTGTCCATTCGTGGTCATCAGCGTAATGACCTGGTACTGAATCGTCTGGATGCCTTTGCATACTTCGTCCTGCAGCCGCTCCTCAACGATCTTTTCCTGCTGCTGCCCAGTAATCTCAATTCCCAGCTCCGCAAACTCCCGCACCACCGTCGCGCGGATCTTTCGGCGGCTTACGTCCACAAAAGGCGCTAAGTGCGTCAGCGAAATGCTCTGGCCGCCGTACTGGGAGGAGGCTACCTGGGCAATGATCTGCGTCGCGATATTGCAGGCCGTCGAAAAGCTGTGCGGTTTCTCGATCATCGTATCGGAAATCACCGTGCCGTTCTGCAGCATATCCTCCAGGTTGACCAGATCGCAGTTATGCATGTGCTGGGCATAATAATCCGCGTCGTGGAAGTGGATGATGCCCTCCTCGTGAGCACGCACGATTTCCTGCGGCAGCAGGAGACGGTTCGTAATGTCCTTGCTGACAGCGCCGGCCATATAATCACGCTGCACGCTGTTGACGATCGGGTTCTTGTTGGAGTTTTCCTGCATGACCTCTTCGTTGTTGCGCTCAATCAGGCTCAGAATCTGCTGGTCGGTGCTGTTTGCCTTGCGCACCAGCGCCCGCTTATAGCGATAGGTGATGTAGTGGTTGGCTACCCTGTACGCCTGGTGGCGCATGACCTCCTCCTCCACCATATCCTGTATCTCCTCCACACTCGCCGCACGGTTCATATCGCCGCACTTTACCGTCACCCGGCGCACGATCTCCTCGATCTGGCTCTCTAAAAGGCGCTCACCCTCTTCTACCGTCTTGTTCGCCTTTTCTACGGCATGCTGGATTTTATCGGCGTCAAACGTGACCTCCACACCGCTGCGCTTGATAATATTCATTCTGTTCTTTACTCCTATATCTTGTATGATTTATCTTCTTACGAGACTACATTTAGTATTATACAGGATATTGACAAGAATGCAAGCCCTAAATAATATTCAGATGCACTTATCGTATAACGGAATTCTGTCAGTCAAATAAAAATATTTTATCAGATAAGGCAGTTATTTCCGTCCTCCTGTTCGCTCAGACAAATAATAATCGTCCCGTCACGCAATTCGGCACTTTCTTGTACAGGCGGATTCGGCATACTTCTGCCGCCGCAGACTGTCTAAAGACAGAGAAAAAGGAACCTTCTTTCGAAGATCCCTTTCCCTCTGTTACACGTTCCTGTAAATTTCCACGGATCGGTTTTCCGCCCGGAGATTACATCATTCCGCCCATGCCGCCGCCTGCGGGCATTGCCGGCGTCTCTTCCTTGATATTGGCTACCACGGACTCGGTCGTCAGCAGGGTGGCCGCTACGCTGGTCGCGTTCTGCAGAGCGCTTCTGGAAACCTTGGCAGGATCTAAGATCCCGGCCTCTACCATGTCTACATACTCTTCCTTGTAAGCGTCAAAGCCTACGCCGGCCTTGGACTCTTTTACCTTGTTGACGATCACGGAACCCTCCAGTCCGGCGTTGGCCGCGATCAGGTACAGAGGAGCCTCCAGGGCTCTCAGTACGATCTGCGCACCGGTCTTTTCGTCGCCCTCTAAGCCGTCAACCATCTTCTCCACTTCCTTGGCCGCGTGGATGTATACGGAACCGCCGCCGCAGACAATACCCTCCTCCACGGCCGCACGCGTCGCGTTCAGGGCATCCTCCATGCGCAGCTTGGCTTCCTTCATTTCGGTCTCGGTGGCCGCGCCGACACGGATTACGGCTACGCCGCCGGCCAGCTTCGCCAGACGCTCCTGCAGTTTCTCTTTGTCAAACTCGGAGGTGGACTCGGCATACTGCGCCTTGATCTGCGCCACGCGGGCTTCGATATCGGCGCTGTCGCCCTCGCCGTCTACGATGATCGTGTTCTCCTTCTGGATCTTGACGGATTTTGCACGGCCCAGGTCGCCAAGCGTGGCTTCCTTTAAGTCAAGGCCGACTTCCTCGGAGATCACCTGGCCGCCGGTTAAGATCGCGATATCCTTGAGCATCTCTTTTCTGCGGTCGCCGTAGCCGGGCGCCTTTACGCCTACTACGTTCAGCGTGCCGCGCAGCTTGTTGACAATCAGGGTGGTCAGAGCCTCGCCCTCGATGTCCTCGGCAATGATTAACAGCGGCGTGCTGCTCTGCAGCGTCTGCTCCAGAATCGGCATGATCTCCTGGATGTTGGAAATCTTCTTGTCGGTAATCAGGATGTAGGGATGCTCCAGCGTCGCCTCCATCTTCTCCATGTCGTTGCACATATAGGCCGATACATAACCTCTGTCAAACTGCATGCCTTCCACCAGGTCGAGTTCGGTTTTCATCGTCTTGGACTCTTCGATCGTGATTACGCCGTCCTTGGAAACCTTCTCCATGGCGTCGGCCACCATCTCGCCTACGGCGTCGTCGCTGGCGGAGATCGCGGCTACGCGGGCGATCTGCTCCTTGCCACTGATCGGGCTGCTGATATCGGCGATGGCCTGTACCGCTACGTCGGTCGCCTTCTTCATGCCCTTGCGCAGAACAATCGGGTTGGCGCCGGCTGCCAGGTTCTTCATGCCGGCATTGACCATAGCCTGAGCCAGGACCGTGGCCGTCGTCGTGCCGTCGCCGGCTACGTCGTTGGTCTTGGAAGCGACTTCTTTAATCAGCTGAGCGCCCATGTTCTCAAAGGCGTCCTCCAGCTCGATCTCCTTGGCGATCGTCACGCCGTCGTTTGTAATCAGGGGCGTGCCAAAGGACTTGTCAAGCACTACGTTGCGGCCCTTGGGACCTAAGGTGACCTTTACGGTATCCGCTACCTGGTTTACACCGGCTTCCAGGGCTGCTCTGGCCTCTGCGCCGTACTTAATTTCTTTTGCCATTGTATTTGCCTCCTATCTGTCGCTTCAGTCTTCCACGACCGCTAAAATATCGTTCTGCTTTACTACTACAAACTCCTCGTCGTCCAGCTTTACCTCCGTGCCGGCATACTTGGAGTAGATCACCTTCTGTCCTGCCTTCACCTGCATGGTAACCTCTTTGCCGTCGATCACGCCGCCGGGGCCAACCGCGATTACCTCAGCCTCCTGGGGTTTTTCCTTTGCGCTGCCCGGCAGGATGATACCGGACTTGGTGGTCTCTTCCGCTACCAGATGCTTCAATACGACTCTGTCGCCTAAAGGCACTAACTTCATTTTCGTTTCCTCCTTCTATGTCTGGTTGTTAGCACTCATTTTATTCGAGTGCTAACCGTTGGATATAGAGTAATCGATTTACCATGAAAATGCAAATCCATAAAATCGGGTGAATCACCATATTTTTTCTTGTTTTCTCTTGTAATCTCTCTTTTTCTTCTGTTTTTATGGCTTTTTCATGTTTCTATTAAAAAAGTGTGAAATCCAATCTGCCGCCTGCGTCTTATTCCGCCCAGTTTCCGTTTTCAAATATGCGGATCTCTTCTCCGTTTTCCCGAATCCCCGTAATGCACAGATCGGCCGTCCCCACCATAAAATCCACATGGTTTGAAGAATGGTTGCCGCCGGCCGCCGACAATTCCTCCTTACTCATGCCCGCGCCGCCGGCGATGGTCGTCGGGTAGCAGCGCCCCAGCGCGAAATGACAGGACGCATTCTCGTCAAACAGCGTGTTGTAAAACAAGGTTTTCATCTGCGAGATCGGCGAATCATACGGCACAATCGCCACCTCGCCCAGCCGCCTTGATCCTTCGTCCGTCTCCAGCACCGCGCGCAGCGTCTCAAGCCCCTCCCCTGCGCTGTAATCTACGACCCGGCCCTCATGGAAGGTCAAAGAGAAGTCGCAGATCAGGTTGCCGCGGCAGCAAAGCGGCATCGCGCTGACCAGCGTGCCCTCGGCCATACGGCAATCCGGCATCGTGAAGATTTCCTCCGTCGGCATATTGGCTTCAAAAACAGCGCCGGTACCGGCTGTCTCCGAACCGCCCTCCCAGATATGGCCCTTTACCAGACCGACGGTGAAATCCGTCCCGATCCCGTTCTTATAATGAAGCTTCGCAAACCCATATGCGTCCAGCATCCGGCATTTCTCCTTCAGGAAACGGTTATGATTCTCCCAGGCCTGCACCGCGTCGCCGCCGTCGATGCGCACTGCCTTCAAAATCATCTCCCACAGCCGGGTCATCGCCGCTTCCTCGGAAAGCCCGGGAAACACCTTCGCCGCCCACTTCCTCTGCGGCACAGCGCCTATGGTCCAGGGATTTTCGCTGGCCATTATCCTCCGGTAGTGCTCGGCCGCGGCCTGATCCATCGCCTTTTCCAGCAGCTGCATCCGCTCAGGATCCACTCCTTTATAAGCCTCCGGATCGCTGCCGACGATCGAAATCTGGCCGGCGCCCCGCCTGGCATAGTAATTATAGGATTCGCCCCTCCACTCCGGTACCGAAGCCAGGGCCTCCTCAGCCGCGTGCAGGTACGTAAGACGGCTTATACCGCTGTCGTTCCAGCGCAGGATCACCTCGCGCGCACCGGCCGCATAGACCTCCTCGGCCACCAGCCGGGCAAATAGAAAATGCTCGGCCGGGCAGTTGATTACGATCTCCTGCCCGGGCTGCACATTGACGCCCGTTCGGGCCAGCAGACGGGCATATTCCCGAATCCTGCTTTCCTCCACACCGTAAAAACCACTCATGTCTCTGTCTCCTCGCTTTTTTTGTTTCAGTATACCATGGCCGTCCTGTTTCGTCATCCCTGTTTTCCGAACTTCCGGGCACCGCCCCCGCAGGCCGATATCCGGCGCGGCCCGGACTCAACAAAAACAGCCCTTCACGGACAGGCTGCCGGTGGCAACCTGTCCGTGAAAGGCCATGGGAGAATCTCAATCCTGCCCGATACGGACTCGCTTATTTCGCCGCGCTGTGTCCGGCGATCTGTCCGAAGGTGAAGATATCGGCGATCGCGTTGCCGCCCAGACGGTTGCCCGCATGGACGCCGCCCGTCACTTCGCCGGCCGCCCACAGACCTTCGATCACATTGCCCTCGGTATCCAGGACGCATGCGTTCGTGTCAATGACCACGCCGCCCATCGTGTGATGCAGGGACGCTTTTCTCGGGGAAATGCAGATGCCCATTTCCTCATGGGATTCTACGTATTCCAGATCAATGGCGCCGGAAATTACTTCTTTGCCAAAGTCATCGTCCTTCTGCGCCGCTACATAAGCGTTGTACGTTTCGATTACCTCGCGCAGTTCCTCCTCCGTAAAGGCAGGCGCTACGCCGGCCGCTGCCGTCTCACTGGCCTTCGCCAGCTCGGCTAACGTCGAACCGTACCAGATATGGCCGCCCTCGACCATTCCGGCCACGCGCTCATTGTAATCCGTTCCCTGCAGCATCACATCCGGGTTATGGATGTCGCCGCGGCCCGCATAAATGATATAGAACACGCCGCCCTCCAGCGCTAAGGACGCTTTCGCCAGCACGTCGCGCTCGGCATACTCGTTGACAAACCGATGGCCTTCGCCGTCGATCCAGATCTGTTCTGCGGCATCGCCCCAGATTCCGTCGGTCATCGTGCCCTTAACCGGCGAAGAAGAAGGCATCATCTGCGCTACTTCCATGCCCGTTACCGCCGCGCCGATCTCGCTCGCCATGACGATTCCGTCGCCGGTATTGGTGCCCACGTTGGTGGACAGCGTCGTCGCACTCAGATCGTCGCCCCAGTAAGCGTCATATTCCTTGACCATCGCCGGATTGGCACAGTAGCCGCCGCAGGCCAGCACTACGCCCTTCGTCGTGTTGATCGTGATCTGCGTGCCGTCCGCCTGCTGTGCCGTCGCACCGACCACGCGGCCGTTTTCGTCGGTCAGCAGAGCAATTCCGGCTGTCTCGGTGTGAAGTTCGATGTTGGCGTCCTCCGCAACCTTCTTCAGCGTGACAATACGCTCCGCGCCGGAAGCAAAGCTGTGGGTTCTCGGCCACATCGCGCCCAGTACGGTTCCCAGACCAGGCGTTCCGCCGTAGTTGGCATCTGCGCCGTAGGAAGCGTTCAGGCCGTTCTCGCCCATCCACTCAAAGCTGGCCAGCGCATTCTCCGCCAGCGTCCGCGCCAGTTCGATGTCGGAAGCAACCCAGCTGCCGTCGCTCATCTCGCGCAGGCCGCCCGTGTAAATATGCCACATGTGCAGGGCAATCGAGTCGAAACCAGGCATATCCTCGCCCGCCGTCTTGCCTTCGTTGGCCTTGTAGAAATCGTTGATATCCTTCTGCAGCTGCTCCAGTACTTCCTTCCATTCCGGGAACTGGTCAAACTTCAGCGCCGGATCGTCCGGGGTCAGCGCCAGATAGCCGTCCAGCGTCGCCTTCTGCGCCAGCGTCAAAACCATGCTGGCCTGCGCCTCAGGGTCAACCGCGTTGTAAGCCGCGCCGGCCATCTGCGTGTTGCCGCCGACAAAGGAGCTCTTCTCGATCATGATGACCTTCGCTCCGTCCTGCGCTGCCGAAATCGCCGCGCTGAAGCCCGCGCCGCCCGCGCCGATTACCAGCACGTCCGTCTCCCAGGTCTGAGGCTCGCCGGCCGTCGCCGTATAGGCATTGGCCTTCAGGGCCTCTTTGTCCAGACCTGCTTCGTCTGCGGCCGCCTCAACCGCACGCATGATTGCGTTGCTGGCAAGAGTCGCGCCCGTTACGCTGTCGAGCGTATACGTCTGATGCTCCACGACCTGCGCCGGGATGCGCTCCAGGGCAACGGCCGCCACGTTCTCCGTCTCATGGCTCTCCGTTACCTTCACATCGGTAATGGCGCCGTCCTTTACCGTGATCTCTACGGTAAGAGGTCCCTGCATACCGGTCGCAGAACCGGTAAACGTGCCGGAAACAGCCGGCGTCTGCGACGCTTGTGTTTCCGTTTCCGCCTCCGTCGGCGCGACGGTCTCCGCCGCCGTCTCCGCAGCCGTGCCGGCCGTCGTCTCTGCGAAAGCTTCCGTCGTAGCCTGGGCGCCCGTACTGCAGCCTGCCAGGCTGATCAGCATCATTGCGCTAAGAAGCAGAGCAAGATACCTTTTCATCATAGTTCCTTCCCTCCTGTTTGTTTTTTGACTGTCATACAGTCTTTTCTTACTATAAACCTGTAAGCAGCTGACAAGTCAAGAGGAAGAGGAAATATTTCTGCTGTTTCTGCCATGCGCCCATCCGGCGGACAGGACCGTCGTCTATTTATCCGGCTCCACACGCACCCGCACGCTGAAGCCGTGGCAGCGGCCGCCGTCCTTTTGATAGCTCAGAAAAATCCGCCCGGTGGCCCCGCCCACGATTCGAAGCTTTTTCTTCTGCGCCAGTTCAAAAAGCGGTTTTATGTCCGTGCGCGTCAGCGCAAACGGATTCTCCCGTTCCAGAAATACCGTCAGGCATGGTCCCTCCGGAAAACAGTCCATGGCCCCCGAGACCGGAAGCGGACAGGCAAAATAATTTTCCTCAAGGATTCCCAGACCGGCCCCCACCGAAAGCCGCTCCTGTCCGCCTAACAGGCTCTCGGCCGGAATCGTCAGCGCCACATAGGTAAACGGCATCCGTTCGCCCCAGCAGGCCGCGATTTTCAGGATCTCGTCGTCGATGCGCGCGCAGTCGCCGAAGGTGCAGATGCTGTAGCTTTTCTTTCCGTTCATATATACCGCTTCTCCCTTCCTCCCGGGGATCTCGGTATAATAGCGGCGCATCTGCTGCAGCCGCGCCAGGCGGATGTTGGCCAGACGGATTTCTTCGTCCAGTTCCTCGATGTGCTCGTCGAGCCATCCGGCAATCTGTCCCAGGCTGAATTCGCGGATCGTCTGTACCGACTCCTTCATGCTCATATCAAAACTGCGCAGAAGCTGCGCGTTGTACACATCCAGCGCATCTTCCCTGGTAAACTCCCGATAATTATTCTCCGTACAGCGTCCTCCCTGATACATTCCAAAACGGTCATAATAGCGCACCTTGCTGGGGGCGATTCCCAATCGTTTTGAAAACTCGCTTACTTTCATTGCTCCATCCCTTTCGTAAATCATTTTCGATCCGTTTCCCTTTGTACCGGTTCTTTGACCGTCCTCCGTCCCGCAGCGCAAAACCTGAGGCCGCAAAACCTGTTGTAAAATAAATCTCTTTTTCCTCTTCCCTAAATTCCCTTTTCCATGTATACTAATAAGCGGAAAACAGAAAAACCGTACTTACCAGGAGGAAAACAGATGAGACATTTAATCAGTCCGCTGGATTTCACGGTAGAAGAACTGGACCGCCTTATGAGCCTGGCCAGCGACATCGAACACAACCGTGAAGCATACGCGCACACCTGCGAAGGTAAAAAATTAGCCACTTTATTTTATGAACCAAGTACACGAACTCGCCTGAGTTTCGAGTCTGCCATGCTGAGTCTGGGAGGCAGTGTACTTGGTTTTTCTTCGGCCGCCAGCAGCTCGGCCTCCAAGGGTGAGAGCGTATCCGACACCCTGCGCATGATCTCCTGCTACGCCGATATCTGCGCCATCCGCCATCCCAAGGAGGGCGCGGCCTTTGTCGGGGCGCAGGCCGCTTCCATTCCCGTAATCAATGCCGGCGACGGCGGCCATCAGCATCCGACTCAGACGCTTACCGACCTGATGACGATCCGCTCCCTGAAAGGACGCCTGCAGAATATGACCGTCGGTTTGTGCGGCGACCTCAAATTCGGCCGCACGGTCCATTCCCTGATCGGCGCGCTGGTTCGTTATCCCGGAATCCGCTTTGTGCTGATCTCCCCCCAGGAACTGCGCATCCCCGATTACACCCGCGAAAATGTGCTGGAGGCCAACGGAATCCCCTATGAGGAGGTCACCAGCCTCGATAAAGCCATGCCAAAGCTTGACATTCTCTATATGACCCGTGTCCAGCGCGAACGTTTCTTCAACGAAGAAGAATACATCCGCATGAAAGACTGCTATATCCTTGACAAGAGCAAAATGGCCCTGGCCAAAGAAGATATGCTGGTGCTTCACCCTCTGCCGCGCGTCAATGAAATCGCCGTTGAGGTCGATGCCGACCCGCGGGCCGTCTATTTCAGGCAGGTACAGTACGGCGTCTATGTGCGCATGGCCCTGATTCTTACCCTGCTGGGCTTAAAAACCGCCTGAGACGTCATTCCATATTATAAAGGAGAACACATATGTTAAATATCAGCGGCCTCAAGGAAGGCATTGTGTTAGACCATATCAAAGCCGGCAAGTCCATGGAGATCTACCGGCATTTAGGCCTGGATAAAGTGGACAGCCAGGTAGCCATCATCAAAAACGCCCGCAGCAACAAGATGGGACGCAAGGATATCATAAAAATCGAGGGCAGTCTCGACGAGATCGACTTAGACGTGCTGGGCTTCATCGACCACAACATCACGGTCAACATCATCCGCGACAATAAAATTGTCGAGAAGAAAACGCTCAGCCTGCCCAAACGGATTACCAACGTCCTCTACTGCAAAAATCCCCGCTGCATTACTTCGATCGAACAGGAGCTGCCGCATATTTTCTTTCTGTCCGACGAAGCCGGACAGACCTACCGCTGTCTCTACTGTGAAGAGCGCTACGGACATCGGGCTTAATAAAATCTTCCCTTCTCTTTTTGTCGGCCTTGTGCTATGATTAGGATATTCCTGTTTTTTACAGGAAATGCTTTTGTCAGGAGGACTTACCATATGATTAAAGACCGGCATCGCCCTTTTCTTCGCTGGGGTATTACGATATTCCTTGTTTTTGTCTGCTGCATTCTGTTTTTCTTCTGTATCCTGCGCTTTCAGGAACTGAAGGCTTTGGTCGGCACCATTTTTCAGATTTTGTCGCCGATTATCTGGGGAATCGTGATCGCCTATCTGCTGTGGCCGATCGTCCAGCGTATCAAACTCTTTTTGCTCCCCCGCCTGCCTTCTTTTATCAAGACGGAAAAACGCCGTAAAAATGTCAGCCTGGGGCTTGGCATCGCGGGCGCGCTGGCCCTGATGCTGTTCGTAATCGTCGTACTCATCAGCATGGTGCTGCCGGAGCTGATCAATACCGTGATGACGCTTGTCAACAATTTCAGCGCTTACGTCACGTATGTGCAAAACATTGAGAACTCTCTCAACGATATGCTGCAGAACAATCCGCAGATGCAGGGCATGGTCCATACCGCGTTCGACAGCCTGGCCGGTTTTTTGAGCAACTGGATGCAGAACGATCTGCTCAGCCAGGTCAATGTGATCGTAACCGGCCTTACCAGCGGCGTGATCGGCTTTGGACGCTTTATCCTCAATTTTGTCATCGGCATCATTGTCTCCATCTATGTATTTGTCAGCAAGGAGACGTTTGCGGGACAGTCCAAAAAGATTCTCTACGCTGTTTTCAAACCGGAGCAGGCCAATGTCATTCTCGATGTCGCGCGTCACAGCGACAAGATCTTCGGCGGTTTTATCTCCGGTAAGATCCTCGACTCCCTGATTATCGGCATCCTCTGCTTCCTCTGCCTGTCGATCTTGAAAATGCCCTATACCGTCCTCGTCAGCGTCGTTGTCGGCGTCACAAACGTGATTCCGTTTTTTGGCCCCTTCATCGGCGCGATCCCCAGCGCCTTTTTGATCCTGGTCGTCAATCCGCAGCAATGCCTGATCTTTCTGATCTTTATCTTGATCTTACAGCAGGTGGACGGCAATATCATCGGGCCTGCCATTTTGGGCGACAGCACCGGCCTGTCCTCCTTTTGGGTCATTTTTTCGATTCTCATCGGCGGCGGTTTGTTTGGGTTTGCCGGCATGATCCTGGGCGTTCCGGTCTGCGGCGTCGCCTACTATATCTTCAAGCGGCTTGTCGAAGCCGGGCTGGAACGACGCCGATACCCGACCGACACCGAGGCCTACAGCGAAGCCGGGGCGGTCATCGATCCGCAGACCGGCCGTCTGGTTCCTTTTCAGAGCCTGGAGACAGAAGCGGCCGCAACACCGGCCGCCGATACGGCAGATTCGCAAGAACACGCTGTCAAAGAAAACAACGACTGATCTGCAACAGGGCCGCGGCAAAAAATGCCTGCGGCCCTGTTTGGCGCTTGCGTGCGCCCGTCATCCTGTCTTTGCTTTCTGTCACTGGGCCAGGAGCTGCTCCAGTACCTTCTTGCCGATCTGATTCTGTTCCTGATACGCGGTCAACGCCTCTCCTTCGTCCTCTATGCTGTTGTCGATCACGCCCAGCATCAGGTAGCATACGTAATCGCCGTATACCAGCACTTCCGAGGCCTCGATTTTCGGCACGTTCATCGGATAGTTCATTCCCTCCTCCAGCTGGTAGGTACGATAGGCCTCCAGGGCTGCCTGCACCTCTGCCGCCTTACCTTCCTTCGCCTTTACAAGGATCAGGGTATCTACCTGCGCGCTGATCATCGGGGTCTCGCCCAGCGCCTCCTCATACATATCCGGCTTCACGCCGTAGACCATCTCCAGCATTTCCGCATCCAGCGGCATCTCCGGCAGATAATTTTCCCCGTAAGCCTCCGCCACGGCATCCCGCACCTCCTGCAGTTTCGTACTGCCTGTCTCGCCGCCGGCGGCCGCCGTTGTCTCCTCGACGCCGTTCGTTTCCGCCGGCGCTGTCGTCTCCGCCTGGGACGGTGTCTGCGCGGCGCTTGAAGTCACCGTTTCCTCCGTGCCCTTTGTCTCGTCGTTTCCGCTCTTACCGCAGGCCGTAAGCGCCAGCAGCGCTCCTGCCAGCACAAGGGCCGCGGCCCACAAAGCAACGCCGGTTAATGCTTTCATCCGCTTCATAATGACTCTCCTTCCTGCACATACTTTTTCTCAGTATGTGAGCCTGTTTAGGATATCATACCTTCGTTTTAAAAGCAACTTACAATTTTATGAAGCTTATTCCATCCCCGCCCGCATTTTAAGGAGCGCCGCTTTCTCAATGCGGCTTACATAGCTGCGGCTGATCCCCAGCTGCTTTGCGATCTCCCTCTGTGTGTATTCCCGATTTCCGAACAGCCCGTACCGCAGCCGGATGACCAGCTTTTCTTTGTCCTTGAGACAATGCTCATAGGCCTCGTACATCTCCCGGATCTCCTGGCTTAACTGCACCTGCTCCACGACTTCCCTCTCCCCCGTCTCCACTACGTCCACCAGGCTTATCATATTGCCCTCTTTGTCCGTGCCGATCGGGTCGTAGAGGGAGACCTCCTTGCCGTATTTTTTTTCCAGGCGCAGGCTCATAAGGATTTCGTTGTCAATGCACTTTGCCGCATACGTCGCCAGCTTGCTGTTCTTATCCGGATCAAAGGTATTGACCGCCTTAATCAGCCCGATCGTGCCGATGGAGATTAAGTCGTCGAGATCCCGCCCGTCGCCGTTGTATTTTTTGCTGACATGGGCGACCAGACGCATGTTGCGCTCGATCAATACGTCCTTGGCCTTTGCTTCCCCGGTCCTCCATCGCTGCAAATATTCTTTTTCTTCCCCCGCCGTCAATGGTTTTTGAAATGCTTTCATAAAGACTCACGCAGAACCCCGCTGTCTCTTTACTATTACCATATGCTGAGGACAAAATCAAAGTGCTTTGTCAAATTTTCTGAAAATTAAAAACAGCCTGTCTTACCAGGCCCCGCAATGCTGCTGCTCTGTATTTAGGTATTGATTTCTTTCCTGTTTTGTGCTATCTTTACTCAGGCAGTTGTCTTGTCATCTGTATTGTCACCTGCTGCAAAACAAAATGAGGAGAAAACCATATGAGTAAAACAAACGAAAAAAAAGGGTTCGGTTCCTTTCTGGCCCGCAAAAACATCATTTTTTCCGGCAAACGCTACGGCATCGACGCGCTGAGCGCCATGGCTCAGGGACTTTTTGCCTCCCTGCTGATCGGCACCATCGTCTCGACGCTGGGCGCCCAGCTGGGAATCGAATTCCTGGTAACGGTCGGCAATTATACCAAATCCACCTACGTGGTCGGTGCGGCGATGGCCATCTCCATCGGCTATGCCTTACAGGCCCCCCAGCTGGTACTCTTTTCCCTGGTCTCGGTCGGCGCGGCCGCCAATGAGATGGGCGCAGCCGGCGGTCCTCTGGCCGTACTGGTCATCGCGGTTATTGCCGCCGAATGCGGCAAAGCCGTGTCCAAAGAAACCCGGGTGGATATCCTGGTTACCCCGTTCGTCACGATCGTGACCGGCGTCTTTTTATCCCTGTGGTGCGCCCCGGCAATCGGCTCGGCCGCGGCCCGCGTCGGCGACCTTGTAATGTGGGCTACGGAACTGCAGCCCTTCTTTATGGGAATCCTCGTATCCGTGATCGTCGGCATCGCCCTAACGCTGCCGATCTCCAGCGCCGCCATCTGCGCCGCCCTGGGGCTTACGGGGCTGGCCGGCGGAGCCGCCGTGGCCGGCTGCTGTGCTCAGATGATCGGCTTTGCGGTCATGAGTTTCCGCGAAAACGCCTGGGGCGGCCTTGTATCCCAGGGGCTTGGCACCAGTATGCTGCAGATGGGCAATATTGTAAAAAATCCCCGCATCTGGATCCCGCCGACGCTGGCTTCGGCCATCACCGGCCCGATTGCCACTTGTTTGTTCCGTTTCCAGATGAACGGCGCCGCTATTTCCTCCGGCATGGGCACCTGCGGCCTGGTCGGCCAGATCGGCGTCTATACCGGGTGGGTAAACGACATTGCCGCCGGAACCAAGGCAGCCATCACTGCCCTCGACTGGCTGGCGATGGCCCTGATCTGCTTTATCCTGCCAGCCGTGCTGAGCGTCCTTTTTTACGGGATACTTCGAAAGGCCGGATGGATCCGCGAAGGCGATTTAACGCTGTCTTAAAGACGGCCGCTGCCCGCGCCCAAAATTAACTTTCTCTCACAGGCATAAAAAAAGCGCCTCCTGCCATAATATGTCACAGAAGCGATCTTGTCCGCGATCCGTGCGTCAGCGCGGAGACCGATCCACAGTGACCTATTTTCGCAGGAGGAATTTTTTATGACCGAAACCTGTTTTCATGCTGCCGCCGTCAGCCGCCCCTTCTTTGAAGGGTGGTACTTCAAGCACCAGTCCGACGAACATACCCTGATCCTGATTCCCGCTTTTCATCGGGACGAAAATGGTGAAAAAAGCGCTTCTTTGCAGATCATTCTCGACGACGTCGCCCGCCGGCTGGACTTTTCGGCCGATGACTTTGAGGCCGATACCAAACGGCTTCATGTGCGCCTGGGGCAAAACGTCTTTTCCGAAAAGGGCTGCCGGCTTCACATCGATCTGCCTGGCTTGACGCTGCGCGGCCACCTGCGCTACGGCGCCTTTTACAACCCCAAACGCTCTCTGATGGGGCCGCTTGGCAGGCTTCCGCTGCCCTGTTTCCATGAAGTGCTGAGCCTGTTCCACCGTCTGCGCGGCCTGATTACCGTAAACGGGCAGCTTTGGGATTTCTCCGACGGCTTCGGTTATCTGGAAAAAGACTGGGGGCACAGTTTCCCCTCCTCCTACCTCTGGCTGCAATGCGGCTGGCAGGAAGCCGCCGACCGTTCCTGCGTCATGCTCGCCATTGCCAGTCTCGGGACCAGCCAGCTCCCTTTTACGGCCTGCGGCAGCCTGATCCTCTGCAAGGGGAAGCAGTACCGTCTCTCCACTTATCAGGGCGCACAGCTGACTCACTGCGGCGGCCGGCGGATCGCCCTGCGCCAGGGCCCCTGGCTTTTGCAGGTAATCCTGCCTCCGGATACCGTAAAGACAGCCTCCTCAGGAGCCCTTCTTCTGGCGCCCGAAGCCGGCCGTATGAGCCGCACCATCCGCGAATACAGCCGTTGTCAAATGCGCTGCCAGCTTTACAAAGGAGGGAAACGCATTCTCGACACACAAAAAGACGCCGGAAGTCTGGAGCGGGTGTAACCACCTGCCCTTTTACGACTGCCACACCTCCTCGAGCAGCAAGTCCTGCTCGTACATATATTTTGCCGCTTCCTTGCCCACATAGCGGAAATGCCACGACTCATAATCAATCCCCGTAACCGGCTCCTGCCCTCTCGGATAGCGCAGGACAAAGCCGTAGCGCCAGGCATTTTCCCGCAGCCATTCATTCTCCGCCGTGCGCTCCTGTCCGTCGTCCAGCAGCTGGTAGTCCAGCGCCACAATATCCAGGGCCAGGCCCGTGGAATGCTCGCTGCAGCCGGGCGGCATCGTCATCCGCGTGACCTGTTCATACGCCTCCTCATAGGACATCCCCGAAGCCATACAGGCACGGACATCCTCATCCAGCAATTCCTGCTGCCGCTCGACGCTGCGATAACCGGAACAGACCACAAAGTGCAGCCCCTCCTGCTTCCCGGCCGCCAGCATATCCTCCAGATCGTCGTACAGCACCTCGGCTACCGACACCAGCCCCGAAGGCAGCACCTGCAGCGCCACCTCATACCCCTCCGGCAGCGGATTGTCTTTATTGACCAGCATCAAAAGCGGATCACTCAGGTCAAGAGGAGAATCCTCCTTCTGCCGTTGACTGCTGTTTTTTGCGGTTGTGGCCTCGCCGTTTGAGGACGCTCCCGGAATCGATACGATGTTTAGCTGTGAATCCAGGTTTTCCGTCCCCGAAAAATCCAATTCCGCCCCGTCCTTCTTATCCGAAAACAGCTTTGCCAGCTGTGCACGCCCCCACAGCACAATAAACAGCGCCAGAGTCAGCGCGCTCAGAGCCACCACTGCCCGCAGACACAGCGCGATCCGATAGCGCCGCCTGCGCAGCTGCTTTTTTCTCATCTGCCGCTCCTTCATGGCCCTTAACTGCCGTTGTCTCTCCCGCTGTCTTTCCTGTGCCATTTTCTCTGCCGCTTTCATAAAAATACTCCTCTCAACCTTATGTTGAGAAGAGTATAACCCCTGGCTGTTTCCTGTTTTTTTCATTTTTGTTTCTAAGTTGTTTCTTTGTTTACGCCCGTGTTTTCAGGGATCAATCGCCGCTCCGTTTTCCCACGGATCCCGCTGCGCAGCCATCCATATATCGCATCGGTTCTCTACATTGGACCTTAAAAACAAGCTTATCAGGCTCCCGCTTCCTAAAAGAATCCCATAGCCGCTATAGAATGTATCCTCGTAAGCCGCCTCCATGCAAAAACTGGTGGCTTCCGCATTAAAATTCTCATAAAACAAGAACGCCGAACCGTAAGCCGCCTCGCCTATAAATTGGCTCAATGCCGTATCACCGTCTCCCGCCCTCTGTACATAGTCGGCCTGGCAGTATTCTTTCAGCTGAAAGGAGCTTTCCTGTTCCATACGCTCGGCCAGCGACATGTGCTCCCAGCCTTCAAGCCGGACTCTTTCCGCTAATCGGTTTTCCTGCTCATTTTGATCTTGAGCCGACGTCTGAATGCTGTGCGATACAAAATACAGGCAGACGCCGTCCGCATCCATAATAAAGTCCATAAAGCTATGTTCCTGTTCATACTTCATCCAAAGCACGTTCAGGCCGCTCTCCGGGCAGGTATACAGATCCATCTGCCGCAGCTTGCTGATTGCCAACAGCTCCGCAAATTCCTCCGGCAGCAGGCCGAAGCGAATCCATTCCTCTACCTGGCTTTCCAGTTTTTCCTGCCATTTGACGCTGGGATCGGCCGTGGTGTATCTCTGTTCTGTCAGGTCATAGCGCCCGACCCGTTCAAACCGCTCGCTCTCTGTCAGTATACGGATTTTTTCCGCCACCAGCTTGTCTTTTTCCGTTGGCAGATGCGTAATCTGCCGGTCCTCCACATGGGCTTTATTCAACAGCTGTTCATCCTGCCAGCGGCTGTAATAGTCCGGCAGAAAAAAGGCGCTTAAAAGCGCCGCTGCCAGAAATAAGACGCCCGCCACATAACCGGCTAGGACTCCCTTCTTTTTCTTTCGTCCGCCTTTTTGTCCAAGCCCGGCGACGTATTCTTTTCCGTCCTCCCATAACGGCTCGTTTTCATGTGCGGAAATCTGACGCATATGCGCATCCCCTTCCCTTTTTCACTGTCAAATTCCATCCTGGCCCCGTGAAGCCTGACAATCTGGCTGCAAAGCGTCAGCCCCAGCCCTGCGCCGCCCTCCTTGCGGGAACGGGATTTATCTACCATATAAAAAGCTTCTGTCAGACGCGGCAGTTCCTCCTTTGATACACCGTTTCCTTCATCGAGCACCAAAAAAACATAATCGTCCCCGTCGCGGCATCCGTACAGAAAAATCAGGCCGCCCGGCCGCGAAGCTTTCACACCGTTGTCGATCAGGTTAAACAACAGCGACTGCAGCAGTTCACTGTCCCCCAGAATGCGGCCGTCCGCTGCCTCCATCCGCCAGACCATTCCCCGTTTTTCTACCAGCGGCTTTTCCACCAGTTCGACCTGCGCCGCCAGTTCGCGGCAGCGGATCGGTTTCAGTTCCAGCTCCTGCCGGCCCAAAAACGCCATATTGAGCAGCTTGTAGGAGAGAGATTGCAGCCGGCGGCTCTGTCGGTTAATCGTGTCGCCGCAGATGCGGATCTCCGACTCTGACAAATCCATGGTCGCTAACATCTCCGAATAGCCGATAATCGATGTCAGCGGCGTTTTCAGTTCATGGGCAAAAGCCGAGGTAAAAGCGTCCTTGCGCTCTGCCTCGTCTTTTAGCTGCTCCATCTGGCCGGCCATCGTATCGGCCATCCGGTTAAAATCCCAGGCCAGAGACCCGATCTCATCCTGTCCCATATCCCGCGCCCGCATCGACAAATCTCCCTCCGCCAGCGCCCGGGCCGTGCGCGACAGTTCTCCGGTCTTGCGCAAGGACAGACTGAGCGTCAGCCACATGATAAAGCCCACGCACAGAGAAGCCGCCAGCAGTCCGTAGCGGTACATCACGCTCATTTGCTTGCGGTTTTCAAAGATATCCGTCACACAGCGCAGCGTTTCCACCATATATCCTTCTTCTGTCCGGCTGAGCGCCGCCACATAATATTCCCCGTTTTCGGCCTGGCAGATTTCATAGCCAAAATTGCGGTTTTTGTCCAGGTTTTCTTCAATTCCATGCCCCACAAAAAGCCGGTTGTCCTCATAGAGCACTTGTTTCTTGGCATCGTAGATGCGCAGACAGCCTCCCCGCTCATCCGTCGCCTCGTGAAACCCTGCGACTACCTCTTCTTCGGTATAACGGCCGGGCGAGATGTCCTCATAAGCCCGTTTGGAAAGAATGTAGGAGGTCGCTGCGTACTTATTTTCCAGGCTGCACTGCTCCACCTCCCGTTCCAGTGAATCGGAAAACGAAGTCTGAAGCATCCACATCCCAAACACGGTCAGCACCAGAATCAGTACCGGCATTGTCACAAAAAACAGCTTCCACGACAGCTTCATCTCTTTGCCCCCGCTTAAAGCTCCAGTCGATATCCGATTTTATACATAGCCACAATATGTTCCTCCAGATCCAGCTTCTTTTTCAGGCGATGCACATGCAGATCTACCGTCCGTCCCCGGTCCGAGTACTCGCCACCCCATACATTTTCATAGATCGTCTCCCGATACAGCGTCCGGTTCTGATTGCGGGCAAACAAAACTAAGAGGTCATATTCCTTGTGCGTCAGCTTCACCGGCTCTCCGCCTTTTGTCACGGTCATGGCCTCCGTATCAATCTCAATATCCAAAAAACGCAAATGCTGCGTCGTCTTGTTATAACGGCGCAGTACAGTCGTCACACGAGCCAGAAGCTCGGTCAATTCAAAGGGTTTGGCAATATAGTCCTCCGCTCCCGCCATCAGCCCTTTTACCTTCTGCTCGGTCTCTCCCATCGCCGTCAAAAAAATCACCGGTATCCCCAATGCTTTCGCGTATTCAAGCACCTCGTAACCGTTTATCCCCGGCAGCATCACGTCCAGCAAAACCAGGTCATAGCTTCTTTCCTGCATGAGGTTCGCCGCTTCCACCCCGTCAAAAGCTGTTTCACACTGATAGCCCGCCCGGGCCAGATTCAGCCGGATCAGCGTGGATATGGCTTCTTCGTCTTCTACAATCAATATCCGGTTCACTCGTCGGTCCCCTTTCCGTTGTTCCCTATAAACAGTATAACACGAAATGTTTCCAACTTGTATCCGGAATCTGTCCTATGAAAATATTTCCGTTTTTATTCTCCATAGTACAGCTCTGCCAGCTCATACACGCGCTTCTTTGTCGATTCGACCAGGCTTTGCGTATAAGCCAGACTCTGCGCGCTGTTGCTCTGGTTGGCGGTGGCCGCGGCCTCATTGGCCGCCGCGTCTCTGCTTCGCAGCCAGGCTTTCTCCTCCGTCCTCAGCTCGTCAAACTCTTCTTCGGTCATGGATGCCCGAATTGCCTGATAAACCAAATTCAGCTCATCGTCCCAAAACTTGAGCGCTTCGTCGGCCGCTGTTTTCTGATCCGCCGCCGTCTTTTTGGAGGCCTCCTCTTCGCGCTTGGTAAGTTTTTCATCCATCTCGCTTAAACGCCCGTAATAATCCTCCGCCCGGATCGCAAGCCCGCCGTCCACATCGGCAACCAGCAGTTCAAACATCTCCCCGCTTTCTTCGTCAAACCCGGAAACGGCAATGAACGTCTCCTCGAATTTTGACTCTTCTTTTATGAAAACGCCCGCATCGCTTTCGGACGACCAGGCCGCCTCCAGGCAGACCTCCTCCTCCGCCTGGCCCGCGCTTACCGCTCCTTCCACCTGTTCATCTGCCGATGTCCGCACTTTTTGAAGTTCCTGCGTCACATCCCCTGCGGCAGGGGCCTCCGGCTGCAGGGCTTCTTTCGTAAATGCGTCGATGTCGATTGCCATCGGTTCTTCGGGCCGCTCAGACGCCCGTTCCCATGCGTCTCCCTGCGCCCCCGCCGATCCTTCCGCCACCGGTATTTCGACGCCGGCCGCCATGCTTTGCACACCTTCTTTGGCATTCTCGGCCCCGGAGGAACTACCGCCGCCCTTTTGCAGGCTCAGGTTCAGGAGCGTTAAGCTCACGCCTGCCGCGACTACTATAATCACCATCCCTATGAATTTCAGTACTCGCTCTCCCATGCGCACGCTCCTTCACATCCATACTCCAGACACCTGTTTGCCCAAAATGCTCCGCCATCTCCTGCGCTTGTCTGAGTACCGTTTCTTCATATCCCATCAATTCCAAAAGCAGCAGGGCATTGCGGCTCTTTGTCCGCCCTGGCTTCAGCCGATAAGAAAACAACACGTCGCCGCCTGCGATCTCCTCGGAAAAATGACCGTTTTCATACCAGGGTTCCAGCAGCTGCGCCAGTTCCGCATCGTGAGTCGCCGCGAAACACAGTAGGTTCATATCCGCCATGCTTCGTAAAATCTGCGCCGAGGCCGCAATCCGCTCTACCGTATTCGTCCCCCGTAAAACCTCGTCGATCATACATAGCACCGGCAGCCGGTCCCGTCCCCGGTCCAGGATCCGCTTTAGCGAGCGAATCTCCGCAATGTAGTAGCTCTCGCCGTTTTGCAGGCTGTCGCGCAGCGCCATCGACGTATAGATCTGATACAAGGGCGCCCGATACGAAACACCGGGCGCCGTATACGTAGTCTGCGCCAGCACCGCGCTCAGGGCAACGGTCTTTAAAAAAGTGGATTTTCCTGAAGCATTGGAGCCGGTAATCAGCTGGTTTCGCCGCGCATAAATCGTATTCGGCACGGCTCGGTCCACCAGGGGATGGTACAGGCCCTCGCCGTGCAGATAGGGCGGCTCTCCCGCTGTCAGCTGCGGCCGGCACCACTGTCCCAGACAGCTGCGCAGGGAAGCGATGGCCAGGCCGCATTCCAGCTGTCCCAAAATCTCCGTCACCCGCCAGATCGCCGTCTCCTTATCCTTTGTCATGCGGACAATCTGATTGTAAGCGATTAAATCCGTGTGCAGCAGCATCTTGACATAATCCATAATCAGGTCGAAGGGGGAACCGCCCATCGCCTTTCCGGCGGAAATAAAACGGCTCTTTGCACAGAAAGGCTCCAGCTCTTTTACCGAAGCCCGCAGAGGCGTCAGATATTCTGACAGGGCTTCGCTGTCTTTTAAAGCGGCGATTGCCCGGCCGTGCACCGCCATACGTACCACTTGCGAAACGCAGGAAAAATAGGATTCCACCTGCGCTTTTTGCTGATAGTAAACGATCATCTGGAAACCGATCATCCCTCCCAGCGCCAAAATACCCGTATCCGGCCAAATCGCTATGCTGGCGGCGGCCGCCGCCAGGGCTGCCAGGCCTATATAATGGAATCCGTTTGAACGGCAGGGCTGCCCGCTCAAATTTGCTATATAGTCGCACAGCGCCTGCCGGCTGTTTTTGCCGATTGCGGCCAGCTGTTTCTCCAGTTCCAGGCGAAGCGGCGGATTCTCTGCAAGCACGGCCGCCAGCCGGTCCCGTTTCAGCAGAACGGACAGATCGGTACAGGGCGTCCGCAGCAGCCGGTACAGCGCTTCTTCCCCCGCGGAGGAATTGGTATGGTTCAAAAGCATGAATACCTCGTCCATATCCAGATCGTTCCAGGTAATATCGTCAAGGACATATTCCCCGCCCCGGAACCGTTCAAAATACCGGCGGATCCGCCTCAGATCTTCTTCCCCATATTCCTGATCTGGGACCTGCCCCCACCGCTCCTTCAGCCGCTCTGTAAAGAGCCGGCGGCGGCGCGCTTCGTTCTGTCTGTACCAGATATATAAAAACAGCACGGCCGCCGCCAAAAACCAGATGTATTCCATGCTTTCTGCGCTGTCCTTTCTTTGTCAGAAACTCTCCGCGATCCCTTTGAGCGCGGCCGTCACCAGCTGTTTAAAGTCCGCCGCCACACGGTCCGCCGTCTCCTGCACCTCGGTGTGGGAGAGCTTCTCCTGTCCCAGGCCGGCCGCCATATTGGTGATGCAGGAAATACCGCAGATTTTCATGCCCATATGATTGGCGGCAATTGCTTCGCAGACGGTACTCATGCCCACGGCGTCGCTGCCCAGCTTCTGCAGCATGCGGATCTCCGCCGGCGTCTCATACGCCGGGCCTGTCAGCTGCGTATATACGCCCTCTTGCAGGGCAATCCCCAGATCGGCCGCCGTCTCTCGCAGGACTTTCTGCAGGCTTCGGTCATAGACCTCGGACATATCGGCAAAACGGGGGCCCAGGCTCTCTAAGTTCGGCCCCAGCAAGGGCGAAGGGATAAAGGTCGAAATATGATCGGTCAGCATCATAAAGTCCCCTGCGCGGAAAGTCTCGTTGCAGCCGCCGGCCGCATTGGTCAAAAATAAAACCTCCGCCCCCAGCGCATGCATCAGACGGATCGGCAGTACCACGTCGCTCATGGCATATCCTTCATAATAGTGTACCCGGCCCTGCATAATCACAACCGGGCAGGCGCCGACCCTGCCGAAAATAAACTGGCCCTTGTGCCCGGCTACCGTCGATACCGGGAACCCCTCAATCTCCGTATAAGGGATTCGGCACTCTACCTGCACCGCGTCCGTATCGGCATAATCCCCCAGCCCGCTCCCTAAGATCAGGGCTGCCTTTGGTACAAAATCGGTCCGGCGGCGTACACTTGCCACACAGTTTTGCAGCTTTTCTTCCATCGGATTCATTTGTTTCCTCCTCCTTTTTGCGTGCAGAATTGTGCATCCTGCTAAAATGTAGGCTTGTGGTTATATTGTCGCTGTGCCCATACAATTAGTATACCACACTCCCCATTGTTTGGAAACTTACAATATTCTTTCTTTTTTATAACCTCAAAAGCCCCCCGATTCTATTCGGGGGGCGCCATCGAATCCTGCGATGCGATTGACCTGGACCTGTATGCACCGCTTACGCGGCTCGTTTTTAACGTTTCTTCTGCAAAAACTTCGGCACGTCGATGGTCTTTGTCTCAATTGTGCTCTTCCAGGACGGCACATTGCTGTCCAAACCGCCAAAGGCAGGCCTGTCCTCCGATGACGGGGTAAAGGCCGGAGCCGCCGGCTGCGCGGCCGCAGGCTGTACCTTCGGTTTGTAGTTGAAACCGGCCATGGCCGAAGCGATCGGCGCGTCCTTGCCGTACTGTTCCAATCCGGTGGCAATCACGGTGATGCAGGCTTCATCCTGGATGCTCTCGTCAAACATAGCGCCGAAAATAATATTTGCCGAATCGCCGGCCAGTTCCTGTACATAGCTGGCCGCCTCGTTGGCCTCCATCAGGCCGATATCGCCGGAAATATTGATGATGACATGCGACGCGCCTTCGATCGTCGTCTCCAGAAGCGGGCTCGATACAGCCTGCTTCACGGCCTCGATCGCCTTGTCGTCGCCCTTGCCCCGGCCGATACCGATGTGAGCGATTCCCTTGTCTGTCATAACGGTCTGCACATCGGCAAAATCCAGATTGATCAGGCCGGGTACGTTAATCAAATCGGTAATGCCCTGTACCGCCTGCTGCAGTACTTCGTCCGCCTTCTTCAGAGCGTCCGGCATCGTGGTACGCCTGTCCACAATCTCTAACAGCCGGTCATTGGGAATCACGATCAGCGTGTCCACGCTTTCTTTCAGTCTTTCAATTCCGGACAGCGCGTTGGTCATGCGTGTCTTGGCTTCAAAACGAAACGGCTTTGTTACGACGCCTACCGTCAGCACGCCCATGCTCTTGGCAATCCCCGCAATCACCGGGGCTGCGCCGGTTCCCGTGCCGCCGCCCATGCCGCAGGTGACAAACACCATGTCCGCGCCCTTAATTGCCGCCGTCAGCTCCTCCGTGCTCTCCTCCGCCGCCTTCTGGCCGATCTCGGGCTTGGCCCCGGCGCCCAGCCCCTTGGTCAGCTTCTCGCCGATCTGCAGCGTCGTGGGCGCTTTACACAGCTGCAGCGCCTGCTTATCGGTATTGATTCCGATAAATTCCACGCCGCAGATATTCTCTTCGATCATACGGTTGACCGCATTGTTGCCGGCGCCGCCTACGCCAATCACGATAATCTTTGCCGAGCTGTCCGCGCCTGCCATTTTAATTTCCAACATCCTACCCAATCTCCTTCTGCTAACATATCAAAGCATAAAACGATTAGACGAATCATGCAACCCGTTCGTCTAACCATCAGTCCTCTATTCTTTTGCGCTGGTTTCGCCGATTTTTGTACATGATACCATCATATTCTATTTTTCCCAAAAGTGCAAGACATAGTTTAAAGATTTTGAAAAAAAACTTTTATGACTTTCACCTTCTGTTTGATCCGCTCACTCTGCCGGCGGCTCCGGCGCCTCCGCGGTCGACTCCGCTTCTTTCCCGGAAGCTGCCGTCTCCGGCTCCGCTTCCAAGGGGGCCGCCGCATCGCGGATAAAATAATACCCGGGGTTCATCGCCGTCTTGTCATAATCCGCCAGGCTCAGCTCCCCCGCGTCGTTTTCCAGCACCGCCATCATCCCGTGCAGCTCGGCAATCTTGTCCTCCATACTGTCTTTGCCGCCCAGCCGCACCCGCACGCCGCCCATATAAAGCGTCGCGTGGAAACGGTTGTCAAAGTGGATCTTGTCCACCGAAAGATCGTACTTGCTAATCAGCTGAGTTAAGTTCAAAATCTCCGTAAAGGCCGTCTCGCTTTCCACCGGCAGTTTTTTATACAGCACAATATAATCAAAACTCAGCCCCGTGATCAGCGGGATGCCTTCGCGGACCTGCGAAGAACTTTCCACCACGGTTCCGTCTTTGTCAAAATACATATGGCTGCCCATATAATCAATATAGCCGACGACTTTCTTTTCGTACACGCTGACCGTCACCTCGCCGAGGCCGTTAAATTCCACGGTATAACCGGCCACAAAAGGGATTGTCTTTGCGTCTCCGAAACGGTTGTTCAGCCAGGCGTAGAGGACATTTTTTTCAAGCGGCGTCTCGAATATGAAATCCGCCAGTTCCTGTTCCGTATAAAAATCCGCCCCGTTTACATGAATCGTCCCGATTTGTAAGTTCCACAAAAACAGCAAAAAAAGCGCCGCCGCCCCCAAAAGGAGCAAGACTTTCTTTCCCCTTCTTTTTTGTCTCTGCGGCTGCGCTCTTTTCGTCATAGGTTCCTCCTTTTTTCTGCTTTTCTTCGCTAATGCTTCTCAATCCTGGCTCCCAGGCTTTGCAGGTCTTTTACAATCTCTTCATATCCGCGGTAAACATGCTCGCAGTCATGAATCGTAGTTGTTCCCTGTGCCGCCAGGCCGGCCACCACCAAGGCGGCGCCGCCGCGCAGGTCCCGGGCCGTCACCTCGGCCCCCTTCAGGCTTTGTACGCCGGTTATATGGGCCTTTCGTCCTTCTACACGGACCTTTGCTCCCATGCGGTTTAATTCGGCCGCCGTCTCAAAGCGGCCCTCAAAAATATTTTCCTGTATTACGCTGTTTCCTCTCGCCAGGCACAGCAACGCCAGAAAAATGGACTGCATATCGGTGGGAAATCCCGGGTATACGGCCGTCTCCAGATACGGCACCGCCCGCAGGCGCGCAGGCGCTTTCAGGGAAATACGGCTGCCCTCGGCCATCACCTGGCAGCCGCAGGCACACAGGACTTCCAAAATCGTTTTCATATAAGCGGTCGGCGCGTCGTTTAAGCAGATCTCTCCGCCCGTGACGGCCGCGGCCGCCAGATAGGTGCCGGCCGCGATGCGGTCGCCGCACACCCGGTACACCGGGGATTTCCCGCTTTCCTGTCCGCGCACCCGGATCGTATCCGTACCGGCGCCCACCGTCTCAATCCCCATACCGGCTAAGAACAGACACAACTCGACGATCTCCGGCTCCCTGGCACAGCCCCGGATCACCGTCTCACCCTGAGCGCCTACCGCCGCCATAATCGCATTTTCCGTTGCGCCCACGCTGGGAAACGCCAGCCAAAGCTGCGTGCCCTCATAGCGGCCGGCGCGGGCTTCGATGCGGCCGTCCTTTTCCTCTACCGCGATTCCCAGATCCCGCAGCAATTTTACATGATAATCCACCGGCCGTTTTCCGATCGAACAGCCGCCCGGATAGTAGGTCACGGCCTGGCCTAAACGCGCCAGAAGCGGTCCCAGCACCATGATCGACGAACGCATTTTTCGTACATAGTCCAGCGAAATCTCACAGGAATCCAGGTTCGCGGCATCAATTTCCATCCGATGCCCGTCCCTTTGGATCGAAGCACCCAGCTTTTCCAAAATCCGCACCATGCAGGATACATCCTCAATCTGCGGGACATTTTCCAAAACCGTAGTGCCTTTATGCAAAAGCGAGGCCGCCATCATCGGCAGTACCGCGTTTTTAGATCCCTGGACCCTTTGCTCGCCATACAGAGGAAGGCTTCCCAGGATTTGTATGTCGTTCACTTCTTTCCCTCCATACCGTAATTCTACTAGTATCCTATGTATGACAGATTGTCAGCGTTCCAGAGTAATCCGGTTGGATACGCCCAGAGCCATGCCCATCTCCATCATCAGAAATCCTACCGAGGTACCCCCGTAACTGATAAACGGCAGTGTAATCCCCGTATTCGGAATCGAATTCGTTACAACCGCAATATTTAAGATCACCTGAATGGCAATGTGCGCCATGATGCCCACCACGATCAGCGCGCCCAGCAGATCCGGGGCATTGTTGGCGATAATCATAAAGCGCCATATCATAAACAAAAACAACAGGATCACGCACACGGCCCCAAACAGGCCCAATTCCTCACAGATAATCGAAAAAACCATGTCATTCTGCGCCTCCGGCACAAATCCCAGTTTTTGGATGCTTTCTCCCAGTCCCCGGCCGAACAGCCCGCCGGAACCAATGGCGTAGAGCCCCTGCAGGACCTGCCAGCCCCCGGTATCCGGATAGGCTTCCGGGTTTTTCCAGACCTCGATCCGCTCCAGCTGGTAGCCTTCAAGAATCTTTAACTCCACCAGCTTTTCCCCGTATTCCACAAACAGATAGGCCGCGGCCAGCACGGCCGCCACGCCGAAAATATAGATTCCTTTCTTTTTGCTGCCGATGAAGCACATCAGAAAGGCGATGCCGGCAATGATGATGCCGGAACTCAGATTGTTCATGGCCACCAGTAAAAAAGGCGGCACCGATAAAATCAGGGCCAGCGCGATCCCCCGCCAGGTATCGATCCCCCGGCCGATGCGGTTGATTAACGTCGCCAGCGTTAAGATCACCGCGATCTTGACAAATTCGGCCGGCTGAAAGGAAAACGTCTCCGTCACGCCCAGCCAGCGCTTCTGGCCGTTGAATTCCTGCCCCAGAGGGGTAAAGTTTGTCAGCACCATCATCACAAGCGCCAAGACCCAGGCCAGCCCGGCAAATTTGGCGTAAAAATGGTAATCCATCTTGGAAACGATGATCATCGCCACAAAGCTGGCTGCCAGAATGGCTCCCTGCCTTGTAAAATAATACATCGAATTCCCTACCTTCAGCTCGGCGGCATACGAGCTGGAACTATAAATCATAATCAGGCCGAACACGCACAGAAAGATGATAACGGCCAGCAGGCTGTAGTCATAGAAGGTTTTTTCTTTGCGCTTTTTTACCTGCCTTTGTGCCATGCCGGCCCTCCTACAATCGTTTTACCAGTTCTTTAAAAATCTTCCCACGCTCTTCATAATTGCGGAACATCCCCCAGCTGGCGCAGGCCGGCGACAGCAGCACCGCCTCCCCCTCTTTTGCCCGGCCGGCCGCCTCTGCCACGGCCTCCTCCATGTCCTTTACGAACGTGATCCCCGTAAATCCCAGTGCCCGTGCCGCGTCGGCGATCTTCTCTGCGGTCTGGCCCATCAAAAGCAGATGTTTTACGTTTCCGTCAAAAGAAGAAATCCAAGCATCATACGAGCTTCCCTTGTCATAACCGCCGCCGATCAGTATAGTCGGCCGCTCCATCGCTTTTACGGCCTGAATGGCCGCGTCGGGATTCGTTCCCTTGGAATCGTTGTAATAGGCCACGCCGCGGACTTCACGCACAAATTCGATGCGGTGCTCCACTGCCTGAAAATGGGTGCAGGCATGGCGGATTTTGTCCATCGGCACGCCCAGCTTGCGGCAAATCCCCACCGCCGCCATTACATTCTCGTAGTTGTGACGGCCGAGAATATTCAGCTCGTCGGTGTAGCAGACCGTCTCCCTCTCTCCGTCCAGTTCGCTTATGATCGCGCCGTTTTCCAGGTATACTCCTCCGGTGAGCACACGGCGGCTGGAAAACCAGGCGGTCTGAGGCACACAATCCTCTTCTCCGAACGTCCGCAGATTCGGGTCCTCATAGTTGAGAACGCACCAGTCCTCCTTTGACTGATTTCTGGTGATGCTTTCTTTGACCCGTATGTACTCCGCCATCGTCCCGTGACGGTCCAGATGGTCCGGCGTGATATTCAAAATCGCACTGACCTCGGGCCGGAAAGTATCGATCGTTTCCAGCTGAAAGCTGCTGATCTCCGCCGCGGTCACACTGTCCTGCGTCAGCTTCGGCGCTTCTTCGGTATAAGGGATTCCAATGTTTCCCACAACGCTTACCTGCCGATAATGCTCCCTGAGGATCGCCCCCACCAGAGCCGTCGTCGTCGTCTTTCCGTTTGTGCCGGTAATCGCCGCCACACGGCCTTTTCCATAGCGGTACGCCAGTTCAATTTCGCTCCAGACAAAAATCCCCGCTTCGCGGACTTTTTTCAGCAGGGGCGAGGATGCCGGAATTCCGGGACTGGCTACGCACACTTTGATTTTTTGCAGAAGGCTGTCCGGCAGCTCTCCCAGGACAATCTCAATCCCGGCCGCTGCCTGCAGACGGCTCCTGAGCCCCTCCACATCCAGCGCTTTGTTGCCATCGTATAAAATTGCCTTCTCTCCCTCTTTGTACAAAAGCTCGGCGGCCGCTATCCCGCTGATCCCGCCGCCCGCGATCAAATATGTATTTCTTTCTGCCAATTTTATCTACCTCCCGCCGGTCCGGCTCAAATGCCCAGGTACGCCACCAGGCAAAGCAGCGCCGTCACAATCGAAAATGCCGCCACAATGCGTGTCTCCGACCAGCCGCACAGTTCAAAATGATGGTGGATGGGCGCCATTTTAAACAGGCGCTTGCCTTTCGTGGCCTTAAAATACGAAACCTGCAGCACAACCGAACAGACCTCCACCACATAAATCAGTCCGACCAGCAAAATAATCAGCGGCATCCCCAGACTGAAAGCCGTGATCGCCACAAACCCTCCCAGGGCCAGGGAGCCGGTATCGCCCATAAAAACTTTGGCCGGATATACATTAAACAGCAGAAAGCCCAAAAGGCTTCCGGCCACCGCGCCGGTCACCGGGGAAATCCGGCTGCCCTCTCCCAGGGCCACTACGGTGAAAAAAGTGGCGACCAGCACCGTCACGCTCGAGCAAAGGCCGTCCAGCCCATCCGTCAGATTCACGCCGTTATCCGTCGCCAGAAGAGCGAACATAAAAAACGGTACAAACAGATACCAGGGCAGCGTCACGGAAGCCTTTGCAAAGGGAAGCAGCATCGTCCGCCCTCCCTGGGCGATTTCCACGAAATAGTAACACAAAATCCCCGACACGATCAGCTGTCCTAAGAGCTTTTGCTTAGGATTGAGCCCCTCTGAGCGCTTCATAACAATTTTCAGATAGTCGTCGAGAAAGCCGACGATCCCAAAACCGACCATCGCAAACAGAATCGGCACGATATCCGGAAAATCTTTGATATAGAAAACCGACGTGCACAGCACGCTGATCAGGAATACGATCCCGCCCATGGTCGGGGTCCCCGATTTTTTCAAATGGGCCTGAGGGCCGTCGTTGCGCACCTGCTGCCCGAATTTGAGCCGGCGAAGAAACGGGATCATCACCGGGCAAAGCACCGCGCTGATTACAAAAGCAATCAATATGGCAACTATCGTTTCGCGTATCATACAAAATACCTCCACACTCTTTCGTCCTCCGAACGCCCTCCCCGCCGACCTCTTTTCGGCAGGATACGAACTTACTAAGTATACGCCCATTCAGCCGGGGAATCAACCCTCTGTAGAATATTCGGGATATATCCCCAGATACGGCAAAATATTCTCAAAAATATCCCGGATCACCGGCGCCGCGATCGTTCCGCCATAATACACGCCCTCCGGCTCGTTGATCGTAATCAGCGCAATGACCTGCGGATCGTCCGCCGGGGCAAAGCCCAAAAACGAGGAAATATATTTTTTCAGGCTGCGCGGCAGTTTTTCCGAAGTGGCCGTCTTGCCGCCGATGCGGTAGCCCTCGATGACCGCGTTTTTTCCGCCGCCCTCGCTCACGACCTTCTCCAGCACCATTTTCATGCTCTCGCAGGTTTCTTGCGAAATCACGTTTTCCTCCGTCGCGTATTCCAGGCGCTTTACAAAGCTTCCGTCGGCGCTCACCACCTCCACCCCAAAGTGGGGCGTCACCCGGGTTCCGCCGTTTATCACCATACTGGCTACGGTCAAAAGCTGCAGCGGCGTAATCTGGAACGACTGGCCAAAGGACATGGTCGCCAACTCCACTTCGCCGATGTTATCCAGCTTATGCATAATTCCCGAAGCTTCCCCCGGGATATCGACCCCTGTTTTTCGCATCAGGCCGAATTTCTCAAAATAGTGGTAAAAGCGTTCGGCCCCTACCCGCAGTCCGACTTCGATGAAAACCGGATTGCAGGAGTTCATCACGCCCTGCACAAAGGTTTCGCTGCCGTGGCCGGTCGTTTTGTGACAGCGGATCCGCCGGTCCTCCACTGTCTTAAAACCGGGACAGTGAAAGGTATCTTCCAGGGCGACCACGCCCTCCTCCAGGGCCGCGGTTGCCGTCACGATTTTAAAAGTCGACCCCGGTTCATAGGTATCGCTGATGCAGGGGTTGCGCCACATCTGATTCAGCAGATCCTGCCGTTCTTTTTCCGTAAGCGTCCCGGTTCCTTCCATATTTAAAGTAAAGGGCTCGTTTAAGTCAAACTCCGGCACATTGACCATTGCCAGTATCTCCCCGTTTTGCGGGTTCATTACGATCACGGATACGGCCTTGGCGCCTTTTTCCTCCATGACCTTTTCCGCGGCCTGCTGCGCATACTTCTGGATATTCATATCCAGGCTGAGAATCAGATTGTTGCCGGGGACCGGCTCGATCCGCTCCTCCGCCATACTGTCCAGCTCAATCCCGGCCGCCGTTGTCATTGTCAGGATCTTGCCGTCGATGCCTTTTAACACCGACTCATATTTCACTTCCAGCCCGATAATCCCCTGGTTGTCGCTGCCGGTAAAGCCCAGCACGCGGGATGCCACGTTTCCAAACGGATAATAGCGCTTATAGTCCTCGTCTACTTTCACGCCATCTAAGTGATAGGCCCGGATCACGTCGCCGATTTCTTTATCGACATTGGTTTTGATGACCTCGCGGGAGGTGTATTTCTCCACGCTGGCCCGCACCTTCTCCGGATCCATGGAAAGTTCCTGTGCCAAAATCTCCACAACCCGCTCCGGGTCCGTGACCTGATTATGTACAACCGATATCGTGCAGACAGTCCGGTTGGTGGCAATGACCGTCCCGTTCGCATCATAGATTTCGCCGCGGGCGGCCTTGATGGAACGTTCCCGCTCATGCAGTTCATCGGCCTGCGCCATATAGTATTCCGACTGAAAAATCATCAGGTACGCCAGTCGCCCGGTCAGCCATATACAGCCTGCAATCACCGCCAGGAAGAAAAAAACGATTCCTTTGCGGTGAAACACCTGGTTGCGTTCCCATTTGCTGTTCTTTTCCGGCATTGCTTCACCTGCCCCTGCTATCTTTATAGTATATGGGCAGGCTTGTCAAAGTAGACCAGCTGCAACATAAAAGTTTTATCTCCAGACAAACCTCACTCCGCCGCCTGGCTGCTCTCGGGGGGCGTTTCCCCTTCGTTTTCCGGATCGGCTTCGCCCTCCGGCTCGCCCGCCGTTTCATTGGGGTTCGTAAAAATGCCTCCGCTGAAATCGTCCTCAGTATCCGGCCCCGGATCCGGCGTCTCGGCCGGCAGCGGGTTTCCGGCCTCATCGGTCGCCGATACCGTGTTCCCCGCTTCGTCGGTCGCTCCCGGGAGCGGATCTCCGGCTTCGCCCTCCGGCGCGGTCGTCGCCGGCGGCTGCGCTTCGGTCGTCGGCTCCGGCGGATTCGTAAGCGGCCGCGTCGGATAGATATTCAGGCAGGGCAGGATATCGGTCATAATCTCACGCCACAGCGTCGAAGCATGCGCGCTTCGGGCCTGCTCCTCCGCCCCTGAGGGCTGGTTAACCGTCACGTACAAAATCACCTGCGGATCCGAAGCCGGCACGCCGCCGATAAAGGACAGCAGATAGTTTTTCTTGTCACGGCCCAAAAGCTCGGCCGTGCCGGTTTTCCCCCAGATCTCATATCCGTCGATCTTCGCGTTGCCGCCCGTGCCGAGATCCACGACGTCCAAAAGCGCTTCCCTCAGATAAGCGGAGGTGTCCGTACTGATCATCTGGCGCACCTCTACCTTATCGACCTCCTTTAAAACCGCGCCCTCGCTGTTTTTGATCTGGCGCACGATATGCGGTTCATAATAGGTGCCGCCGTTTACCAGCGCACAGTAGGCTGCCGCCTGCTGGATCATGGTCACGTTATAATTCTGCCCGAATCCGTTGGTAGCCAGGGTCGCCGCGTCGCGGCCGCTGTTTAAAAGGCCGGCCTCCTCGCCGGGCAGGTCGATACCGGTGCTCTTGCCAAAGCCGAACAACTGCTGGTATTTAGCCATATTTTCACGGCCCAGTACCCGTGCAATATACATAAGCGCGTCGTTGCAGGATTCCATCAACGTGCCTGTCAGCGTCAAATGCCCATGGGCCCGGCCGTTGTTGCACTTAATATACCAGTCGCCGGCCCATTCGCCGCCGTCGCAGTCAAATCCGTCCGTGACTTTGATGCGGCCTTCGTCAAGAGCCGCCGCCACGGTCAGGGACTTGGCCGTCGAACCGGGCTCATAGGTATACGAAATGCAGTAGTTTTTCCACACCTCCGCCAGGGCGGTCGCAAGCTCCTCTTTCGGCATTGCCTTGAGCATCTCTTCCGTATATCCCTGTTCGCTGTAGCTTGCCAGCAGGGCGTTAATATTCGTCGGGTCGTTGCAGTCAAACGGCATGTCGCTGGCCATCGCCAGTACTTCGCCGCTGTGGGGATCCATTACAACGACGCCGATATTGGCCGCCAGCAGCTCCTGTTGGGATCTGTTAATGTGATCCTGCACAATCCGCTGGATCTGGGCGTCGATCGTCGTAACAATCGTGTTTCCGTCCTCCGCCGGTTTGATCACACGTTCCAAATCGCTTTCATCGTTTAAATACCCATACTCCCGGCCGTTCTTGCCGATCAGTTCTTCATTATAATACTGCTCGATGCCGTAGCTGCCCGTACTGCTGTCGTCGCGCGAAAAGCCGAGCATCCAGCAGGCCAGGTCGCCATAGGGATATACCCTCTTATATTTCGTCTCAAACCAGACGCCTGCCACGCGTTTCTGCCGTTCGGCTTTGCTCTCCTTTTTGGCGTTTGTCTTGGCGATCTCCGCCTTTAAGTCCAGAAAACGGTTCATGTCCTCCTCGGACATTTCCCGCGTGTAGATCACGTAGCTGCTGTCCGCCCTCTCATTGATCAGGGCGACCAGCTCTTCCCGGTTATACCCAAAGCATTCGACCAGGGCGTCGATCGTGGTGTCGGTGTATTTCTCGTCCGAAAGAATGATCTTGGGATCCAGAATCAGATTGTACAGCCGCGTCGTCGTTGCTAACACCGTGCCGTTGCGGTCCACAATATCTCCCCGGCGAAAGGAAATAGTACGGCTCTGGTAATCCTGCTGGGAAAAGATAATTTTCGTATACTCTTCGTCGTTGTCCCGGCCGATTGTCATCAGCACAATGCCAAGTACAAACAAAGCCAGCGTCACCAGTGCAAATGTGAACGCCAGCTTTCTTTGCATGTACTTTGCAAACGGCCGTTCTTTCCTCCGGCTGTCTTTTTTGGTACGGACCGCTTTTTCGGCCGGCCGTTTACGGGATTTCTTCATACTGTCTTACGTACTCGCTTTCTGTCTTTTGATAATACCGAACCTGGTCTGCTTCCGGCCGTCTCATTCCCAGTTCTGTCGTCGCTACATTATATATGTAATCCAAATCCATCTGTATCTGCAGCTTCGATTCCAGCAGGTCGTTGTCCGCTTTTAATTCCTCCAGTTCCAGTTCCCGCGTCTTGATTGTACGCATCGTAGAATTGATATCCAACTGCACTTTCAGATAATGCACCGAAATAAACAGCACGCAGACCGCTGCCAGTGTCAGAAAAAAAACAAATCCAGGATTCATCTGCAGAGCCTTATCCTGGTTCTTGCGGATTTTTATTTTTTTCTTCTGTGCTTCGCGATTTTCTTCTCGGGTGAATTTCCGTCGTTCGGGAACCTCGTACTCCCTGCGGGGATTTTCGTAGATTCTCTCAATCCGGACTGTGTTGCCCTCTGTATAGGCAGTTTCCCGGTATCTTCTTCCGGCTGCCCGTCTGCTCTTTGTACGATTGGTCTGTTGGGCCACAATGTCACCTCTTTTCACTTGATACCCTTATACGCCGCGCTCAAACACTCTCAGTTTTGAGCTTTTTGCCCGTTTGTTTGTTTCCTGTTCCTCTTTGGATGGAACGATCGGTTTTCTTGTCACAACCCTCCCTCGGCTTGTCCGCCCGCAGACGCACACCGGAAAATCCGGCGGGCAGATGCAGGGGTTTTCATTTTCCCGAAAACGGTTTTTCACGATCCGATCCTCCAGGGAATGGAACGTGATGATCGCCAGCCGCCCGCCGGGCCGCAGCCGGCCGATCATATTGTCGATCGAGTCCTGCAGCACGTTTAACTCATGGTTGCATTCAATGCGCAGCGCCTGAAACGTCTTTTTGGCCGGATGGCCGCCTTTGTTTTGTATCTTAGCCGGGATCGCCGCGCGGATGATTTCCACCAGCTGCCCGGTCGTCTCTATCGGTTCTTTTTCCCTGGCACGGACGATATGCCTGGCAATGTTCCTGGCAAAGGAATCCTCGCCGTAGTCGCGGATCACACGAAACAGTTCCATTTCGCCGTACTCATTGACAATCGTGCGGGCCGTCAGGCTTGTCCGCTGATCCATCCGCATATCCAAAGGGGCGTCCGTCTTGTAGCTGAATCCCCTCTTTGCCGTGTCGATCTGGTGTGAGGAAACGCCGATATCCAAAAGGATGCCGTCCACCTGTCCGATCCCCAGCCCATCCAGCACCGCGGCAAAATTTGCATAATTGTCGCGGACGATCGTTACCTGTGTCCGAAACGTTTCCAGGCGCCCGGCGGCCGCTTCAATGGCTTCTCCGTCCTGATCGATCCCGATCAGGCGGCCGCCCGCACCCAGCCGCCGGCAGATGGCCGACGAATGGCCGCCGCCACCCAGCGTGCCGTCTACATAGATTCCGTCCGGCCTGATCTGCAGGGCGTCTACGGCCTCTGTCAGCAAAACCGGCCTGTGCACAAACTCCATCAGATCCCCACTCCTTCCATATTTTCGGCAATCTCTTCCATGTCGTCATACGCGTTGGTCTTTTGCCAGGTTTCTTTATCCCAAATCTCAATTCGCCCGCCCACACCTACCAGGGCGACGTCTTTGTTCAGATGGGCAAATTCTCGTAAATTCGCAGGCAAGAGGATCCTCCCCTGCTTGTCCACATCGCATTCGGTGGCGCCCCCCAGCATAAAGCGGGTAAATTTGCGGGCGTTGGCGTTGGTTAGAGGCAGGGCCTGGAGCTTTCCCTCCAATACTTTCCAGCCGTCCATGTCGTAGATCGAAAGGCAGCCGTCCAGCCCTTTGGTCACCATGAAGGTGTCTCCTAAAGCTTCCCGGAACTTGGACGGTATGATCAGCCGGCCTTTGGCGTCCAGCGAATGGCTGTATTCGCCGACAAACATACTCATCACCGCCCTTTCCCTTCACTTTTGGGGGCTAGTGTATTGACCGCGTTTTGTCCAGGCAGCACACTAGTATAACGTATTAAAAGTTCTTGTATAAATTTACACATCTGCTATAATGGTTATATCAACCTATTTGGAGGACAAAACCATGGGCAGAAACAAAAAATATGGGAACATCATATTGAAAGACGGCGACCGCGAGATTC
>JAAWCS010000074.1 GCA_022793375.1 Lachnospiraceae bacterium
GCCCGCAGTGCCGACCTCCATTTCGCTTCGCTCCATTTCGGTCGCGGGCATTCGCCCTATGCCCAAGTAGAAATCCAGGAATGCAGGCATGCATGCGCGCATGCCCGCCCGCATTCCTTCCTTTCTGCTTGGGCGCACTGCTCACTGCTTACGCGAAAAAAACAGGCTTGGTCCCTATCCGTTAGACGCAAGCCTGTTTGTTGTATTGCGATTCTGTTTTGTTTGTGTCAGGGAAGGCGGGCTTTTAGCGGTTCATGTAGCCGGCGACGGCTTCCCATGCGTCCTCCGACTCTAATCCCAGCTTCCAGAAGGCAATTCCGGCCAGATCATATGAGGCGGTCGCATTAAGTTTTGCCTGCAGCGAGCGGATATCTTCCAGCCAAATCCGGTAAAGGGAACCTTCTTGCTCATATTCACCATAGTACTGACCTATCTCCTCATTCCAGACCAGCTCTGCTTCACCGTCCTCCAGCAGACGGCGGGCTTTGCCCATTCCGACTGCCGTGGAGCTTAACACGTATTCGGCGCTCAGAGGATCCGCTCCCTCCGCCACTTCTGCTGCCGGGTCAAATTCCCACACTCTCGTATAGAACGGAAGCGCGTTGATCACCCGGTCCTGCGGCGCCTCCAGCAAAGTATTTTCGATCCCCGATACCACGAACGGCAGCGAGGCCGTCGAGCCTGCATCGGATGTGCGCCAGTGCTCGTCGTATCCCATGATGATCAGATAATCGGCCATCACGCCTTGTTCCGCCCTGTCATAATAGGCGGTGCCTGCGCTGGGCACATAGTTGTCCACCGAAAGCACGGTGCCGCTTTGCCGGCAGGCTGTCGACAATTCACGGATAAACTGCACAAAATGGATGCCCACATCTTCTTTGATTCCTTCAAAATCGATGTTGATGCCGTCTAATCCGTACTGCCCCACCGCCTCCATCAGATTGCGGATCAGTGTCGTGCGGGTGCTGGTACGCGACAGGACTTCGTATGTGCTGATCTCCGTATTAAAATTGTCGATCAAAGCCCAGACCTCCAGGCCCCTGGCATGGGCTGTCTCCACATAGCCGGCATCCGCCAGCGATGTGAAATTCCCCATATTGTCGCTCAGAGAAAACCAGGTCGGGGCAATTACATTCACGCCCTGTGCGGCCGAGAGGGCTTCTTCCAGCGCTTCGCCACTTGTCTGCTCAAAGACCTGATGCCAGACCAGGCAGATTTCGTAGTCTCTTGACAAATTGGTATATTCCGGTTCTGTAAAATCCGAAGATGTCTCCGAAACCGCCGGTTCCTCCAGATTCTTGTTCTGGATATAGCCGATAAACCCTTCCGCCGTGCGGACCTCGCTCCACTCTTCCATACGGTCCAGGATTACTACCTGCGAACCGGCCGCCACATCGGCCACAATCTCGCTCTTGATGCCGCCCAGACGGCGAAGCTGCGTATCCTCCAGCACAGCCGACTGCTGCCGGATTCCCCACGAAGTATCGACGTACAGACGCCCCGGCTGCTCATACAGCTGAAAATCCACGGCCGTAAACTGGCGGATGCAGCTGACGGAAACATACAAAACAGCATTCTCCTCATACCAGACAGGAGCATTGTTTCCGGCAACATCGTTCCAGCCGGCCATATCCGACAGCCGCGTCCCTTCCGCGGCCTGCTCAATCCGGTCCGGCAGGGCGTATAATAGAAGGCGTTCTCTCTCGTCGATATAAATCCGTTTGTTCAGCATCGAAGTCACATACGAGTAGGGCAGATACGCTTCCCCCTCGCGAATCTTCGCCTTTTCTTCTGTCAGCAGATTATTCACAAGGATCGCCGCCTCGTCGGCCGCTGTCACCTGATACATCTCATTCAGGTCCACGCGTTCCTTCGATGGGCTGTAACGCTCTCGTATATATCTAAAACCGGCAACCGCGCAAATCACCAGAATCAACGCACAGGATATCGCGGTCGGAAGCCATCTCTTTGGTCTTTTTCTCATTTTGGTCCTCCGTTTCTGTCGGCCACACAGCCTGTACCAAATATTCTAGCACAAAACGGCGGGACTTTCAATGGGGCTTTCGCCCGGACTTAGACGAATCGCTTCTCTCCGGTAAAGCCGGGATGGATTCCGGCAAAAGAAAACCGGCCCTTATCCGTCTGATCTCTCGTCTTTGTCCGAACGATCGTCGGTCTCCTCTTCCTCCGCCCGGATGTCGTCAAAATTCATCCGGACAATGTAATTCTGATCATCGGCCACAAAATCACACATATACGCCCCCTTTTCCCTGACTGCACAGATCTTCGCAATATCTTCCAGCGGAATACTGGCGTCTTTTAAGGTAATCTCCACACCGGCGGTCTGATACCGTCTCAACTGTTCCATAAACGGAATATCTCCCCGGGCGCCCTGTGAATACGGGGCTTCATCAGGCTTTCTCTCCATTCGTATCACCTCCGGCTTTTCCACGATCCGGGAAAGCATCTGTTTTCGTAACACATCAAATCAACTTTTCCCAAAGCGTTTTTACCTCTGCCTTCTTCCTCTGTAGCCCCATCCTATTTCTTTTTGGGGCCTCCGGCAAGCAGATAAGGCGAAACAATTTGTTTCCGTGCAAAAAAGTGAGGGTTCTGGCAAAAATCCTCACTTTTTTGCGAATTTTTTTACTTTACTTTCTGTGCCGCTTTGGGTATACTAGAGACGGTACTGACTGCCAAACGGCACATGCAATGCCAGATAGGAAGTGATTTTTTTGAAAATAGAACGAATCAATGAAAACCAAATTCGCTGCACATTAAGCCGCAGCGACCTGGACGAACGCCACATCGATTTAAACGAACTGGCTTATGGCAGTGAAAAGGCACGGCATCTTTTCAATGAGATGATTGAAAAGGCAGCCGACGAGGTCGGCTTCCAGGCCGAGAACGTCCCCCTGATGGTGGAGGCCATTCCTCTGACGCTTGACAGCATTATGCTGATTGTCACACGGGTGGATGATCCGGATGAGCTGGACACCCGTTTCTCCCGTTTTTCTCCTTACGCGGAGGAGGAAGAGGAGATGCCGGATTTATCCGAGCTGGCCGCCGGGCTTTTGGAGGGGGCTGCCGCCTTAAAACAGCTGTATGAAGCGGCCGGTTCCTCCGAGCCCAGGAAAGAAGAAGAGAGCGCCGAGCCGGGGGCTCCTGCGTTTCGCCTGTTCAGCTTCCGCAGCCTGGACGAAGCGGCGAACGCGGCGCTGGCCTTACAGGGCGCCATCCTCGTACACAGCACCCTGTTTAAGGATCCCGTAAAGCAGCTTTACTATCTCTGCATCCATGCCTCCGGCCAGGAGGACGCTTTCCGCCGCACCTGCAACACCTTGTCGGAATACGGGATCCCCCGCAGGAGCCATACCGCTGCCCTGGCCTACTGTGAGGAGCACTGCGATACCATCATTGCTTCAAGAGCGCTCGATAAGCTGGCTCGTCTTACATGAATATAAGGCAAGGGGGCCCTTGCACGGAAGAATCCGCGCACGGCCCCCTTCTTTACGGAAACGCAGCGTTCCTTATGCCTCTTTCGCCGCGAAATATTCATTCACAGCGCCGATCAGCGTGTCGGGATTGATCCCGTGCACAAAGGCCGCTTCCTCCAGAGACTCCGCCTGGGAGGCCGGGCAGCCGACGCAGTGCATGCCCGCCGCCATCAATACGGGGGCCACGCCTGAATCCAGCTGCAGCAATTCTCCGATCAACATATCCTTGGTAACTGTCATAGTATTTTCCTCCTGCTTTTTCTTACAGTTAGTATCGCCCGTTTTTTTACAAATATGATCTTACCACGAAATAACAGGAATGGCAAGAGATTTGATTTTGCTCTTGAAATCCGGCCTTTTTTAGTATACAATAAGAAAAGGCGGCGACGCCTGATTATCCATTATTTGAAGGAGGATTTCAGTATGGCATACAAAATTTCTGACGAATGCATTTCCTGCGGCGCTTGCGCGGACGGATGTCCGGTTGGCGCTATTTCCGAAGGGGATGGCAAGTATGTAATTGACGCGGAAACCTGCATCGACTGCGGCGCCTGCGCCAGCACATGTCCGGTTGGCGCTCCCGAAGCTGAATAAGCAGTCCGGGGCCGATTTCCCGTCCGGGGATCCGGTACATACAAAACGGCATGTCCTTTTTGGCAGGGCATGCCGTTTTTTCTTTAGTATATCGTCGTTTTGCGCTTGCGGCCGAACAGGCGGCGTTTGCGCTTGCTCTGCGAAACGACCGGCAGATTTGTCATTCTGGTGACCGCCGCTTCGCTGTCCTTCTTGTTCTTTTTGCGTTTCTTTGTCAGAGCTTCGTCCAGTTTGCGGAAATGCTCCTCCATCTGGCTCTCGCTTTCCCGCATCAGATAGTTCATTTCTTTGACTACCTTATCGTTGACGCGATCGCTGACCTCCCGCCCCAAACGCTCGTTGTTGTTGCGCAAAGCTTCGGTCACGATGTCATAGACAATGCTCTCAAACTCTATCATCTTGTCCTCTCTGGCCAGCGCCGTCGGCTGCGCGGCCCCGGGCCCTGCTACCAGCGCCGCGATCGTCGCCGCCGTCTTTGTGCCTGTCTGCGCTGTCTCTTTTGTGGATTCTGCTTCCTGCTCTTTCGCAGGTTCGCCTTCTGCGGCCGCCGCGGCGGCCTCTTTTGCCGCGCAGTCTGCATCTGCGTTTTCCCTGGCCGCTTCCGCCAGGCTGTCCCGAATCGCCTTCAGCTGAAAGCCCTGTGCCTTCATCTCCTTGATGTGGTTAAAAATCCGAATGTGTTCTTCCGTATAGTAGCGATGCCCCAGCTCGTTCCTTGGTATCTCCAGTTCCAGTTCTTCCTCCCAGTATCGTAAAACATGAGCTTCCACGTCCGTCTGACGGGCCGCCTCTGAAATCAGATATCTGGCCACGGGTTATGTACTCCTTTCCTGAACCTACCATTTTATGATTGGAAATATTTTACAATTCAGAGTATAGCAAAAAAATAGCGGGATTGCAAGGCTTTTCTTGCATTCCCGCATCTTTTTTGTTCTGCTATCCCTCCTCCGGAGACCGCCGCTTCATCTGTTCTTCGCGGCTCATATTTACAAATTTTGTAAAATCCGGCAGCCACACCAGGTTGACGGTGCCGATCGGGCCGTTTCTTTGTTTTGCCACAATTACTTCCGCAATATTTTTGTCCGGCGAATCTTTATTGTAATAATCGTCCCGGTATAAGAACATCACCACGTCGGCATCCTGCTCAATTGCCCCCGACTCTCGCAGGTCCGAGAGCATCGGGCGATGATCGGGACGCGTCTCGCAGGCCCGGGACAGCTGAGACAGGGCAATCACCGGCGCGTCGATCTCTCTTGCCAGCGCCTTTAACGCGCGGGAAATCTCCGACACCTCCTGCTGACGGCTGTCGCTTTTTCCGCTGCCGCTCATCAGCTGCAAATAGTCGATCATCACCAGATCAAGACCGAATTCTAACTTGTACTTGCGGCATTTGCCGCGCAATTCAGAAATCGAGATGCCCGGCGTATCGTCGATAATCATTCTTGAATTGCCGATCATGCCGACTGTTTCCACCAGCTGGCTCCACTCGCTGTCCGTTAAGTCGCCGTTGCGAAGCGACTGCGAGTTGATCCGCGCTTCCATGGCAAACAACCGGTTCATCAGCTGTTCTTTGCTCATCTCCAGGCTGAAAATCGCCACGCTGTATTGCTTTTTAAAACAAATATAGTCGGCCAGATTCAGCACCAGCGCCGTTTTGCCCATCGAAGGGCGGGCCGCCAAAAGGATCAGGTCCGAGCGCTGCAGGCCCGAGAGCCGGTAATCCAGATCGGCAAAGCCGGTCGGGATGCCGGTCACATTCCCTTTCTGCCTGGCCGCCGCTTCGATCCGGTCCAGCGTATTGAGCGCAATCTGCTTTACGGGGACAAAATCGCCGGTGTTGCGCCGCTTTAACAGATCGAAGGTGGTTTTTTCCGTGTACTCAAGAATTTCTTCCATGTTTTCGCGACCGGCATAGCAACGGTTCATAATCTCGTCGTTGAGCCGGATCAGTTTGCGCAGCATGGATTTTTCATAGACAATCTTTGCGTAATAGCGGATATTGGCGGAGGTATAGACGGCCGAAACCAGCTCCCGCACGAATTCAAGGCTGCTGACTTCCGGCGGCACGTCTTTTTCCCGCAGCCGGTCCTGCACTGTCACCAGGTCGACCGGTTTGCCCTCCTGGTACAGCTCCACCATCACTTCAAACAGCACTCCGTACTGATACTGGTAGAAATCGTCCTTTGTAATGATCTCCGAGGCGGCGAGGACGGCTTCTTTATCCATCAGCATGGAGCCGACCACCGACTGTTCCGCTTCCGTATTGTGAGGCAGGACCCGCTTGATCTGTGCTTCTTCCATAAACCTCCCCGTCCTTTACAGCGCGGCTACCAGTACCTTTACCTTGGCCGACACCTCCGGGTGCAGCTTTACATTCACGGTATATTCTCCGGCATCCTTGATCGCGCCGTCGGTGCTGATCTTCTTTTTGTCCACCTCCAGGCCCAGTTCCTTTTCAATCGCCTCCGCGATCTCCTTTGTGGAAATCGAGCCGAACGCCTTGCCGCCGGCTCCCATCTTCACCGCCAGCTTCACGGGAGCTGATTCCAGCTTCCCGCACAGTTCCTTTGCCTCCGCCAAAAGCTGGGCGGCCTTTTTGTCCGCATTGGCTTTCTGCAATTTTAAATCGTTGAGGTTTTTGGCCGTGGCCTCTGCTCCCAGTTTCTTAGGCAGCAGCATATTTTTGGCGTAACCGTCCTTTACCTCCACTACGTCGCCTTTTTTCCCCAGGCTTTTCACATCCTGCAACAATACTACCTGCATATCAGATATCTCCTTCCTCTGCCATTTTTGTTACCGTTTCTTTGACCAACGCCTTGGCGTCCTCGATCGAGCAGTCGCGAAGCTGCGCGCCGGCGATCGTCATGTGGCCGCCGCCGCCGAATTTTTCCATAATGACCTGTACGTTTACCTCGTCGATCGAGCGCGCGCTGATATAAATCACTCCGTTATGCGGAGTCAGCACGAAGGACGCCCTGACTCCGACAATATTCAGAAGTTCGTTGGCCGCCTGCGCGCCGACCACGGTCGGACTGGCAAGGCCTTCGGCCTCACAGACGCTGATCGCAAACGACTGCTCAAATATTTCCGCCTGACTGACCGCGGCCGCCTTGGCCTTGTAATCGTCCATATTATCCCTGAGCATCTTGCGCACCCGTACCACGTCGGCCCCGCTGCGGCGCAGGAAAGCCGCCGCCTCAAAGGTGCGCACGCCCGTCTTGCTGACAAAATTGTTGGTATCTACGACGATACCCGCGTACATGATATCGGCTTCGCTTGAGCTGATGCGCAGATCGTCGTCCACATACTGTAAAATCTCCGCCACCAGTTCGCAGGCCGAAGAGGCGTATGGCTCCACATACGAAAGAACCGCGTTCTCCAGGCGTTCGGCCATCTGCCGGTGATGATCCAGGACTACGATGTTGCTTCCCTTGGTAAGAATGTCCGGGCATTCCGTATACGAGGGACGGTTTACGTCTACCACCACAATCAGCGTGCTGCTGTCCACCATCTCAATGGCTTCTTCCCTGGATATCAGCAGCCGGTCGTCGCCCTCCAGGCTCCCCTGCACCCGTTCCAGCATCGGGCGCAGCTGCGCTCCGATCGTATCCGCCACAATGTGCGCATGTTTACCGAGCATACAGGCGATCCGGTGTACGCCCACGCCGGCGCCAAAGGAGTCCACGTCGCCGTTGCTGTGGCCCATAATCAGGACCTTCTCGCTGTTCTCGATCAGCTCGCGCAGCGCGTGGGCCTTAACCCGCGCTTTGACCCGCGTGTTCTTTTCCATCTGCCGGGATTTGCCCCCGTAATAACGAATGTTGTCCTTATCCTTAATCACGGCCTGATCGCCGCCGCGGCCCAGCGCCATATCGATCGCGGCACGGGCATAATCGAAGTTTTTCGTGTAGCTGCCGCTGCCCACGCCAAGGCCGATGCTGATCGTAACGGTCAAATCGTTGCCGATGCTGACCGTCTTTACATCCTCCAGCAGGGCAAACTTATCCTCCTGCATGGCGGCCACATATTTTTTCTTGACCAAAACCAGGTATTTGTCCTTCTCGATCTTCTTTAGCAGCCCGTCCATGCGCATCACATAGCGGTTGACCTTCCGGTCAATCAGCGCCACCATCAGGGACCGGCGCACCTCCTCGATGCTTTCCAGGACTTCGTCATAATTGTCCAGATAGATCAAACCCACGACCAGGCGTTCATCGTCCCGGTCGCGCTTATAGCGCACCTCCGCCGTCTCGTCAAACAGATACACCGTATAGAGGTTCCCGCCCTCGCGGTGTACGCCCAGCGCTTCGGCCGAAACCATTTCCCCGGAAAGCGCGATGTGTTCGATTTCCAGGCGGTAAAATTTATTTTCGCGTTCGATGTGGCACAGGCTCGGCTCCTCGCCTGTCGGCAAAGCTTTTTCTTTTACCTCCGGCAAAATCTCCCACAGGATGCGGCGGTTCTTTTTTTCGCCCTTCAAAAGCTCCTCCAGGCGGTCGTTGCCCCAGAGGATACGTCCGTCTTCGTCCATCAATCCGTAGGGGACCGGCAGCCCGCTCAGGATACGGCGCTGGATCTGCGCGTTGTCCTCTGTCAGGTTCAGCACGTCCTGATAGAGCCTTGTACGCTGATACCACCACAAAAGCCCTGCCCCGATCACGCAGGATGCGGTCAGCGGCAGCATCACCAGGCCCGCGGTCCGATCCACGAAAACGACGATCCCGTTGACGGCCGCTACCGCTGCCGCAAAACAGGCCGGCCAGGCCAGGTATTGCTGCAGCCGCCCTTTGGTTCTTTTTTTCTTTCTATCCATGATCCGCCTCCCGCTCTTACCGGCAACGGTATAATTACGCTTGTCTTTTCAGTATAGCAGATTTTTCGGGGCTTGGCTAGCAGGACTTTTCTTCTTTGCCCGGCTCCCGCAGACACTTCATTACCGCCCATGCCACACCGCAACGCGTATTGGCGGCCGTCACCTCGGACGCCGTTTCTTTGACGGCAGCCGCCGCGTTTCCCATGGCTACCGGGCAGCCGGCATAGCGAAGCATCGACAGGTCGTTGTCGGAATCTCCGACAGCCATCACCTCCTCCGGCGCGATCCCCAAGTGCTCACAGAGCGCCCGCAGAGCAGCCCCCTTAGAAGCGTCGGCCGCCGTAATTTCCACATAACGGCTATGGGACGCGCAGCAGATCAGCTGCGGCCAGCGTTTCATAAGTTCCTTTGTCCGGCGGCGCGCCTTGCGGGTCACAAAAAAAATCTGCAGCTTTTCAACCCCGCCGTCCTGCCCGCACAGCCAGGATTCCAGGCGTCCGATCCGCCGGCTCGACGCAAAATCCCCATGATAAAACAGATGCCGGTGCCAGAAAGGAACGCGGTTTTTGTCCAGGCAGATCCCGTCCTTGTGGACGGATACCCATACCGCCATCCCCTTTAACTCCCGCAGAAAGCCGACCGCCTCATGGACCGGAATCAGCGCCTGCCGCAGGTCCTGCCCCGTCTGCCGGTCCGTAAGCCTGGCCCCGTTTGAGGAAATCACATAGCGAATCCAGGGCAGGCGCTGCAGGGGCAGCGGATATCCGCTTAGAGGACGGCCCGTGGCCGGCACAACCACGGCTCCCGCCCGCCAGGCCTGCTCCAACGCCCACAAATTCCTCGGCGGCACCCGATGTCTGCCCGCCACGCAGGTGCCGTCCATATCCACCGCCACAAGACTGAGTTTCATTTTCTCTCTGCCTCCTGTTATTGCTTTCTCCCTTTTTTAACCAGTATGACAATCCCCCGGATTATCATATAAGCTGCCACAAGCGAGATCAGGATCAGCATCGTTTTTGTAAAATCCGTCCTGGAAACCAAGTGACATACTCCGCCGATCACAACGTATAAAAGCCCCATCGCAATATCCGAATACGGGTCCGGCCCGGCCGGTTTTTTCTGTCTCTGCGCCAAACTTCCGCCCTCCCTCTGGTAAAACGTCTGTAAACTCTATCGCGATTATACACAATTACAGGGGAAAATACAATATGGCGCGGGGATGAAGATGGCGCCGCACTATTTCGAACTCAAAAAGCGAAGGACCAACAGACAGGCATTATGGAAATGTACATAACAAGATAGATTTAGAAATGGCAAAATGATATAATCTGGATGTATATATTTCCTTCTATTTCGTCGAATTCCGTTCCGAACTATCCGATCGGCAGAGTTAAAAAGCCCTGTTTGATCCAACTCTACCGTTGGTAGGTGTTCATTTTTGTGCCGGATTTATATAATTTACCGCAAGCAGGAGGGCTGAAGGATGAATCAAATTAAGATCGGAGCTTTTATTTCCGAACGCCGCAAAGCAAAAGGCTGGACGCAAAGCCAGTTAGCAGAAAAACTGGAAATAACCGATAAGGCTATTTCAAAATGGGAAACCGGACGGTCTATGCCGGATTTGTCTTTGTTTATGCCTTTATGCGCTCTTTTAGACGTTACTTTAAACGAACTCTTTGCGGGCGAGTGCATTGCAGAAGAAAAGTTGAAAGAAAAAGCAGACGAGGTACTTATGGACGTGATTGCAAATTGGTTAGGACACGATAGGCGGGAATTAAAAGAACGTGATACAACCACCGAAAATGTTTTGGAAGTTGAAAATGTTTCCAAACTCTATGAAACGGAAAATAATTCAGTATTAGCTGTAAATGATGTAAGTTTTCAGATACCACACGGCAGCTTTGTTGGAATTATGGGGGCTTCC
>JAAWCS010000075.1 GCA_022793375.1 Lachnospiraceae bacterium
GCCATTATTATACCACAGAAAAAATAAAAAAGCAAGTATTTTTTGTTATAAAAAAAGCCTTTATTTCAAGGCATTTCAGGGTGGTTTGGGTAGAATTTATTTCTAAAGATTTGTGGCGTTAACTTCTAAAGACGGGTTTCCAAACTCAGGAGCGTCGGCTGGCCGGTTTTGACGCAAAGAAACTGTTGCTTTTTTATCGAAAAAGAGATATGATAGATAGGAAAATCGGTTTTTTTCACCAATAATCATCCGCTAATAAAGATGGAGGAAGAAAATATGACAAAAGCAGCAACAAGTATGGCAAGAAAACGGATTGCCGACCTGTTGGATGACGGCAGCTTCCTGGAGATCGGCGGTCATGTGACCGCCAGAAGCACGGATTTCAACATGGGATCGGCGGCAGAACCCACGGACGGGGTCGTCACCGGTTATGGAACGATCGGCGGCAGTCTGGCGTACATTTACAGCCAGGATGCGTCCGTACTCGGCGGCTCGGTCGGCGAGATGCATGCGGCAAAGATTTGCCGGCTTTATGAGATGGCCATGAAAATGGGCGCGCCGATCATCGGATTTATCGACTGCGCGGGCCTGCGTCTGCAGGAGGCGACCGACGCCCTGCACGCGTTCGGCAGTTTTTACCGCTGCCAGTGCGACGCCTCGGGGGTGATCCCGCAGATTACGGCTGTGTTCGGCAGCTGCGGCGGCGGGATGGCGCTGGTTCCGTCCCTGACCGATTTTACCTTTATGGAAAAGAGCGCCCGTATTTTTGTCAATGCGCCGAATACCCTGGATGGCAACTCGGTGGAAAAATGCGATACGGCCGGCGCCGCTTACCAGAGCGGGCAGGCCGGTTCGGCCGATACAGGGAGCGCGGAGGATATCTTTGAGCGGATCCGTACATTGATTTCCCTCTTGCCGGCTAATAATGAAGAGGAAGCCCCGGAAGCGGACTGCCAGGACGATTTAAACCGCCTGTGCCCGGAACTGTCCTCCTGCGGCGGCGACGGCCGGCGTATGCTTGCGTCCCTGTCGGACGAGGGCTTTGTATTTGAAATCAAAGAAGCATATCACCCGGAAATGGTGACGGCGTTTATTCGCCTGGACGGCATGACGATCGGCGCGGTGGCAAACAGCCGTGTTTCGCATGACGCTGAGGGCAATGAGGTTTGTTACGAAAAGAAGCTGACAAGCGGCGGCTGTGAAAAGGCAGCCCGTTTTGTGCGCTTCTGCGATGCCTTTGAGATTCCGGTGCTTACGCTGACCGAGACGACCGGATTTAAGGCGGTAAAAGAAGAAGAGAGCGGGATTGCCCGGGCGGCGGCGGCGCTGACACGCGCGTTTGCCGAGGCGACGGTGCCGAAGGTAAACGTGATTACGGGCGAGGCAAACGGCAGCGCCTATCTGACGATGAACAGCAAGGCCCTTGGCGCCGATTTAGTCTACGCCTGGCCGACGGCATCGATCGGCATGATGGAGCCGACCGCGGCGGCGCGCGTGATGTACGCAGGACAGATTGACGAAGCGGCGGACAAGGCGGCGGCGCTCAAAGAAGCGGCGGATCGCTACGCACAGCTGCAAAGCAGCGCGGAGTCGGCGGCCCGCAGAGGGTATGTCGATCATATCATTGCCCCTGAGTCAACGAGGAAGTATCTGGTGGGGGCCTTTGAGATGCTCTATACCAAGCGTGAGGATGCTCCTGCCAGGAAGCACAGCGCGGTATAAGGAGGAACTCTATGATAACACTGGAAAGTCTTACTTTGGGAGAAATCCTGCAAAAGGCGGGGCTGAATACGCTCCTTGGCATGGGCGTCGTGTTTACGGTCCTGATCCTGATCAGCCTGCTGATTTACTGCATGCGCTTTATCCCGGCCATGATCGATACGATGACCGGAAAGCACAAAGCAGCGGCACAGGCAGCCGGAGAGCCGGAGCATGCCGACGGAGCGGCTGTGGCGCATGCATCCAAGGAAAATACGCAGACCGGGAGAGCGCCGGCAGCTGTTTCCGTAAAAAAAGAAGAGGACCTGGCTTTGATCGCGGTGATTACGGCGGCGATCGCCGCCGAGGCGAATGTGCCGGCCGACGGGATTGTCATTCGTTCGATCCGGCGTTCGGCAAGAAACAGCCGGAGGCATGCTTAAACGCCTGGTTTTTTTATAAAACACGGACAATTATAGAAGAGAGGAAGAAGATCGATGAAAAATTATACGATTACGGTAAACGGTGTCGCTTATGACGTGACGGTAGAGGAAAAGGGCGCAGGCGCGGCGCAGGCGGCAAAGCCGGCGGCTTTCGCAGCAGCGGCGGTTCCGGCCCCGGCGGTTTCGGCCCCGGCGGCGGGCGGCGCCGGCAGCATCAAGGTGGAAGCCGGAGCGGCCGGCAAGGTTTACAAGATCGAGGCCAAGGTCGGCCAGGCCATGAAAGCCGGGGAGACGGTCATTATCCTGGAGGCCATGAAGATGGAGATCCCGGTTGTGGCGCCGAAGGACGGCACGGTTGTGAGCATCGATGTGGCGGAAGGCCAGAACGTAGACGCGGGCCAGGTCATGGCTACCCTGGACTGACGGGAGGCGCCTTATGGATTATATCTTTTCAACGCTGTCCAATCTGTTGGGACAGACCGCCTTTGCCAGCCTGAACGTGGGAAACGTGGCGATGATCGGCGTGGCGTGCTTTTTCCTGTTCCTGGCAGTCAAGAAGGGGTATGAGCCGCTCTTGCTGGTTCCGATTTCCTTCGGCATGCTGCTGGTGAATATCTATCCTCCGATTATGGAGGAGGGAGGGCTGCTCAACTACTTCTTCAAGCTGGATGAGTGGGCGATCCTTCCCTGCCTGATTTTCCTGGGAGTGGGCGCGCAGACCGACTTTGGTCCGCTGATCGCCAACCCGATTAGTTTCCTGCTGGGAGCGGCGGCACAGTTTGGTATCTTTGCCGCGTACTTAGGCGCGATGGGATTAGGATTCAACGACATGGCGGCCGCGGCCATCGCGATCATCGGCGGCGCCGACGGTCCGACCTCGATTTATCTGGCCAACCGGCTGGGTCAGCAGGATATCCTGGGCCCCATTGCCGTGGCGGCTTACTCCTATATGTCGCTGGTGCCGATTATCCAGCCGCCGATTATGAAGGCGCTGACCACAAAAGAAGAGCGCTCGATCAAGATGGGCCAGCTGCGTCCGGTATCCAAAACCGAGCGCATCCTCTTCCCGATTGTGGTAACGATCGTAGTCTGCTCGATCCTGCCTTCGACGACGCCCTTAGTCGGCATGCTGATGCTCGGCAACCTGTTCAAGGAATCCGGCGTCGTGCGCCAGCTGACCGATACGGCCAGCAATGCGCTGATGTACATCGTAGTTATTCTGTTAGGCACCTCGGTCGGCGCGACGACCAGCGCGGAAGCCTTCTTAAACTGGACGACGATCAAGATTGTGGGCCTGGGGCTTGTGGCCTTTGCCTTCGGTACGGCGGCCGGCGTTTTGTTCGGCAAACTTCTGTGCAAGCTGACCCACGGAAAGATCAACCCGCTGATCGGTTCGGCCGGCGTATCGGCAGTACCGATGGCAGCGCGCGTATCCCAGAAGGTAGGAGCCGACGAGGATCCGACCAACTTCCTGCTGATGCATGCCATGGGACCCAATGTGGCCGGCGTCATTGGCACGGCGGTAGCGGCCGGCGTCTTTATGGCCATGTTCGGAGTGAAATAGGAGGAAGCTATGAGTGAGATAAAGAAAAAACCTGTAAAAATAACCGAGACGATTCTGCGCGACGCCCATCAGTCCCTGATCGCGACCCGCATGACGACCGAGCAGATGCTGCCGATTGTGGAGAAGATGGACAAGATCGGCTATCACTCCGTCGAGTGCTGGGGCGGCGCGACCTTTGACGCGTCCCTGCGCTTCCTCAAGGAAGATCCCTGGGAACGTCTGCGCAAATTCCGCGCCGGTTTTAAGAACACAAAGCTGCAGATGCTGTTCCGCGGCCAGAATATCCTCGGTTACCGTCCCTATGCGGACGACGTAGTGGAGTATTTCGTGCAGAAATCCATTGCCAACGGCATTGACATCATCCGGATTTTTGACTGCTTTAACGATCTGCGCAACTTAAAGTGCGCGGTCAATGCCGCCATCAAGGAAAAGGGCCACGCGCAGGTCGCGCTGTCCTATACGATCGGCGACGCTTACACGCTGGATTACTGGAAGGAGACAGCCAGGCGGATTGAGGATATGGGCGCTCATTCGATCTGTATCAAGGATATGGCCGGCCTGCTGCTTCCCTACAAGGCCACGGAACTTGTGGAAGCGCTGAAAGCGGGCACCGACCTGCCGATTCAGCTGCACACCCACTATACGTCGGGCGTTGCCTCGATGACGTACTTAAAGGCGGTGGAAGCCGGCGTGGATGTCATCGACACGGCGATGTCGCCGTTCGCGCTGGGTACGTCCCAGCCGGCGACGGAGGTAATGGTCGAGACCTTCAAGGATACGCCCTACGATACGGGCCTGGACCAGAACCAGCTGGCGCAGATCGCCGATTACTTCCGGCCGATCCGCGAGGAGGCGATCGCTTCGGGGCTCTTAAATCCCAAGAACCTGGGCGTCAATATCAAGACGCTTCTGTACCAGGTCCCCGGCGGCATGCTTTCCAATCTGACGAGTCAGCTGAAGGAGCAGCATGCGGAGGACCGCTACTACGACGTACTGGAGGAAGTGCCGCGCGTGCGCAAGGATTTGGGCGAGCCGCCGCTGGTAACGCCTTCTTCGCAGATTGTCGGTACGCAGGCTGTCTTTAACGTGCTGATGGGAGAACGCTATAAGATGGTCACCAAGGAGACGCAGGCCGTTCTGTCCGGCGAGTACGGCGCAACGATCAAGCCCTTCAACGCCGAACTGCAAAAGAAAGTAATTGGCGACAAGGAGCCGCTGACCTGCCGCCCGGCCGACCTGATTCCTCCGGAACTGGATAAACTGGAGGCGGAGATCAGCCAGTGGAAACAGCAGGAGGAGGATGTTCTCACCTATGCGCTGTTCCCCAAGGTAGCGGTGGATTTCTTCCAGTATCGGGAAGCACAGCAGAAAAAGGTGGATCTGACAGTAGCGGATACGGAGAACAAGGCTTATCCGGTCTGAGCGGGGGGAGAAGGCGTTATGAAGAAAGAAGAGTTTGGCATCCCCTCCGGCGACCAGATGCACACGCTGCACGCGATCTGCTGGGCGCCGGAGGGCGAAATCCGCGCTTCGCTGCAGCTTGTCCATGGAATGGTTGAGTTCATTGACCGTTATCACGATTTTGCCTCGTATCTCTGCGGCCTGGGAATCGCGGTCATCGGCCATGACCACCTGGGCCATGGACAGACAGCGGGGCGGGACGAAGATTTGGGCTACTTTGCCGGGGACGGCGGAGAGCAGCTGATTATCGAGGATATGTACCGGCTGACAGAGGAGATGAAACGCCGTTTCCCGTCGGTCCCGCATTTTATCCTCGGGCACAGTATGGGTTCTTTCTGTCTGCGCAAATATCTGACGTATTACGGAAATCAGGTGGACGGAGCGATCATCATGGGCACCGGCGATTTTCCGCTGGCGCTGGCGAAAGCCGGCAAGGCGATGGCCGGATTTTTGATGCGGCATAAGGGACCGCGTTATCGCAGCAAGAAGCTGGCGAACCTGGTCTTTCAAGGCTACCTGAAGGGGATCGAGAATCCGCGAACCTCCGTGGACTGGCTGACAAAGGACAAAGCGGTCGTCGACGCATACCGGAGCAATAAATACAATACGTTTATTTTTACGGTATCGGCGTACCACGATTTCTTTGAGATTATCGAATACGATACAAAAATGATGCATTTAGAGCGAATTCCCAGGGATCTGCCGATCTTTATCGTATCCGGTGACTGCGATCCGGTGGGAAGCTGGGGCGCGGGGCCTAAGAGTTTGTACGGGAAATACCGGGAAAACGGATTCGGCGATGTGCAGCTGAAACTGTATGCGGAGGACCGTCACGAGATTCTCAACGAGACGGACCGGGAGACCGTGTACAAGGATTTGGGAGACTGGCTCCAGGAAAAAATCAGAAAAATTCAAAAATAATACCAGAAGGGCTGCTGCAAAACTCAGATCAAACACAAAATATGGTTGTGCCGGTTCAGGCATGAATGCCATATTTTGTATAGAATCTTTGCTTTGCAGCAGCCCTTTTTGCGGTCCGGCCGTAAGAATGAAGCCGGCTTGTTTTTAATAGCGGATAAAAGGCGTCCCGCCGCAGGACATGCCGCCCCAGCCGCAGCACATATTGCACATCAGATTCACCAATAAAAGCTTCAGGCACATGTTGTCGCCCATGTTGATCGGAGAACCGTACATGCTGCTTCGGGTGCGATACCAGCTGCCGCCGCTCTCCAGCTGGTTTAAGAGCATCCGGTATTCCATGTTGTTGGGATTCATGGACACGGCCTGCTTGGCGTAGTCCAAAGCCGCTACGTTATTGCCGATCCCGGAGTTGGCAATTGCGCTGTAATAATACCATTGGGACGTGCGTTCGCGGATGCTGTTTAAAACATTGAGCGCTTCTTTATAATGGCCGCTGCGAATGTAATTGGCGGCGGCTGTCATGTGAGAGCCGTACTCGTCGCCGGCGCTTTGCTGCCGTCGCTGTCCGCCATACGCGCCGCCAAAACCGCCATAAGCGCCGCCAAAGCCGCCCGAATTACCGGCGCCGAATCCCTGGGCGCCGCCCTCCCGCTCTTTCATGATCTGCTGGTAAGCGGCCTGGATTTCCTTGAATTTTTCCTCGGCCGCCGCCTGATTGGGGTTGTTCTGGTTTGCGTCCGGATGATAGCGCCGGCTTAACGCACGGTAGGCTTTCTTGATTTCGTCCTCCGAAGCGTCGCGGGATACGCCCAGGACTTTATAGGGATCATACATGATTTTGGCTGTCCTTTCTCTTTTGGTTTGTCAGCTCATAGCGACACCAGATGCCGGAATAGAGGATATTGCGCAGGATGGACACATGGTCATCAAGCGGCAGCCTCTCAAACGATTTGCAGGCTTCCGCGAGCATCATCGTAAGGATCTGGCGGCACTGCTCTTCAAAACCGTCCTGCTTGCTGAGCGGAAGGAGAGGATTGTAGCCGCCGGATTTTGCGTCTTGTTCCAGATCTTCATAGGCGTCCATCAGATAAATAAACTTGCCCAGATAAAAGCCCATGTGTCTGAGCTCTTCGGCCCATTCGTCGTTTTGGAGGGCAAAGATTTCCGCCATGATCCGGCCGGTGCAGCCGGCGGAAGAATCGACGTCCCCGGTTTTATTCTCTTCAAACGTATGCAGCTGTACAAGCGATTTTTCGATGGCCGCGGCTTTGTCCGGGTATGCCTTGCTGATGCGGGCAAAATGGCGGTGCAGGAAAAGGGAGGCCGCTTTTTTGGAAACTTTTTTGTCGTCGCTCCAGTCGTCCAGACATTGATAATAGGAAAGAAGAAGGTTCATGTCGGCGGCGTAAGCGGTAAAAGGACTGACGCGGGCCGGATGCTTTTCAAAGGGATGCGCCAGGCAGCGGCAGAGGGACAGTTTTGGTTCTTTTTGGTAGAGATCGGTCAAAAGAAGGATCAAAAACGTCAAGTCATACGTAAGCGTCATCTGGCCGGGCATGCCGTACTTTTCTTTGAGCACCTGACAAAGCCCGCAGTAATAGCTGCGATAGATGTCAAATTCCTTAAATTTCAATTCCTGTTTGTTGACAATAATGTAACCAAACACAGCATGTTCTCCTCACAAATCCATTTGCCTTCAGTGTAACGGATGTTTCTGAATCCGGCATGAAGGAAACCTAAAAAAAATATGAAATATAAGCAGAAGCCGCTTGCATCCTCCGCCAAAAGAGCTTATACTGTTATCCAGACAGTATTTATCTATCATACCAGTCAAAAGCATAGATTTCAACCATTCTTTTATCATTTGAACAAGATTGTCAAAAAAGCGGCCGCTTATTCTGCGGTCGTAAGCCCCAGATCTCTTACCAAAAATCAAAAAAAGGAGGACTGTTTTTTGTACAGTAAAATATACAGCGCCGCGCTGGCCGGAATGGAAAGTTTTCTCGTGGAGGTGGAGACCGATGTCAGCGACGGGCTTCCGCATGTGGAAATGGTCGGGGCCCTTTCCACTGAGACAAAGGAGGCCAGAGAGCGTGTGCGCACGGCTTTAAAGAATTCGGGGATTCGGATTCCGCCTAAGCGGATTACGATCAGTCTCGCTCCGGCGGACCGGCGCAAGGACGGGACCGGATTTGATCTGGCGATGGCGGCCGGAATTCTCCTGGCACTGCGTCTGGCGCCGGAAAAGCGGCTGGCCGATTCCCTGGTGGTGGGTGAGCTGTCCCTGGACGGTTCGGTGCGCGGAGTCCGGGGCGTACTGGCCATTGCCTGGCTGGCCAGAAAAGAGGGACTGCGCCGTCTGTATGTCCCGCGCGAGAACGAGACGGAGGGAGCGGCCCTGGAGGGAATCCAGGTGATCGCGGTAGACAGCATCGGCCATCTGGCCGCAATCCTGCGGGGAGAGGACAGCGGCGCCCCAGGGCCGCCGCCGCAAAGAAACGAAGTCAGCGCTCCGGCCCTCGATTTCAGCCAGATCGGCGGCCAGATTGTCCTGCGCCGGGCGGCGGAAGCGGCCTGCGCCGGTATGCACAATCTATTGATGGTCGGCCCGGCCGGGACCGGCAAATCGATGGTAGCAAAGAGGATTCCCGGCATTCTGCCGCCGCTTAGCAAGGAGGAGAGAATTGAGATTTCGATGATTTACAGCATTGGCGGCTATCTGGCCGGCGGCGGCGGCCTGATTGATCGGCGGCCGTTTCGGAGTCCCCATCATACGATATCGGGAGCTGGTCTGGCCGGTGGCGGGCGTATTCCCCGGCCGGGGGAGATTTCGCTGGCCCACGGCGGGGTGCTGTTTTTGGACGAACTGCCGGAGTTTCGCCGTGATGTGCTGGAAACGCTGCGGCAGCCTATGGAGGATCGGAAGCTTACGATCGTCCGCGCGGGCGCGGCCTATGAATTCCCGGCCGATTTTATGCTGGTTGCGGCCATGAACCCCTGCCGCTGCGGTTTTTATCCGGACCGAAGCCTGTGCCGCTGTACGCAGAAGGAGGTCGACGCCTATCTGGAACGCATCAGCCGCCCGCTTTTGGACCGGATCGATATCTGCACGGAGGTGGAGAAAACCTCGTATACGGATCTGAAAAAAAGCGGGGAACCTTCCGCACAAATCCGCCGGCGGGTGGAAGCGGCGCGAGCGATCCAGAAAGAGCGCTTTGCCGGCAGCGGCATTCGCTGCAACGCACGGATTCCCGCGGCAAGGCTGGCGGAATTCTGCCCCATGGAATCGGGCGCCGAAAAGCTGCTGATGGCGGTCTATGAGCAAAAGACGGTCAGCATCCGGGGACTGCACAGCCTGCAGAGAGTCGCCCGCACACTGGCCGATCTGGAGGGGCGGGACGTGATCGGATATGAGCATGTATGCGAAGCCGTTTTTTATCGGCGGCCGCAGGAACATATCTGGAAGGGGGAGAACGTATGAAGATGAACGGTCAGGAGGCGGCCTGGTGGCTTTCCTGCGTTCCGGGACTGGGCGCCGTCCGCCTGCGGCAGCTGTCGGAACTTCTGGGAAGGCCGGAACGGATCTGGGATCTGGTGGAGTCCGAAGGTAATAAAAACGGTTGGGAAGAGGAGAGCGTGAAACAGACTGCTCTCTACGAACTTCTGCAGGAAAAGACACGGGCCTGGCAGGAACACTCGGGCGAGCGCTGTGTTTTAAGCGGCCAGAACCTGCGGCAGCTGCTGCTTCACAGAAAAGAAGCCGAAAAATCGGTGCGGGAATATCATAGATGGACCGAACAAGGCATAAAGTTTATCACAGTGTGGGACAATGAATATCCAGGACGCTTGTCTGCGCTGTATGACCGGCCGTATGCTTTGTATCTGCGCGGCGTTCTGCCGGAGGCGAAAAGACCGGCGGCCGCCATTATCGGCGCCAGGGCCTGCAGCCTGTACGGAAGCAGCCAGGCCAGAAGGATGGGGCGGGAACTGGCAAAAGCAGGGGTACAGATTATCAGCGGCCTGGCCTACGGCATTGACAGCGCCGGGCATAAAGGGGCGCTCGAATCCGGGATGAACGCGGCGACGTTTGCGGTCCTGGGCTGCGGGCCGGACCAGTGCTATCCCAGAGAGCATACGTGGCTGGCCGAACGGATCCTGGAAAACGGCGGCGGGATTTTGTCGGAATTCGCACCCGGGGCCAAAGCGCTTGCCGGCCATTTCCCGATGCGCAATCGGATTATCAGCGGCCTGTCCGACTGTATCCTGGTGATGGAGGCCCGGGAACGGAGCGGTTCTCTGATCACGGTAGACCAGGCATTGGAACAGGGGAAGGAGGTATTTGCACTGCCCGGACGCGTGGATGATCCGCTGAGCGCCGGCTGCCACCGCCTGCTGCAAAACGGCGCGGCGCTGCTGTCAGGCAGCACGCCGGTGCTTGATTTTTTGCTCCCCAATCGAAAAATAGAAGGGCATGGAAACATAAATTCAGAGGATTTTGGAAAAAATGCTCTTGCACCGGAGAAAAATATGGTGTATAGTTGTCTGGATTATCAGGGCAAAACAATCGAAGAGATCATTGCCCTGACTGGTCTGCCCCTTGCAGTTGTCCGAACAAGGCTTCTGGAGCTTTTGATGGCGGGCCGGATTACGGAGACGGCCAAAGGCTGCTATGCCCGGCTGTCCCGATCAAAGGAATAGATATTAAGGAGAGTAAGATGGCAAAGAACCTGGTAATCGTAGAGTCGCCGGCCAAGGTGAAAACGATTAAGAAATTTTTAGGCGCCAATTATGAAGTGATCGCTTCCAACGGGCATGTGCGCGATCTTCCCAAAAGCCAGATGGGAATTGACGTGGATCACGACTTTGATCCCAAATATATTACAATCCGCGGCAAGGGGGATATTTTGACAGCCCTTCGCAAGGAAGTGAAAAAGGCCGACAAAATTTATCTGGCAACCGACCCTGACCGGGAAGGCGAAGCGATTTCCTGGCATCTGCTGGCAGCGCTTAAATTAGAAGAAGCAAAGGATAAAAAAGTCTACCGCATCAGTTTCAACGAGATTACCAAGAGCGCGGTAAAAGCTTCCTTAAAAGAACCGCGTGAACTGGATATGCACCGGGTGGACGCCCAACAGGCGCGCCGCGTCCTTGACCGGATGGTCGGCTACAAGATCAGCCCGGTTTTGTGGGACAAGGTAAAACGGGGGCTTAGCGCCGGCCGTGTGCAGTCGGCGGCCCTGCGTATTGTCTGCGACCGCGAGGAGGCGATCGCTTCGTTTATCCCCGAGGAATACTGGAGCCTGGACGCGGAGTTTTGCGTGGAGGGCTGTAAGACACCTCTGCATGCCAAATTTTACGGCAACGGAAAAAAGACGGAGATTCACAATAAAGAAGAGATGGAGCGGATCTGTGCCGCTCTGGATTCTGTCGTCTACGAGGTGGCGGACGTCAAAAAGGGGGAGCGGGTCAAGAAAGCGCCGCTGCCGTTTACCACAAGTACCATGCAGCAGGATGCGGCCAATCTTTTGAATTTTGCCACGCAGAAAACCATGCGCATCGCCCAGCAGCTGTATGAAGGCGTGGAGGTCAAGGGACGAGGAAGCGTGGGCCTGATTACCTATCTGAGAACCGATTCCGTGCGCGTTTCACAGGAGGCGCTGGCGGCGTCGCGCGCATATATCGCACAAAACCATGGAGAAAAGTACGTATCCCTCGAAGTGCCGACCGGCAAGAAGAACGGCAAAGTACAGGATGCCCATGAGGCGATCCGTCCGACAGATCTTGCGCTGACGCCGGCCCAGGTCAAGGATTCGCTCAGCCGGGACCAGTTTCGTCTGTATCAGCTGATCTGGCAGCGGTTTGTGGCAAGCCGTATGACCAGCGCCGTGTTCGAGACGATCACACTGAAAATCAAAGCCGGGGAGTATATGTTTCAGGCCTCTTCGTCGCGCCGGGTGTTTGACGGCTATCAGACGGTATATGCGGCCGGCGAGGAGAAAAAGGAGAACAATGCGGCGGCGGCCGGTCTCTCGGCCGGCATGACGCTGCCGGCGCCGACGCTTACAAAAGCCCAGCATTTTACCCAGCCTTCTCCGCACTATACGGAAGCCAGCCTGGTGCGGGCGCTGGAGGAGGGCGGCATCGGCCGTCCCAGCACCTATGCGCCGACCATCACTACGCTGCTGGGCCGCCGCTATCTAATTAAGGAAGAAAAAAATCTCTATGTAACGGAACTGGGCGAAGTCGTCAACGATTTGATGAAGAAAGCCTTCCCGACGATCGTAGACGAGACGTTTACGGCCAATATGGAGTCCCTGCTGGACGGGGTGGAGGAAGGGCTGGTGGACTGGAAAACCATTGTGCGCAATTTTTACCCGGATTTATACGAAGCGGTGCAGAAGGCCGAAGCGGAATTGGAGGAGGTGAAGGTGGCGGACGAGGTATCGGATGTCCCCTGTGAAAACTGCGGCCGGATGATGGTAGTCAAGTACGGCCCCCATGGCCGCTTTTTGGCCTGCCCCGGATTTCCGGACTGCCGCAATACAAAGCCCTTGTTGGAAAAGATCGGCGTCGCCTGCCCGAAATGCGGAAAAGACCTGATTGTCCGGCGCACGAAAAAAGGCCGCCGGTATTATGGCTGCGAAGGAAACGGAAATGACTGTGATTTTATGTCCTGGCAAAAGCCGGCTGCCGGTAAATGCCCGGTTTGCGGAGGGTATCTGGTAGAGAAGGGGAACAAAATCGTCTGCGCGGACCCGGCCTGCAAGACCGTAATAGAAAAGACGGACCAGGCCTTTAGCCCGGCAGCAAAATCTGCCGAAAATATGTAATACAAATTTCAATAAAAACAGAAAAAAACAACGAAAAGCTCTTGCCATCTGCGTGGATACGTGTTAATATTATAAATATTGTAGCAAAGAAAGAATAAATAAGGAGAGATGGCTATGAGTGTACAGTTATTGGATAAAACCAGAAAAATCAATAAGTTACTTCATAATAACAATTCCAACAAAGTGAATTTCAATGACATTTGTGAAGTGCTCAGCGGCATCCTTACGTCCAATGTGATGGTAATCAGCAAGAAGGGGAAAGTCCTGGGGCTGGGTTATTACGAGGGCGTAGAGGCAATCGGAGAATATCTGGTTGATACGGTCGGCGAGTTCATCGAGCCGATTTTCAATGACCGCATTCTGGGCATTCTCTCGACGAAAGAAAACGTAAATCTGGAAAATATGGGCTTTGAACAGCCGGACATCCATTGCTACAAAGCCATGATTTCCCCGATCGACATTTCCGGCGAGCGCCTGGGGACGATGCTGATCTATCAGATGAAGAAGGAATACGACATCAACGACATCATTCTCTGCGAGTACGGTACTACGGTCGTAGGCCTGGAGATGCTTCGCAGCGTCAGCGAGGAGTATGCGGAAGAGAACCGCAAGCTGGGCATTGTCCGCTCGGCATTGGGGACGCTGTCCTTCTCCGAACTGGAAGCGGCCCAGTACATTTTCGACGAGTTGGAGGGCCGGGAGGGAACCTTGGTGGCGAGCAAGATTGCGGACCGTGTAGGCATTACCCGTTCGGTGATTGTAAACGCTCTGCGCAAGTTTGAGAGCGCCGGCGTGATCGAGACACGTTCCTCGGGCATGAAGGGGACGTACATTAAGATCGTCAACGAAATGCTGTTGGATGAACTGGCGGCCGTGCGAAAGAAAGACTGACTCCTATTTTGACATGCGCAGGGAAAATTTGTCCGCGCAGAGAGAATCCTACAGAAAAATCCGCCGTTTCAGGCAAAAACAGGCAGATTCCACCTTGACAAAGGTGGAATCTGTTGTTATACTGAGAAATGCTGAAAATGCGCAATAGTCACGTATGGGCGTACAAAGGCCGGTGCTGTCCTGGCAGTCGCGATCAGGTAGTCCCTTATGTTTGAGCCCGTGCGGAAGAAAAAAACCAAATGGAGGTAAGAAAAATGAGCGTAATTTCCATGAAGCAGCTGTTAGAAGCCGGCGTCCACTTCGGACACCAGACCAGAAGGTGGAACCCCAAGATGGCCCCCTACATCTACACCGAGAGAAACGGCATCTACATCATCGACCTGCAGAAGTCGGTCGGCAAGGTGGACGAGGCCTACAAGGCGGTCGCGGATATCGTGGCCCAGGGCGGCACGATCCTTTTCGTAGGGACCAAGAAGCAGGCCCAGGACGCGGTGAAGGCCGAGGCCGAGCGCTGCGGCATGTACTATGTCAACGAGAGATGGTTAGGCGGCATGCTGACGAACTTCAAGACCATCCGCAGCCGTGTAGCCAGACTGCGCCAGATCGAGCAGATGGCGGAGGACGGCACCTTTGACGTACTGCCCAAAAAGGAAGTCATCGAACTGCGTAAAGAGTGGGATAAATTAGAGAAGAACCTGGGCGGGATCAAAAACATGGACCGCGTTCCGGATGCAATCTTTGTGGTAGACCCGAAGAAGGAGCGCATCTGCGTACAGGAAGCTCATGCGCTGGGCGTAACCCTGATCGGCATTGCCGATACCAACTGCGATCCGGAAGAACTGGATTATGTGATCCCCGGCAACGACGATGCGATCCGTGCGGTGAAGCTGATCGTCGGCAAGATGGCGGATGCCGTCATCGAGGCGAACCAGGGCGAGACCGAGGAATCCGTTGAGCTGACCGACGCGGATTACGCGGTAGAGTACAGCGAAGAGAAAGCTGAGGAGGTATAATAATTATGGCAGCGATTAGCGCAGCAATGGTAAAAGAATTGAGAGAGAGCACCGGCGCGGGTATGATGGACTGCAAAAAGGCTCTGGCCGCCGCCGAGGGAGATATGGAGAAAGCCGTTGAAATCCTCAGAGAAAAGGGTCTGGCTGCCGCCGCTAAGAAAGCGGGCCGGATTGCCGCCGAGGGTTTGGTAAACGCGATTGTGGAGGGCAACACCGCCGCGATCGTTGAAGTAAACAGCGAGACAGACTTCGTGGCAAAGAATGCCGATTTCCAGGCTTATGTGGCGGACGTCGCCAAACAGGCCCTGAATTCGGAATCCGCAGACATAGAAGCATTCCTGGCAGAGCCCTGGGCCGGCGAACCCAGCCTGACGGTAGCCCAGGAGCTGTCGGAGAAGATCGCCGTCATCGGCGAGAATCTGAGCATCCGCCGCTTTGAAAAAGTGGTCAACAACGACGGCTGCGTGGTTTCGTATGTCCATGGCGGCGGCCGGATCGGCGTGCTGGTGGACGCTTCCTGCGAGGTGGTAAACGACGAGGTAAAGGAAGCGCTGAAGAACATCGCTATGCAGGTAGCGGCTCTGCGCCCCCAGTATGTATGCCGGGATGAGATTTCCGCCGACTTCATCGCCAAGGAAAAAGAGATCCTGGTAGCCGCCGCCAAGAACGAAAAGCCCGATGCCAACGACAAGATCATCGAGGGCATGGTAGCCGGTCGCCTGAACAAAGAACTGAAGGAGTTCTGCCTGGTAGACCAGGTGTACGTAAAGGCCGAGGACGGCAAGCAGACCGTGGCGAAGTACCTGGATGAGGTGAGCAAAGCGGTAGGCGCGAAGCTGACGGTGAAGCGTTTTGTCCGTTTTGAGACCGGCGAAGGGCTGGAAAAGAAGCAGGAGAATTTCGCGGAGGAAGTGGCGAAGCAGATGGGAATGTAATTCCAATTTCATAAGATTAAGCAAAACGCTGGAAACCCGACAGGTTGCCAGCGTTTTTTGGTTTGCGCGCCATGGGCGCGCTCTAACGGGTGAAAGTCCCGAGTGCACGTAGGCAACGACGAAGCACGTAGCTGAACAGCAAGGGTGTCCATCGTGAGGTGGAATCTGAAGGAAGCTGTAGGCAAACTCTTGGTCCGACGAACAGGAACCACATACAAGGCCCGGAAATATTAGCCGTAGTAACAACGAACTGTGAGAAGTCAGCAGAGGCCATAGTAGTGAAGAAGTTCCTGTAATGGGAATGGATCGAAGGGCTGAACAATCAATCAGTTGAAGTACGTTCCACTTCGTAGCCGGAGCAAACGCCTGTCGATGACGTCAAAGGCGGCAAAGGCAAAAGGGGCAGAAAGGAAACAACGCATGGACACAAGTAGTCTCATGGAGCAGGTATTGAGCAAGGATAACCTTAATGCCGCGTACCTGCAAGTCGTAAGGAACAAAGGCGCGGCAGGCGTGGA
>JAAWCS010000076.1 GCA_022793375.1 Lachnospiraceae bacterium
AATAAACTTCATAATCAAGGGCGCGAAGCGCCGCATTTTTTGACTGGTTTGTCAAGTGTTTTTGAGAAAAAAGTGGGTGATTTTTTGAGACAGAGGTCTGAAAGCCCCATGAAATAAGGGCTGAAGATTCCGAGAAGTTATGCGTGTGGAAAGGAGGACCTGGGCGGCCGCATTTTGGTGCTGGATGGTTTTGACAAATTAAAAGCCCTGCATATTCGTAAAAAGGTGCTGAATCTTATAAACAGCAGATCGGAAGGGCCTTGACAGCCGGAAAAAGAGAGCGGCCCGGAGAGACGGAGAAGCCGTTGATTCTGGATGTGGTCAATAATTTTGAAAATCTTCACAGTATTTATTCGATCGAAGCGGAGTTTGAGGACGCCTGGCGGGCAGGCGCCGGTCCAAACGGACAGGATGATAAAGAGTCTGGGAATTTGCTGGGAGAGTTATTCGGACCTGCAGTGGGACCGGTATTACGCGCAGGCCGCGCAGTACTATGCCAAGGCCGGAAATCTGGATGTGAAAATTTCATATGTGACGGAGGACGGTTTTCGTCTGGGAATCTGGCTCAACAATATCCGCCAGTACCGCCAGCACGGGAGCCGGGTACTGAACAGTCGGCGGCAGAGACAGCTGGAACAAATCGGCATGATTTGGGACAAGCTTTCGTTTAAATGGGAACGGGGCTATCAAGCGGCCAGGCAGTATTTTAAAGAGAACGGGAATTTAAACGTGCCGGCTGATTTTGTGGCCGCGGACGGTTTCCGTCTTGGAAGCTGGCTTACAGCTCAGCGCCAGAACCGCAAGGGAAAGAAGGGCGCGCTGGAGGTGCCGTATTCCCAAGTAGGAGAAAGCAATAATGAATCGTTTTGGATTTATATTGTTCAATAGAACGAGCGGGACATTGGTGCCGCAACAATAAATATTATAGTAAAAAATTAAAACAAATAAAAAGAAAACAACAGAAAACAAAGACAATTCACTTGTCACTATCCGAACCTATCAAATATTCAGAAACTCCTTTCCTTGTAACTTCTCAAAAAGTGTTATATGATATAAAATATACAAATTAAGGCGAAGCAGACTGTTTCCTCTCAGGAATATGCAAGAAAAAATGGCAGGAGACCGGTAGAGTCCGCACAAAGAACGGAAAATCAAAAAGGAGAGGTGTTTTATATGTACGATTACAATGGCCCATTCCTACAGATTGAATGCGGAAAAATTGCCTTGGAGCGGTTGGCGCCCAAGGGGTTTCTGCAGTCTGAGCGAGAGCGCCGCGCCCAGCTCAATGCGAAAATCAGAGAAATAGAACAATGCTGCGGCATGAAATGTCCGCAGGGAAACTGTGAATTGAATGCGGAATTGCCTTCGTATACATTTCGGATTATTTTCGGCGCATTTGTCTATCAGAACGATATTCGGAGGGAGAATATCTTTAACCGGCTGCGTTGGTGCCTGGAAGAAGTACGGTTGGATGACAGCCGAAAGGAGGCGTTGGATGAGGTATGGCAGCGGGCAATGGAGAGTGTCTTGCGCGAGGAGTATCAAGCCGCAATCTCGGATTTTCAAAAGGTCTATTATTATGCACATGTCAGCACGGAAAGCGAGTGCCTGGAGCAGGAGGTCCGGGCGCTGAACGGCATTGCGCTGGTGATTTATTTGGACGGAGATGTCAGCAAGGCGATTAACTATTTGTTGACAGCGTATGCCCGAACGCAAAATATAAATGCGTACTTGCCCAAAGCACAGTATAGTATCTGCTGCAATCTGGGAAGCCTGTTTTACAGAATCGGCAGAGGAGGTGATGCGTTGTCGTTTTTCCTGAAAGCACAGGAAATCGCACTTCGTTTGAAAAAGCCGGACTATATGCTGAATTCCCGATATTCCCTAAGCTGTTGTCAGATAGCACTGGGGAGGTATGAAGAAGCGGGAAGCGGGTTTGAGCAGTTGGCAGCCTGGATGGAGCAAAGCGGCCAGGAGGAAGCTGTTTTAACGTTTGAACGACTTAGTAAAGAGTGCTATAAATGGGCGAATCAGGCGCTTCATGTGGAAATAGAGAAATTGCTGCAAACAAATGAAAGGCTGCTGCAGGATCTGAACAGAGCCAAATTGCGTTCACAAATTCTGAGCGGTCTTTCTTTGGTGGTGAGATGCGGAAGCATCTTGTATAATATTTATTTGGTTGATTGTAAATCGGCTGACATAGCTGTGAACATTGTAAACAGCATTATTGCGTATTTGGAAACCATTCCGCGTGCGATCTCGGCGCAGGGAGATGTGAATATTGGAAAAGTGATCAATTCCAGCGTGTCGATTTTGGGGCAGGAAGGGGGAAACCAGCTGTGAACGTAAACATCGGAAAGATAGAGAATTCACGGATTTATTTTGAAGAGAACGACGGGCGGCGCCGGCAAATACCGGTGCCGGCAGAACTACCGATGCAAAGTGATACGCCGGCGCGGGAAGAATCGCCGGCGTGTCAAAAGAGCGTACTGCTTTTTGTTATTACCGGCGTGGAATTAAAAGCGCTTCTGCTGGCGCTGGAAAAATCAGGAAAGAAAACGATTTCCGCCGAGAAAGGGAACCTGCGTTATATAAAAACCAAAGGCTTTGCGGGAACCGTTTATATCTGTCAGTCGCAGATGGGAGCAGTGGGGCCGGCTTCGGTGATGAACACACTGGCCCTGGCCCTGGAAGCACTGCAGCCGGCTAGGGTGATTATGTGCGGGATTGCCTTTGGCTTCAATGAAAAGAAATACAGGCTGGGAGATGTGGTGGTATCGCGCCAGGTATGGAGTTATGAGCCGGCAAAGCTTGTAAAGGATCGGACCCTTTACCGGGGTGATAAGACAACCGCTTCCGGCTATCTGCTGCAATGCTTTTCGGAAGCCGCCGTCCGATATGAGATGCAGGGAAAAGCGGACTGCCAAATCTGCCAGGGAACCTATGCATCGGGAGAAAAACTGGTCAATGACAAGGATTTCCGGGAAACCCTGCTTTCGCAGGAGCCGGAACTGAGCGCAGGCGATATGGAGGCGGCAGGCCTGGTCTCGGTCTGTACCAGCCGGCGCAAGGACTGGATCGTGGTAAAGGGGATCAGCGATTTAGGATATCAAAAAGAGGATGCTTATCAGGAGACCGCGGCAGGGAATGCCGCAGATTTTGTGGTGTTTACGCTGGAGCAGATTTTATTTGCGGAGAATGGATAAGTCCGCCCTGGCAGCCTACAGCCGCCTTTCCATCATACAATAAGCCGTCTCCCCTGCAGAAATCTCTCCTTCGGTCAGCACGAAGTGGTTTTTCGTCCAAAACGCCCTGCTCTGGGGGTTGCCTTTGTCAATGCCCAGCCGGATTTTTTCAAAGCCAAGCAGCTTTAAGCAGGCGGCGCAGTCGGAGATGATACCTGTGCCTACCCCTCTTTTCTGGCAGCGGATATTTACGGCAAAGAAGCCGATCCAAGCGGTACTTTTCTGCGGATAATCGGCGATTAAATCCATGACGGCAGCCAGCTGCGAATGCTGAAAGAAACCGATATAATACTTGTCTTTATAGTCTTTGTGGGGCGGCAGGGCCTTCATATCTTCCAATATGCTCTCCGCGGTCACAAAAGGCGGATGATACCTATAAAAAAGAGGGTTTTCTTTGCAAAGATCATAGACGATCGCGGCCTCCTCCTGTTTGAGTTCCCTTACGATATATTGGGCGGAGAGTTTTTGTACGTCAAGTTTTTTATTCATACGATGCATTACCTCACTGTTCGGATTTCCTTTCTACCTCCATCTCATAAAGCGCCATCGATCGGCCGTTTGGACGGTCTAAGATGTCAACGATCTTAAAACCGGCGTTTAGATAAATTTTTCGCACTGTTTTTTCATCCAGGGCCGTATCCAGGCGGATATAGCGGAGGCCGCGCAGTTGACATTGCTCCCGGATGGCGGCGACAACGCGCTTTGTCATCCCCCTGCCGGCAAATGAGCGGCGCACGCAGAATTTGTGCAGATAGGCGGCCTCGTATGGGGGAGCGGCAGGCCAATACTCTGAATCGGTCCACTGCAAAATAAAGGCGCAGGCAATTTCGCCGTCAAGGGAGCCGACGCAGAAGTTCTCCGGCTGGGCGTCGGACGTAATCAGTTCTTCGGGCGTCAGCCATTCGTCGGGCCAAACGCGGTATCCCATTTCCCGGCCCCAGGCGGCGACTTCTTTCATAATGGAAATAGCGGTCTGAATTTCCCCGAACCGGAGTGTGAGTTCATCTCCCAAGCAAACAGACTGTTTCATAGCGAAATCCTTCTTTTTTTGGATAATAAAATAGTTATAGCATCAAAATGCGGATTTTTCTACTGCTTTTCGTAAAGATCCATATCGAAGTTTGAGAAAGAAACGAAATTATTGGTGTGAAAAGAATTTCTTTCCTTGTTTTTTTTGCGTGGCTCAGGTAAAATAAAGGAAAAAGAGCGATCCCGATGGCTCCGAAAAGCAACACAGGGAGGGCTGTTAGATGAAACGCCTGGTAGTATGAAAATGGATAACGAGCGTTACATTTGTATTACACATCCCCGCCGCTGCGGAAAGACAGTCATGGCCAATATGTTAGGGGCGTTTTGGGGAAAGACATCCAGTCGGGAGCTGTTTGACCGGCTGGAGATTGCAAGGTGTAGGGATCGGGTATGACCGGAAAACGAAAAAACATGCCTGTAAGGTAGAAGAATTATAGCTGGCGGATGGGAAGGTTTTTAAACAGTATTTCTACCCGCAGCGAAAAGGGGGCCGCGCTTGGTTTTTTTTGGTAGCAAACAGAAGAAAGAGAATGAAAACGGAACAGGAAAGCTTTTGCAAAAGCTGGCGCTTCAGGGGGAGAAGGACGGGCGGATGCTTGCCGCGCTTATGGAAGCTGCAGAGGGGCAGCAGGTGGTATGGCAGCAGCTTTCCGAGGCCATATCCGCCAGGCTTGCCGGCCTGGAAGAAGCGGTGGGTCTTAGTGAAAAGCGGCTGCGCAGGCAGTCGGAGTCTTTGGAGGATCTGCTGGAAGAATGGCAGGAACAGCAGCGGGAGCGGGAATATGTCCAGGCACAGCTTTTGGAGTATGACAGGCGTGAAAGGGCCCTGCTGTCGCTTGTGGATTGCAGTCGCGGGCACTTTCAGCTGTTAAAACAGCGACTTTTGGCAGAGTCGGGCTTGAGCGAAGAACAGAGGGCTGCCTGGCAGCAGCAGTTGCGGATGATGGATCAGGAAGCGGCGACAGCCATGCGCCGCTGCGGGATGGAAGAGGTCGGCTCACCAGGAGAGACGGTGGACTACGAGACATGTGAGGTGTTAGACATCCGGGAAACCGACGATGCGGCACAGGCTGGCACAATTGCCTGCGTGTACCGGCCGGGGCGGATGTATCAGGGCCGGCTGTTAGCAAAGGCCCAGGTATCCGCGTACCAAGGAAAAAAGGAAGAGGGGGAGACGAATGATAATAGGAATTGATTTGGGGACATCTACGACTGAAGCTGCCGTGTATCGCGGCGGCAAGACAGAGATGATCCCTAATTTTGATGAAAAAATCGTAACGCCTTCGGCAATCGGGCTTGACGAGTCCGGCAATTTTGTTATTGGGGAGAAGGCAAAGGCACAGTACCGGATGGCGCCTGAGCGCACGGCCATCGAGATAAAGCGTAAATTGGGAACAGGCGAGAAGATTTCGTTAGGCGCTCAGACCTATACGCCAGTGGAACTGTCCGCGATGCTTTTATCGTATGTAAAACGGTATGCGACACAGTATTTGGGGGAGGAGATTACTCGTGCGGTCATCTCCGTCCCGGCCTATTTTGACGATATAAAACGTCAGGATGTCATAAAAGCAGGAGAGCAGGCCGGACTGAAAGTGGAACGGATCCTCAACGAGCCGACGGCCGCGGCTCTGAGCTATGGGATCGACCATATGGAAGAAGAGAGCTATATCCTTGTCTATGATTTCGGAGGCGGGACATTTGATGTAACGCTTCTGGAAATGTTTGACGGAGTGCTGGAGGTAAAGGCCAGCAGCGGCAACAATGCGCTGGGAGGCAAGGATTTTGACGAACGGCTGATTCACTGGCTGCGCAGCCGGTTTGAAGAGAAGTACGAGGTCAGCCTGGCGGGAGACGCGTATGCATTGGCGCGTTTAAAAGAGCAGGCGGAGCAGTGCAAGATACAGTTGAGCAGTCTGGAAGAAGCCGAGGTGAACATTCCGTTGCTCTCAGAAAAGGACGGTGTGCCACTCGGCCTTTCGGAGACGGTCACGCGCCGTCAATTTGAAGAACTGATTGAAGATCTGGTAGAACAGACCCATAGCCCGATTGAAATGGCTTTATCGGACGGAGGAGTCAGCCGTGAAGAGCTGAAAATGGTGCTGCTGGTAGGCGGTTCCACACGCATTCCGCTCATTTCCCGGGATATCCTGTCATTCGTCGGAGTGGAGCCCAAAAGCGAGGTAGACCCGGACTACAGCGTGGCGGAAGGAGCAGCGCTGCAGGCAGCGATCCTGGCAGGAGAGATCGACAGTGAGGACGGCCTGGTAGTAACGGATGTAAATCCGTACACGTTGGGCGTGCGTGTACAAGATGGCTGGGATTTTGATCGAATGAGCGTGATTATCCCGCGCAATGTAACAATCCCAGTTTGCCGCCATGAGTTTTATACAACGTCTGCGGACGGGCAGAGCGAGGCAGAGATTGAAATATACCAGGGGGAATCGCGTACTGTGTCCCGCAATCATTTTTTGGGAGCATTTACAATCAGCGGTATTCCCAACGCGCCGGCTGGCAGGGAGAAGATCGACGTATCGCTTTCGTATGATTTAAACGGTATGCTGCAAGTATCGGCAGTGATTGTCAGCACAGGCGAGGAAGCGTCCGTACAAATAGATCTGCTGGAAAAGGGGACAGGTAAGCGCATCGATGTAAGCCGGTGGAAGGATGCGCTGTGCGCCCGCGAGTACAGAGCTGTCATACGCCGGAGCGAGAAATATTTAAAAACAGCTGCGCCCGGGCCGGACGATGAAGAAGAAAAAGAGCGCCTTGGAGAGCTGGAAGAGCTACTGTATCTGTTAAAAAAGGCAATCCTGGAAGAAGACGAAGAGGAAGCAGATGATTTAGAGGCCGAGATTCGGGATTTATTGGAGGCGTAGCAGGATGAAGGATTATTATCAGGTATTAGGGCTAACAGACGGGGCGGATGCCAAAGAGATAAAGCGCGCGTACTTCAAGCTGGTGCGCAAATTTACACCGGAAAAAGATCCGGAGCGCTTTCGGGAAATACGGGAAGCATACGAAATATTGAAGGAAGCTGCGCAGGATGAGGAAAACGGCGCGCTAAAATTACTGTTTCCGGACGATCCGCTGGCGCACCGGATGCATGCACAGATAGCGGACGCGCTGAAACAAAGGGATTATGGGCAGGCAATTGCAACAGCCGAGGCAGCGCTGTCATACTGTGGCGAATGCGAGGGTTTTTTGTATCTGCTGGGTCTTTCGCAGCGCGAAGGCGGAAATACGGGAAAGGCGGTCAAAACATTTGAACGGTTGAATCGGCTTTATCCGGACCGCGTAGAGTTTTGCCGGGAGCTGGCGATCTCCTATATGGAGCGAGGCTATGGAAAGAAGGCGTATGCGGCCTTTGGCCGGGCGTATGAAGCGGGCTGCCGGGATCTGGAATTTTTGCTGTTGTATAGCCATTGCTGTGATAATTGTATAGAAACAAAGCGTATGGTAGCGCTTCTGGAAGAGGCAGCAACGATAGCCAGAAAAGATCCTGTAAAGTATGTGGATGAATGGCTGGATTCCTACGCAGGGTTATTTTCTGTGGGCATAACCCTTTCGGACGAGGTGTTTTGCCAGAAACTCTCTGGTTTTCTTGAGTGCCTGCGCATGTTGCGAGAGAAACTGGCAGAGTACGAAGATACAGTCCGGATGATCGTAATGATATTGCTGCAAACTGTTATAAATAAGGAACTGGCAAGCGACGCTTCTGTGAGAAAACAACTGGAACAGATTCGGCAGGCAGCAGCCTGGGATGGAGAGAGTGAGCTGGATGAGAGCATTTGGAAATGCTTTGAGGAAGAGGCAACAATCGCTGCAATAGAGGCGGATAAACGCCTTTCGTCCCTGATGAAGCGGGGCTATGAGGCCTTTACGATGGAGGATGAGGATCCAAAGATTCCACGCTATGCGCAGTTGGATACCATGCTTTGTATATTGGAAGAGTGGCCGGCTATTCAAGACGAGATCGAGATTGTCCGGGAATGCTACCCGGTCTTTTATCAGTATCTGGAGGATTTCATCCATACGCTGGAAGCCCCTGAAAACCATGAGCTGCTGCGGGAGAGGCTGCAGAAGGAGTATGACCGGATGTGCGTTTATATGCGGGGCGGGTTTTACTATAAAGAGCATCCGGACCGACGGCGCTCATCCGGCATGACCAAATGGGAGAGCGAAGAGAATGGAACGTATGTGCGCAACGAGCGTAAGGTCGGGCGCAACGATCCCTGTCCGTGTGGGAGCGGGAAAAAGTATAAGAAGTGCTGCGGGCGGAAATAAAGCGCGCTATGAAAGATGAGCTGACCGTTTTAGAGCAGGCGCGGTTTTCCGGATATTGAGAATGGCGGTAGTAAAAAGGGAGTATTTCGTAAAACTAGTTATTTTACGAAATAAAACGGCTTGGAAAGGAGTTTCCCTGCCATCTTTTTAGTTTTTAAACCTGTTTTCCTGACAAAAGAATCCTGTTTTTAAGGGTATATTAAGAACTTTCCATAGAAAACCGA
>JAAWCS010000077.1 GCA_022793375.1 Lachnospiraceae bacterium
CATAGGACTTTCACCATTCAATAATACACCAACAATATATAGAGTTATTGTAGAGGGTGTTGTGTATTACATAGGTGTTGCAATAATGGAAGAAATTTATCTGAGAGGATTGTTGCAGAATATCATTGAAAAATGGTTTGGCATACGAAATAATGCTACATTATTTGCAGTTATTATATCATCTGCACTATTTGGGTTTGGACATATTTTTGGCGCACTTGGGCAACCGATTTTGACAATTATATGCAAAGCTGTTTGGGCTACTGCATTAGGAATTTACTTTGGGGCGGTTTATGTCAAAACCCGAAATTTATGGATACCGATTATTTTACATTTTATAGTGGATTTGTGTGGTATACCTTTTTGCTTTTCTAAAAGTAATCAATATCCGACAATAGGATTGGTCTGCTGTCTATCAATGTATTTGTTATTAGGACTATATGGCATTTATATTATTCGCAAAAAATAAAATAACTTCTGCCATATTTGCGAGCATTAAAACTATAAAATCATTTAACGGGGCGGAGATAAGAAAAATAAATAGTGTTTACCTTTAGGTAGCGATTATCTCCTCGTAAAAAATGGCTATGTGTTTCCACATAGCCATTTGTGTAGTAACTCCATTAGAGTTGCTAACGCTTTTAGCAGTCCACTATGCGGTAGGACTCACCACTAATAGTATAATACCATATCTCTGAAAATAGTCAATATTTTTGCGTAAACACACAAAATTCTCTTCCTTATGTTTTTATCTTAATCCAACTTTATTATAATTGCAAATTTTCAAAATAGCATTTTTTGTCTACGATAAGCCTATATCCACCCGATAATAAATCTTGATTCACAATCATCTCAGATTTATTTGATGTAATGATAACAATATCCAAATCTGAGCTTTCTTTGCTTGTTCCTCTCGCATAAGAGCCTACAATAAGGATGCTCTCAACATATGAAGTATTCTCTGCATATTCTTTGAGTTCAATAAAAAAATCTTCAAGCATACTATTAACACTTCTATAAATGAGAATTTACCGACTTGCCTGAAAGCCCAAAAATTCCTGCGCGCTTTCTTTTATGAGCTTATTAACATCTTCCCTGCTTGCAATTTCTTTCAAAATATCCATCCATTCCTCGGTATGTTCCCCTGCATTGATACATCTGTTTACCATCCAAACCGTTGTAATGGTGGGGGTTCTTTTTACGGATGCCGCAAGAAAATCTTCATATTCCCCGCCGAATTGCTCAATAAAACTCACAATCGCACCAGGGTCGCCAAAGTAGGCTGTGGGATGTCGCTCAAGCAACTGTAATAAGGGCTCAACTGCCTCCGATTTATAACCCGCATTTGTAATAGTATCTATGCTGTCATAGATTACAAGAGTATCCGCCTCATCATATTCATCAATGGATTCCTCAATCTTTGTAATCTCCTGCTCCAAAATTTCCCTGTCCATTCCTCCTCCGTAAATCCCAGTTGGGGCTGCTGCAAAACTCAGATAAAACGCAAAAATCCGCTAATGTATCCAGCCATCATCACCGCAAGGATATCTATTATCCATAGTTTCCCGCCGCTTCCCTGCTCCGTCTTATATGGATACCGGGCCGCTGTGTTTTAGCGGCCCGGCTGTATTCGTCTTATATCAGTCGATCTTCTCGACAATCTCCTCCAGGGCCTGGCCCAGCGCCTTGGATTTCTCCGCCGCATCCTCCATCGATGCGCCTTTTACGCCGTAATACATTTTCAGCTTCGGCTCTGTACCGGAGGGGCGCACGCACACCCAGGCGTCGTCGGTCAGATCATAGTAGAGCACCTTGGAGGAGGGCAGGCCGGTCGGCTTTACCTCGCCGGTCGCCAAATCGGTCACCGTATCCTTCATGTAATCCCGGGCCGAGGTCACCTGGTAAGCGCCAATCGTGGCCGGGGCCTGCTTCTGCAGGGTATCCATGATGCGGGCAATCTTCTCCAGTCCCTCCTTGCCCTTTAAGGTAAACGTCTTGATATCGTCCTTGTAATAGCCGTAGCGCTCGTACATGGCGATCATGGCATCCCACAGCGTCATGTTTTTGCTCTTATAGTAGGCGGCCGCCTCGCACAGCGCCATCACGGCCACGATCGCGTCTTTATCCCTGGCATGGGTGCCGATCAAACAGCCATAGCTCTCCTCAAACCCAAAGAGGTATGTACCCTTGCCGCTCTCCTCAAAGCCCAGGATCTGCTGGCCAATATACTTAAATCCCGTCAGCACCTCGATCAGGCGCACGCCGTACCAGCGCGCGATCGCGTCGGCCAGGTTGGAGGTCACGATCGTCTTAATCAGCGCCCCGTCCTCCGGCAGACCCTTTAATTCCTTGATCTGGCCGATCTCATAGTCGGCCAGCAGACAGCCGGACATATTGCCGGTTAAGGTAATGTACTCTCCGCTCTTTGCGTCCTTTACATACACGCCCAGACGGTCGGCGTCGGGATCCGTCGCCAGCACCAGGTCGGCGTCCACCTCCTTTGCCAGCTTTAAGCCCAGCGTAAAGGCCTCGGCCGCCTCCGGATTCGGGTAGCTGACGGTCGGGAACTCGCCGTCGGGCAGTTCCTGCTCCGGCACCACCCACACATTTTCAAAGCCCAGCTCCTTCATGATGCGGCGCGCCGGGATATTGCCGGTGCCATGGAGCGGAGAATAGACAATGCGCAGGTTCTTGGCCTGCTCGGCGATGCAGTCGGGACGGCGCACCTGCGATTTGAGCGCCGCGATGTAGGCATCGTCGATCTCCTTGCCGATCGGCACATACAGGCCGGCTGCCTTAGCCGCTTCCTTATCCATTGTCTTTACTTCGGCAAAATCGGTCACGGCCTGTACCTCGGCCATGATACCGCTGTCATGGGGCGGCGTGATCTGCGCGCCATCCTCCCAATATACTTTATAGCCGTTGTATTCCGGCGGGTTATGACTGGCCGTGATATTGATGCCGGCGATGCATTTTAAGGTGCGCACGGCAAACGACAGCTCCGGTGTCGGCCGCAAAGACTCGAATACGTAGGCCTTGATCCCGTTTGCACACAGGCACAGCGCCGCCTCGTCGGCAAACTCCGGCGACATCCGGCGCGAATCGTAAGCGATCGCCACGCCACGCTCCTGCGCGCCCTGCTTGGTGATATAATTTGCCAGCCCCTGGGTGGTCTTGCGGACTGTATAGATATTCATGCGGTTTGTGCCGGCGCCGATTACGCCGCGCAGACCAGCCGTACCAAACGCTAAGGACATATAGAAACGGTCCTCGATCTCCTTCTCATTGTCCCGGATCGCCTCCAGTTCCGCTTTTGTCGCCGCGTCAAAATAAGGATTGGCCAGCCACTGCTCGTAGGTTTCTTTGTAACCCATAAATGTTTTCCTCCTGTGATCTTTTTGCGGGCCTGTCCACCTCTGCGGATGGAACGCTGCCGACAGCCTGTTCTGCCGCCGGCCTTTGCCCATTCGCTTCTATTATATAACACTCTGCCGTAAAAAGTCCAGAAACTTCTTGCGTTCCGGCTCCTGTTCTTCCAAAATTTTCAGCTTTTCCGTATTCCTGGCCGGAATCCATGCCTTATTCGAGTTGTAATAGAAATTGATCTGTTTCCAGTATTTTTCAGGATACAAAAAACGGATATACAAATACTCCCGGTCGTGCGGCGACAGCGGCAGATAGCGGTCGTACTCCTCCAGCATCCGCTTTCCCGTGCGGCAGCAAAATCCCTGCTTTTCCATTGCCTTGCGCATAAAATAGTACAGATCCGAAGCCTGTGTCCCGCGCGTCATGCCCATGAAATCGGTGACCATCGCAAACTCACCGTCATAGAGGATATGATGATGGCTGTACTCGCCATGGCAAAGCTGACTTACGCACAGCGTCTGCTCCTGCTGCTTTAAAAGCCGCTCCGCCTCCTCTGCCTGTTCAAAGAACATCGGGAAACTGCGCATCATGCACAGTTCAAATTCCGATTTATGGCGCACTTTGCGTACAAAGCTCCGCGCACGGCGCAGTTCGGCCGTGTGGCGGCCGTACCCCTGCAAAAGGCTGTCCCCCTCTTTATACGAATCGCCCGCAAGCTGCCGCAGGCCGCTGTGAAGCAGGGCCAAAAGCCGTACCCCCCGCAGCACCTCCGCTTCGTTCATCAGATCGCATTCCCGTCCGCCGTTCCATTCTTTTACCACATAGGGCGTCTGCTCGGCATCGAGACTCAATAGCTGCCCCTCACGGTTTGGAATTACGCGGTCTACCGCCACGGCAGTACAGGCTTCCAGCGCGGTGAGCGTTTCCTGTACCTGCGAAAGCCTGGCCTCCGTCCCTTTATATTCCTTCAACAGCCGGCAGCCTTGTCTCGTTTCGCACAGCACCGCTCCCCGGACCCGGCTGGTGCGGATTATGTCTAATTCATACTGCTGTAATACGTCAAGCCCTTTTTCGTTCACCGTTACCCCTCCGCCTCCTTCGCTACTGTCATTGTATGAACCACAGCCCGGAAAAATTCCTGGTATACTTGACAAACCCGTCCATTCCGGGTACACTGAGTGCCAGTAGCACCTGTAAGTCTAGGAGGAACTTATTATGCTGACATTAGACAAAATCTATCACGCGGCTTTCGTTTTAAAGAACGTGGCCCGTAAGACCGACCTGATCGCTGCCACAGGCCTTGGCGGAAGCGGCGAACTGTATCTGAAAACGGAGAATCTGCAGATCACCGGCAGCTTCAAGCTGCGCGGCGCTTATTATAAGATTAGTCAACTGACAGAAGAGGAAAAAGCGCGCGGCATCATCGCCTGCAGCGCCGGCAACCACGCGCAGGGCGTTGCCCTGGCCGCCACCGAAAACGGCATCGCCAGCACAATCTGCATGCCGGACGGCGCTCCTATCAGCAAGGTCGAGGCTACTAAGCGTCTTGGCGCCCAGGTATGCCTTGTAAAGGGCGCTTATGACGACGCCTATGAATACGCCTGTAAACTGCGCGAGGAGACCGGCGCTACCTTCATTCATCCCTTCGACGACGACCTGGTGATTGCCGGCCAGGGAACGATCGGCTTAGAGATCCTCGACCAGCTTTCCGATGTGGATGCCGTGCTGGTACCGATCGGCGGCGGCGGCCTGATCGGCGGCGTGGCCTTTGCCATCAAGAGCCTGCGCCCCGACGTCAAGGTCTACGGCGTACAGTCGGCCGGCGCTCCCAGCATGTTCAACAGCTTGAGCGCGCATGAGGCCATCACACTGGACCGTGTCTCGACCTTTGCCGACGGCATCGCTGTCAAGCATCCCAGCGAAAAGACCTTCGCGCTGGTCGAGCAGTATGTGGACGGCGTCGTCACGGTCACCGAGGACGAAATCGCCGCCGCTATCCTCGCCCTGATCGAAAAGCAGAAGCTGATTGCCGAAGGCGCCGGCGCTGTCGGCGTGGCGGCCGCCATGTTTGACAAGGTGGATTTAAAGGGTAAAAAAGCCGTCTGCCTGGTATCCGGCGGCAACATTGACGTAAATATCCTAAACCGCGTCATCACCCGCGGCCTGGTGATGAGCGGCCGCAATACCAACCTGATGATCGCCCTGGAGGATAAGCCCGGCCAGCTGCAGGGCGTCAGCGAAATCATCAGCCGCTGCGGCGGCAATGTGGTCAGCGTCTACCACGACCGGGCCGATACCAGTATGACGATCACCAGCTGCTACCTGCGGCTTGGACTGGAGACACGCGACCGGACACAGATCAAGGAAATCCGCGAGGCTTTGACCGCCGCCGGCTTCCGTCTGGTCAGCGAACGGGCCTGAACAGCGCCGGATTTTCAAAGCGGCCTTACTAAAAATCTTCACGGAAAAAGGGAGCGGCCTACCGCTCCCCTTTTGTTCCCCATAAATGCGCGTTCAATTTTTTGACCATATATTTGCCGGTGATAAATTCAATTGCCCAAACCGCCGCAAAAATCAGGGCAAAGATGCCAAAGTAACTCAAAAATCCCCACATGCTGTGTTCCATCCAGTGCAGCACATAGGCAATCGGCATCATTATCATGGAAACAATTGCAAAATATACCCCGGTTTGTCTGACAAGACTCCAGCGCTCCATTTCCCATATTATGGAAGCCGCCCCAAATCCTGCCCCCAGCACACCCCAGAACAGGGTCTGCAGACGAACTGCCTCAAGTTCGTTTTCCACTGCCGCAATCAGCCCCGGCACGCACGGCACGTAATGCCCCTGCCCCCATGCCTGAGAACCGGCAACCGTAATCAGGTATCCGATGGCAATCCCCGGCAAAATTCCCTGAAGGCCGCGCAGAATGATTTTCCTTTTCATGTTCTCCACCTCACATTCCTAATATTTTTTTGATTTTCGGCACATACCGCCTGGACACATAGCTGACCGTCCCGTCGGACAGTTTGACGCAGATCGTCCCCGTAAAGCTTAAGTCAAAGGTCCTGATCTGTTTTAGATTCAGGATCTCCGAATTGGAAATGCGGACAAAAAAGCGGGGATCCAGGCGCGCTTCTGCTTCGTACAAGCGAAGGCGCAGCATATATTCGCCGTTTTTCGTGACCGCAAAAACCTTTCCCGCATTCGCATATACCCGGATCAGGCTGCCAGGCTCCAATACTTCAAATTTGTCGTCTTTGCAGCCAGAAAGAATCTGCGGGGGATTTTCCGATATCTTTTCGACAATCCTTTCCACCTCCTCCGTTATGGAATCTGTTAGGATCCATACTTTAGGTTCCGTACAGGACGGATCAATCTTTATTTCAACTTGCATCCTCTCACTCTCTTTCTTTTATATTACCGATATTCCCCAAAACGAACCGAGCGTCCGGTATTTCTCTTTATGGTTATTATAGATAAAACAAAATCCGCCCGCAACCAATTTACAACAAGCGGTCGATTTCGGCACACGAACGGCAGCCGCCCTTTGCGGTTTGTCGATAAAAAATTGCCCTTTGCACCGGCTTTTGATTGCAAAATCTTTTCGATATGCTATTCTTAATAGTAGAAAGCGCAGAGAAAGGAGACTCCTATGTGTAAAACGGACCGCAAGAAGAAACTCCCGGTTGGGATTGAAAGCTTTGAGGAAATCCGTCAAAACGGGTTTTATTATGTGGATAAAACATCTATGATTCGAGACCTGCTCCATAAATGGGGAAAAGTAAATCTTTTTACCCGCCCCCGGCGCTTTGGCAAATCCCTGAATATGAGTATGCTCAAATCCTTTTTTGAAATCGGCTGCGACAAAACGCTCTTTGACGGCCTGAAGATTGCAGAGGAAAGCGAGTTGTGCCGCGAGTACATGGGCCGCTTTCCGGTTGTCTCGATTAGCTTAAAGGGGGTGGACGGCCAGGATTTTTCGGCCGCCCGTTCCATGGTCTGTTCTGTCATCGGCAGCGAAGCCCTGCGCTTCCAGTTTTTATCCGCAAGCGAGGCCTTGACGGACAAGGAAAAGCTTCTGTACAATCAGCTCACGACCGTCAACGAGACGAATCAAGATGTTTTTTCCATGCCGGACTCTGTCCTTTCTGGCAGTCTGCGGACCTTGACCGCCCTGCTGCAAAAGCATTATCAGAGCAAAGCGATTGTATTGATTGACGAATACGATGTCCCTCTGGCCAAAGCGCATGAGAAGGGATATTACGAACCGATGGTCGCCCTGATCCGGAGTATCTTTGATCAGGCGCTAAAGACCAATGAACATCTGTACTTTGCCGTAATGACCGGCTGTCTGCGGATTGCCAAGGAAAGCATCTTCACGGGCCTGAACAATACAAAAGTGTTTTCCGTTACCTCGGTCCGCTTTGACGAGTATTTCGGCTTTACCGATCCGGAGGTCCGCGAAATGCTGCAATACTATGGCCTAAAGGAGCGATACCATCTCATGAAAGACTGGTATGACGGCTACCGCTTTGGAAACGTGGAGGTATACTGCCCCTGGGATGTCATCAGTTACTGCGATGAACTGACCGACGATGCGGCTCTTGAGCCAAAGGATTACTGGTCCAACACCAGCGGCAACGATGTTGTGCGCCATTTCATACAGCGGATTGACCACGGTCTGACAAGGAGCGAACTGGAGACGCTCATCGCCGGGGAGACGATCACCCGCGAGATTTATGAGGATCTGACTTACAACAATCTATATGACACGATGGATCATATGTGGAGCGTGCTGTTTGCGACCGGTTATCTGACCGGGCGGGGACGTAGCGGCGGAAGGGAAATCCGGCTTGCGATCCCTAATATGGAAATACGCAATATTTTTACCAGCCAGATTCTGACTATTTTTAAGGAAGGAACCGGCAAAGACGAAAGCCTGCTGGAGGAATTCTGCACCGCGCTCAAATCCGGCGAAGCAAAGGAAGTGGAACGGCTTCTGTGCACCTATTTAAGCCGCACGGTAAGCATTCGGGATACATTTGTCCGAAAACCTTTAAAGGAAAACTTTTATCACGGTATTCTTCTTGGCATACTGGGGTGCAAGAATGGCTGGTATGTAAAATCCAACAAAGAAGCCGGCGACGGCTACAGCGACATCCTTGTTAAAATTGAAAGCGAGGAAATCGGGATCCTTATTGAGGTGAAATACGCGGAAAACGCCAGCCTCCTGCCCGTCTGTGAGCAGGCATTGAAGCAGATTGACAGCCGCCATTACGACGCGGCATTTAAGAACGACGGTTTTCAAACCCTCGTCAAGTACGGAATTGCCTGTTTTAAAAAAAGCTGCCGGGTGGCTGTCAAAAGAGAAAGCAGTCTTGGGGGGTGATAAAGTTTTGACTTATATGCCGTTTCTCTATCGTTTTTCCGCAAATAAAACAACCCAAAACGCCCGCACAAGAAAAGGATTAAAACCATGATTCAATACCATAGATTAGAAGCCAACGAAATAAACCGTGCGCTCTTTAACAATTTTATCCGCCGTCAGCGCGTGACCAAGTGCTGGCGCCAGGAGCAGGGCCAATGGGTCATAAAAGACGATCCCTTCATCGACGATTGGTCGGAGGAGGACTACCAGACGCTGATTGCCTGCCTGCAAAATACCGCCGCTGCAGGCGGCTTTGTGTGCGGGGCGTTTTATGACGGCGTCCTCAAGGGGTTCGCTTCCGTGGAAGCGGGACTCTTTGGCGGAGAGAACCGCTATCTTGACCTGTCCAGCATTCATGTATCGGAGGACATGCGCGGCCACGGCCTGGGAAAGGCTCTTTTTGGCGCGGCCAAAGAATGGGCAAAAGCCCACGGGGGTGCAAAGCTGTACATATCGGCCCATTCCGCAGTCGAGAGCCAGGCCTTTTATAAGGCAATGGGGTGCGTGGAAGCGCAGTGGTATCATGCGGGGCATGTGCAGGCCGAACCGTATGACTGCCAGTTGGAGTGCCAGCTGTAACTCCTTTGCCAACGACGGATTCAACGCTTTTGCCCGGAACGCCGGGCCGAATATTTCAGCATATACGGCCCGGTCAAACGATCGCCGGCCAATCATTTGAAAGCGCAATCGCCCATAAAGCGACACGCCCTCGGCATAAAGAGCCAGAGAACCGCTTCCGTCTCCCGCCTCCCGCCCACGATACGGGCGAATCGTAAAAAATATGCCAAAATTCGTAAGCAAATTGTAAAACCCTCCCTGCTTGACCATTCTCTGCATCCATACTATAATGCAGTGGAGACGACACAAGCGGGGATTTTTCCGCAAGATGCCGCCTGGAAACGGAGTGAGACGGAGCACTATGACCTCCTATTGTTCTTTGCTGTACTTAATGATATTTCTGCCGGCCGTGATTGTGGCTTATGCCCTTGCGCCGGCACGGCTTAGATGGCTGGTGTTGTTAGGCGCCAGCTATGCGTTCTTTTGGGAACTCAGCGGGAAACTGCTGCTTTTTCTTTTGCTTTCCACAGGGGCGGTCTGGCTGGCAGGGCTCAGGCTGGCTGCCCTGCAGGAGGAACGAAACCGCACGGTAAAGGAGCTTCCCAAACCGGAACGAAAGGCGCAGAAAGCCCTGTTCCAAAAAAGGCAGCGGCGTGTGCTTGCCGTGACGGTTCTTTTTGAACTGGGGCTTTTAGCCGTGCTGAAATACGCGGGCTTTACCGTCACGAACCTGAATCACCTGCTGGCGGCGGCCGGCGGCCCCATATTGCCGATACCGGCCTTTGTGCTGCCGATCGGTATTTCCTTTTATACGCTGCAGGCGGTTTCCTATTTGACCGACGTGTATCGCGAGAGTATCAAAGCCGACCGCAATTTAGGACGGCTGGCCTTGTTTATGGGCTTTTTCCCGCAGATCATGGAGGGGCCCATCTGCCGCTACTTGCAGACAGCTCCGGCGCTGTGGGCCGGCCGGCCGATTACCTGGCGCGGCCTTACGTTTGGCTGCCAGCGGATTGCCTTTGGTCTGCTGAAAAAAATGGTTGTTGCCGACCGGCTCAATATCCTTATTGAAACGGTGTTTGACAATTATGCGCAGTATGACGGCGGCATCATCGCCCTGGCTATGTTCAGCTATACCTTCCAGCTTTACATGGAATTTTCCGGCACAATGGATGTAGTCATCGGCAGCGCGGAAATCTTTGGCGTGGCCTTGCCGGAAAATTTCCGTCAGCCGTTTTTGTCGCGCAGCATCGCAAAATTCTGGACGCGGTGGCATATCACACTGGGAACCTGGTTTAAAGACTATGTGTTCTACCCCCTGTCCGTCTCAAAAAAACTCGGTGCCTTGACACGCGCGGCGCGCAAACGCCTGGGAAACCAGTTCGGTCCAATGGCTGCGGCGGCGGTCGCGCTCTTTGCGGTCTGGCTGGGCAACGGAGTCTGGCATGGGGCCGGGTGGAATTATATCTTTTTTGGATTGTATCATTTTTGTCTGATTATGCTTGAGAATGTGACGGAACCGTTTGTCGAAGCGGCCGCCAAACGCCAAAAGTTTGACCGCAACAGCCGCCCCTGGCGCATCGTACAGATCCTGCGGACCTTTCTGCTTGTCAATATCGGCGAGCTGTTTTTCCGGGCCGAAAGCCTCAGAGCCGGCATGGCAATGTTCGGACGCATGGCCGGCAGCTTTTCGCTGGCCGGCTTTAGGGACGGGACGGTCTGGACACTGGGCATAGACGGCCACGATTTTGTGATTACGGCCATTGCCCTGCTGATTGTATTTTTCCTTCACGGCCTGCGTGAGCGCGGCATATCGGTCCGCGAACGGCTGGCCGCGTGGCCCCTTGCGCTGCGCTGGGCGGCCTACGCGGGGCTTTGCCTGTTTATCCTCATATTCGGCGCTTATGGGAAGGGATATATCCCGGTTGATCCGATCTATGCGAATTTTTAGGAGGGCCGCCATGAAACAAAAAGCAACCTGCCTTTTACGGGCCTGCGGTTTTCTGCTCGTTTTGGGCGCCTTGATGGCCGCGCTTACGCTGCTCTTTCTGCCCAAAAACAACCGCGAGGATTTTGGCATGGGCGAGATGAAAGCCAACGCGATCCTGACTGAGCCGGCGGATACGATCGATGTACTGGCTCTTGGTGACAGCGAATGCGCGACAGCGATCGTGCCGATGGTACTGTGGCGGGAGCAGGGCATCACAGCCTACAACTGCGGGACCGCCGGACAAAAGCTGTACGACACGCTTTACTATCTAAAACAGGCGTTTGAGAACCAAAGCCCCTCGGTCGTGATTTTGGAGACGAACACGATTTTTCAGGAATGTATGCTCAGCGACACGCTTTACGCAAAACTCGAGGGATGGATCCCGCTGCTTCGCTGGCACGACCGCTGGAAATCCCTGCGTTCGGAGGATTGGGGGCCGATCGAATATACCTGGCGCGACGAGATGAAGGGGCATATGTTTTATCTGGATGTAAATCCTGCCTGCCCAGGGGATTACATGAAGTACCGCTCAGATGTACGCCAGGCCGCCAAGTGGAATCGTCAGTGCCTGAAAGAAATCCTGGCTTTGTGCCAGGAAAACAATGCCCGGCTTCTGCTTGTCAGCACGCCCAGCGCCGTCAACTGGAATTATACCAATCACAACGGGATCGCAGCGCTGGCCGAGGAGTTTGGCCTCGTATATCTCGACTTGAATCTGATGACCGAGGAAGTCCCCGTCAACTGGGAAACCGATACCAAGGACGGCGGCGACCATATGAATGCCTGGGGCGCGGAAAAGGTGTCCGTTTATCTGGCGCAGTATTTGTCCGAACAGTATGACCTCGCCGATCACCGCGCAGAAGAGGGGTACGCAGAATGGGATGAAGCGCTTCGCCTGTATGAGAAGGCCTGGGACGAAACCGAATAAGCCGGCCGTAGGCGCCCTGGTCTGGTTTGCGCGCATAATCGAGTGGGAATTTCCCGGCTTCTGCGTCAAAGACTGCCTGCCGCAGCTCTACCATGCGCAGGAAATCCTCGAGGAGCGCGACGTAATCGAAGGACGAATCCACCGCTTTCTTCTGGCTGTACGCAAGATGGCCTTATAAAACAAGCCCGCCTTACGGCGAGCCTGCACAAATGATATGGTATTACGGCGCTTTTCTTAGGCCATCGCCACAAACGGACGGCGTTCTTCCGGTTCCGTCTCCGGCATCTCTGTCTCCTTCTTCGCGGCCGTCGTCGTCCGCGTGTTGCCGCCGGAGACATAGACCTTGCCGCACTCCGGGCAGACAGAGGTTTTCAGCGTCACGCTCTGGCTGACGACCTCGCGGCCCTCCCGCTCGGCCTTGGCCTGTTCACGAACCACATGCTCCTGCTCATGGCCGCGCACACGGGCCGCCGCGTTTTCGGGGGCGATGTGGGTCGGCGTCTGGAAGGATACGCCCATATCGTCGGAACCGTCCTGATATTTGCGCTTCTCACATGTTTCGCACTTTCCCTCTTCTGCCGCTTCCTGGGCACTCTCAATGCCGGCAACTTCTTCGCTGCCGGCCGGCTTAGACGCCGCCTCTACAGACGAGGGCTCCTCATACTGAATACGCATCCGCACGGCCAGTTCAGCCGGATCAATCCCCCGGCCAAGAGACAAACCGACACGGGCTTCTGTCTCCGCCTCCGAAGCCGCCCAGCCCGGACGTACCGCCTGCTTTCCCTCCGGCGCATCGGACATATCGGAGCGAAGCTGTTCCCCGGCCCCTCCCTGTATGGAGCGTACCGGCCGTACCGGCTCACGGACCGAAACACGGCTCGCCGGCTCGACCGAATTTACGTTCGCCGCCGGAGCCGCCGCCTGCGTCCCCGCACCGCGCACGGCGGCACGGCTGTGGACCGAACGTCCGTAATAGTACATGCTGTAATAAGAATGAAATCCTGAAATACCGCCTACCATCCTTCTTACCTCGGTTTCCTTATATTTCTTAATATGAACCGTTTCGCAGAAAGCAACCAAATGCTCTTCAAAACCTTCAGGTATATTTTAGCAAATAGAAAAGAAAATCACAAGAGGAATCTTGTTGACAATTAAAAAGTTTCATCGAAGGAACGGAAACTTACAGCACCATCACTCCCACCACTTTCACCTTGCTGATCCGCAAAACCTCCACCAGTTTCGCGATTTCCTGCCTGTCCGACTCGCCGGCTTCTTCCACCAGCACCACTGCATACTGCCTAACCTGCGTAAGCGCCTGCTCGTTGTAGGTTATGTTTTCCTCTGTGCAGACCCGGAACGTTTCCTTTGGCAGCAACGCCTTCAGTCTTTCTCCCGCTTCATGCAGAAGCTGCGCTTTTGCCGTCCCCGTCACCATAAGCGCGACCGGCGTTGTCTCTACCGCCATTTGGATTCGCGCGGCGATCAGCCGATACTCTTTCTCTTCCTCCCATTCGCTCGTATACCCGGCCCAACGATCCAGAAGTTTCTCGAAAGGGCCGGCCTGCGCGGATTCCGGCCTGCTTAAATCGCTCAAAATATAGTAACCATACTGCTCCTTTAGTTCCTTTGCATTGCGCAGTTTAGGACTAAATATGTATTGCATAAATAACAGTCCGGCCCCGCAGAATGCCCCCAGCAGCGCGCCTATCAAGGCATACGAAAGCGTCGACTGAAAGATTCCCAGAATCAGGGCACCCGCCAACGTCATTCCCAGCAGAAGCTTCCATTTCCGCAAAGCGAAAATGCACAGCTCCTTCAGGTCAATTTCTTCCTCATACCGTATGTTATCATATTCCATCGTATCTTCCACCCTGCACTATTTTCTATTTACAGAAGCTCAAGCGTTCCCCTGCATCAGCCGATCAGCCGATAAAGAAGTATCACGGCAACCAGGACCAGCGCGGCGGCTAAATACGTCTCTGTCTTGTTCCTCTTCATTCTGTCGTTTCCTCCTCCAGGAAATCGCTGTAATACAGAGCGATTTCCGTCAGCCGCCCCACAATCAGGTACCGATACCCCTCCACATGGCGTATGCAGGTGGAAAGCGTCAAAAGCTTATCCTCCTCTGTCAGCTCCACGCCCGGAAGGATGTAGGTCAGTTCCTCGCCCTCCAGGGCCACGACGCTTTCCCAAAACTCCTCAATTCCCTTGTATGTATACAGATTATAATAGTAAGGGATCGACCGGTCCGAATAGACCACCGCCGCCAGTATTTCATAGGTCAGCCGGCAGTCGGGCCGGTATATCAAAATCTGGCGGTTTTCCTCAAAAAATTCTTCGTCCTCAAAGCGGTGCAGGCTCCCGAACATTCGGTCCCTGGTCAGATTATGCCCGTACAAAACCGTATGAGAATCCGAAAAATCCTGCTCGTTGCAGGCATTGGAATAGATACACCCCGGATACCCCTGAGAGTGATCGAGATTATGGTCCAGATAGTAATTGTCCGTCTCGCTTTGCAGCACCGGATAATCCACCGCCGTACCTGGTACGAGAATCCAGGCATAGATATCCTCGTTTTCCTCCTGTAGTTTTGTAAAATCCTGCACCGGATCGCAGAATACAAGCCCCGCCGCACTCTCCGTTTCCTCTTCGGTCTCGGGAATGGTTTCTCGTTCGGGTACGGTCGTCTCCGGAAGCGTTTTTGTTTCCTCCTCGGTTACCGCTTCGGTTGCCATCTGTGCCCGAAGCGATTCATACCGTTCTTCCTCCTGTTTTTCCCGGATATATCCATGCAGCAGAAATCCGCCCAGCCCTACCGCTGCCGCCAGCAGCAGCAAAAAAATTACCAGCCTGCGCATTTTCTGCTGCCTGCGCCTTTTTTCTCTTTTATCCATCCTTTTCATCCTCATGTGCTTTCATCATAAAACATCCGAATCACCCCAGCCTGGACCGCCATTTCGTCTAAATGATATTCCTCATATGTTTCCCCTCTCTGAATCTCTCCCGGCAAAACCCAGATATCCTCCTCCGAAAAACGGCACGACAGAGCTTGAAGAGCCAGATATGCTATATCCTCTTCTGTTAAATCCGTCTCAAAATTCCCCTCCGACTCGCTCAGCAGTTCCAGGACAATGCTTATATCGTCCTTTAAGACCGCTTTGGCCTGCGAAGCAAAGGCCCTCAGGTAGGTTTTCTGCCGCATCAGCCTTTCGTATGCGCTGCCGGCCTGGCTTGTGTCGCGCATTTGAATAAAACGCAGCGCCTGACTGCCCTTCAGACGCACGGTCTCGCCTTTGCGAAACGCACGATCCAATTTCGTGTAGTCCTCTGTCATCGTCACCTCGACCCCGCCAATGGCATCGTTAATCGCCGGAATCATATTCAGATTCAGCGCCACGTAGCCATAGATCGGTATCCCGCACAAAACCTCGGAAACCCGGTCCCGCATCAGCTCGCAGCTGCGCTTCTGCCCGTCTGCGTAGGCATATTGCAGGGTAAGCTGTCCTAGCTCTCTCGCCACATACTCCCCTTTGTCGTTGTACATCTCCAGCGATACCATCGTATCGCGGGGGATCGCAATCAGGCGCAGCGTCCCGGCTTTCAAATCCAGGGACGCCAGCAAAACGGTATCCGCCTGTCCAATGCTGTTATTGCCGGGATCCCGCTCCCACATTTTCGTTTCCTTATCAATTCCCATCACAAGAATATTGATCAAATCGTCACGATACTGGAACACCCGGTCCGTCTGAGTCCGGTCCGCCGCTTCCACGACCTCGGGGTCTCCCCCTGCCATCATTTTCTCCCACTGCGTATCCGTCAATACGATCTGCGCGCTGCGGTCATTTTTCATCCGCTGTTTGCGCTGTTCGTTCCACCATATATAGCGGATCGCCGCCGCACAGAGCAGGATAACCAGCACGGCCAGGCATATTTTCCCGGCGCGGCGAGTGATTTTTCGTTTTTTCAGTGGCTTTGCTTCTTTTTGCGCCATGGTTCTCTCTCCGTTTTGCCAGACCAGAAATGGAAAGGCTTTTCTTTGACCGATAAAGAGGCTATATGCCGCCGTGACATATAGCCTCTGTGTTCTTGGAATCGAGGAAGTTACTTATCTCGCATTACCAAAGCTCTTTTTGCCATACCAGGCGGCTCCGCCTAATGCCATCACAAATAACACGATCAAAGCCATGTTGGAATCCGCGCCCGTGTTCGGAGACTTAGCCGGATTGTTTGTGGGGGTCGGAGCGGGCTGCTGCGGCTGCTGGGCCGGCTGCTGCGGCTGTTGCGGCTGCTGAGCCGGGGGCTGCGGCTGCGGCTCCTGCGGTCCAACGGTAGTTCTTTCTACAACCATGTACACCACCGGGGACAGAGACGTAAAGGTAGCCGTAATCGTACCGTCGCCGGCTTTCGCACTGATCGTTTCCCATGTGCCGTCCGCTTTCAGATGATACATAAAGACCTGATGGGAAGCTTTTACGCCAGGCACCTTAATTGTGTAGGTAACGGAGCTGGCCCCCTCCGGCATGGTCAAATTGACCATCTTGCTGGCGATTACCTTGCTGGAAGTCAAATCCGCTTTCATCTCCTCGCGAACAAACTTCTCGCTGGCCGTTGCATTTGCCGCATCGTTGGTCAGATCCGCATCCTTGAACGCGGCGGAGCCATTGAGCGCGGCTTTCTGCTTCTCCTCCAGCTTGTTGAGCATGTCCGCGTCGACCTTTGCCGCTTCAAGATCAACCGTCTGTGTCTCCGTCGTACTGTTGTCCACCTCAGGACTGGAATTCTTTGTCTCTTCCTCCGCCAAAGCGGTTGCACACAGACCCAGGCACAGCACCATCGTCAGCATGACTGAAAGAATTCGCTTTCTCACTTTCATCTTACCTTTCCTCCTTCTGGATAAAATATACAAAATTATTCTACCCCCCCCCCAAAGCATTTTGTCAATATCTTTTTTATTTTTTTAGCTTTTTTACAAATCTCTTTTTATACGAATCCGAAAAATGCGCGCCGTTCTAAAACAAAGGCCCCCTGCCGGAGTATTTTTTAGCCCTTTTCCCAATCCAGCCGCACAAGCTGCTCCATAAAAGCATCGTACCGCCGGCAGGCCGCCAATCGTTCCAGGTTCCCCCTGCCGGCGCAGACGCCGGCCAAAAAGGAAAACACCTCCGGATATAGCGCCAGATCCTGTCGGCTGACCGCCAGCATAAACAGAATTTTCACCTCCGAATTGCCCCAATCTACCGGATTTGCCAGCAGCGATACTCCGATCGCCGACTCGTTGGTATAATAGTCAATCGGGTGCGGAATTGCAATACCGCCGAAATCCGAGGGCGATATCTGCTCCCGCTCGCGTATCTTTTCAATAAATTCCCCGGATACCAAACCGCAGCGAATCATGCGCTCCCCCATCTTTCGGATCGCGTCCTCTTTGGAAGAATAAAAAACGCCGCTTTCAAATAATTCCGCCCGGATCATACGCGGCAAAAGACTTGCTATACGCTCCCGCATTTGTTCCTGCTTGATTTTTCGGATTCTGGCGGCAATGGCCTCCTGATCTGCCGGGTAAAAAAAGTTTGAAATCAATACACATTCACAGGAAACAGCCATCGGAACCGTAGAAATAATCAGATCGGCTTCTGTCTGAAGGATTTCCGCCGGATTCGTTACCACGTTCTCCAGTACAATCTCATCTTGAAAGCAAGCGTACATTCGTTCAAATTGACGATTCGGATAAGAATAATACTGAGGGCATACCAATACGGCTTTCAGTTTCCCCTTCGTCCGATTGATTTCTTCGATGCAGGCGCCTACATGAAGAGCAATATAAGCGATTTCATCCTCGTAAATATCCACATGACAGCGCTGTTTTATGATCGTAGAGATATAAACCCCAATATCATAGATAAAAGGAGAGGTTATTTTTATATGATTGAGCAGCGGATTATGGAGCCGGATCTGTTCTTTCAGCCGGATTAACATATTCTGGATGTGCAAGGAGAAGGCGACTACAAACTCCCTGTTGTTTAAGTCAATATTGTAAACCCGAAAAACCTGCTCGAGGATTTCCTGTACCAGCTGCCAGTTTTCCGTATGAATCGGCAGCTTTGGACTGTCCGGATACCGTTCTCTCTTGTTGTGAATCGCACGCGTCATTAACAACAGCCCAAACTGATACCGGCTGTCACTCGTGAATTTCAGGCAATACGTTTCCTCCAGTTTTTTACAGATTTCCTCCATGACCGCTATACAGGAAGGCGCTGTCCGCGCGCCGCTGCCGTTCTCTGCCGCCATTGCCAGATCAGGAGCCAGACTTGACTGGTCCATTGCGATCAAAATATGCAAAAGCAGGTTGATTAAGGAATATTCATCCATAAAAAGCTGCTCGGCATGAAGTTTTTCGAGGATCATCCTACGGATCTCTTTTACCGGATATCTGAAAAATATATCGCTCAACGTATCCAGACTCACCATCGATTTCTGCGCTTCCTCGTAGATCTCCCGAATCATAAGCGATTTTTTGTCTTTAATATCGCCGTCAATAAACAGACGATTGTTTTTTGTCCTCAGCGCCAGCCGAAAAGCTTCCAGACTTTTTCGAATCCGTTTGATTTCATTCTGAAGCGTAATCTCCGAGATACACAGTCGGTCGGCCAGCCAGTCCATATCCACCGAAGCGCCGTTTATAAGAAGCTTGCGGAGAATATATCTTTTTCGTTCCTTGTATGTGGAAGGAATCTCGCCGGCCGCTTCTAACGGAATGGGCTTCTTTACGCGGATTCCCTTACGCGATATTTCGATCGATTCCTGATATTCGTCTTTGATCGCCCGCAGATAATTCTGCACGGTCCGCGTTGTGACCCCAAAATAAGAGGCGATACTTTTTGTCGTGTGAGTTGAAGTACTGTTGTGATTCAGCCATATCAGAAGTTCTCGTTCTGTCATACCATCTGCCCTCTCCATAAAATCCCTTCCCTATTTTCCCCTAATATCGGCATTATAGTATGGAGGCTTCCAAAAAAATAGTTTCAAAATTTCGCCTTTCCCGAAAACCCCGGACTTTTTTCATAAAAAAAACAGACGCATAATAAACGCATGTCCCAGACAATTGGGCAAGCAAAAAAGAAAGGAGAGACACGACTATGAGTTATCGCGTATTGCTGTGCTGCGGAGCCGGAATGAGCTCCGGGTTTCTCGCCCAAAGGGCGCAGGCGGCCGCCAAGGCCAAATGCCCCGGCATGTCAATTTCAGCCAAAAGCCAAAGCGTGGTGGAGGACGTAATCGAAGAATACGATATCCTTCTGCTGGGGCCTCATTATGAGAGCCATTTGGATGAATTTGAGGAAATAGCCGAGCCGTACCACATACCGGTGGCCGTAATCCCGCAACAAATCTATGGCGCTCTCAATGGGGATGCTTTGGTAGAGTTTACTCTGCAAACGCTCCGCGGGCAAGACTAACGTTCCGCAAAAAGAAAGGGGATATTTCAAATGAAAAAGTTTATGGATTGGCTCCAATACAAATTAACGCCGGCCGTACAGACATTCACCCGGCGGCCATGGGTATCCGGGTTTTCCGCCGGTATCGTTAAATGTCTGCCATTCATTCTAACCGGCTGCGTTATCTTTTTTTACAACGTCATCCAGCCATATTTTCCGAGCGTCCTGCCGGATTTGAGCGCCGTATCCACGTACACGTTTAATCTGCTGGCTCTTTTGGTCTCGTTTATGATGGTGTATCAGCTGATGGGTTCCCTGCGGCACCGCGGCTATCAGGTGGTCGGCGGGCTGACAGGCATCTGTGCCTATATCCTGACAATGAAGGGGACGGTGACCGACGGCGTATATTCGGTCGCGTGGAACCGGTTTGGCCCCACCGGCATCGTTGTATCGATCTTCGTAGGCCTGTACATTGCTTTTGTATTTCACATGATCGCCCGATTGAACCTGTTTAAAAACAACAAAACGCTCCCCGAATTTGTCCAGGAATGGATCAAAAACATCATCCCCATTTTCCTGTCGATTTTTCTGTTAAAAATCGTCATTCTGGACTTTGATGTGGATCTGTACCCGATCGTCCTTAAAATCTTTGAACCCATCCAGGGAATTGCCCAGACGTACCCCGGCTTTTTACTGGTGGTTTTTATCCCGGTATTTTTCTACTCGCTGGGAATCTCCGGTTGGACCTGGTCCGGCCCCCGAAACGCGATCTTTATCCCGGCCCAGGCCGCCAACGTAGCGGCGGTAGCTGCCGGGACCGCCACGGCCGCCACCATGAATCTGACCACTTCCGAGGTCTGCAACGGCATTGCTCTATGTGTGTTGGGCGGCATGGGCTGTACCCTTTCTTTTAATATCTGGCTGCTGACTTCCAAAAGCAAACGCTTAAAAACCCTCGGGCGGGTATGCATAGGTCCTTCCATTTTTAATATCAATGAGCCGGTGCTGTACGGCGCCCCCATGGTATTTAATCCGGTTCTGATGCTCCCTATGTATATTTGCACATTTGTAAATGCCACGATTGTTTATTGTATCATGCGGATGGGCCTTTTGGCCGTCCCGACGATCGAACTGGCGATGGTTGCAACGATTCCCGCGCCGATTTCCACCGTTATGTTCACCGGGGACATGCGCGGAATCCTCTGGTGGGCCGTGGTCATGGCCCTCAATCTGGCGATCTACTATCCGTTCTTTAAATCGTTTGAGCGGACCGTACTGGCAGAAGAGGAGGCAAAGACAGAAACGGTGCAGGTCAAGGCATGATCCGGCCCGCAAAAGCAGGAGGTATTTTTTCCCATGAGTGAAAAAATGATAAATACAGCAATGGAAATCATCCTGAATGCGGGAGATGCCAGAACCCAGGCGGCCAAAGCATTAAAAGCAGAGCTGGCCGGCGAAAAGGAAAGCGCCGATTCTTGCCTGGCTTCGGCAAAAGAAAGCATTAAAAATGCTCATAACGCACAGACCGGTGTGATCTGCGAAGAAGCGGCCGGCGGTCAAACAGAATTGTCCTTGTTGTTTATACATGCTCAGGACACTGTCATGACGATCAATTCCGAAGTCGGAATGATCGAATGGATGATAAAAATGAATCGAAATCTGGAGGATAAAATCAATGGAATATGTAACCGGTTTTCCTGAAGGCTTTATGTGGGGCGCCGCCACCAGCGCCTACCAGTGTGAGGGCGCTGCGGCCCAAGACGGCAAAAAAGAGAATCAGCAGGATGTCATCAACCGAGAGATCCATGAGGAATACGGCTATGCCGACGCCAGCGTGGCCTCGGATCACTACCATCATTACAAACAAGACGTGGCTCTTATGGCGGAGATGGGGTTTTCGTCCTACCGTTTTTCCATTAACTGGGCCAGGGTCCTGCCCGACGGCGTAGGCGCACCGAATCCCCAGGGAGTCGCTTTTTACCACAACCTGATCGATGAACTGAAAGCTTACAACATCGAGCCAGTGGTTACCATGTGGCATTACGACCTGCCCATGGCGCTGGTAGATGCCTACGGCGGCTGGGCCGACCGGCAGATTGTTGACGATTTTGCATATTTTGCCCGCTTCCTCCTTACGGAATATGGAAGCAAGGTAAAATACTGGCTTACCATCAACGAACAGAGTATTGTCGTCAACTATATTGACCGTAAAAACAAAATTACCCCGGAAGAAAGCTTTAATCCCCGGTTCCGCTACCAGGCCAATCATTATATGAACCTGGCTCATGCCAAAGCGGCTATCCTTGTACACGAACTGGTCCCCGGCGGACAATGCGGCGCGGCCCTGGACATGGCACCTTACTATCCGCAGACCTGTGACCCGGCCGATCTGCTGGCCGCCAAAAATGCCAATGCGTTCAAAAATTATTTCTATATGGACGCTTATATCAAAGGCATTTACACCGATTCGGTGATGGCTTATTTAAAACGTCAGGGGCTGGACTTTGAAATTCTGCCGGGAGACATGGAACTGATAAAAAAAGGTTCGCAATGCTTTGATTTCCTGGGTGTCAATTATTACCAAAGCGCCTGTGTCAAAGCGCCCTCTCCCGGCGCGGCGCGGCGTTCCAAGTCAAATAACAAGATCGGCAAAGGCGGCAGCCTTACCTATGAGATACAGCCGGACCTGTTTGAGGGGTGCAAAAACGAGCACATCGGAGAAACCGATTACTCCATGCCCATCGATCCGACCGGGCTGCAGTATGTCCTGGAGGATATCAACGACCGTTACCATGTACCGATGATGATCTGCGAAAACGGCTTCGGCGCTTTTGACGTCCTGGAAAAAGACGGACGAATCCACGATCCTTACCGCATCGCCTATCTCCGGGCGCACATCAAAGCCATGAAGCTTGCGATTGCCAACGGGGTACGGCTCATCGCCTATAATCCCTGGTCCGCCTTTGACCTGCTTTCAACCAGCAACGGTTTTGCCAAACGCTACGGCTTTATATATGTAGACCGTACCGACGAAGATGTCAAAGAATGCCGGCGTTACCGCAAGGATTCGTTCTATTGGTACAAAAATGTAATCGCCACGAACGGCCGCAACCTGGAATAGGGAGACACATGCCATGCGCCCACCGGCGCTTACGGCGGCTGTCCGCGGCCGCCCGCTTTAAAAACAGGACGCACTGCCATGCGCAGCCGTCCTGTTTTTTGGGATTTTATTTGTCCGCAATCTCCCGATGAAATTCCTGCAGCGATTTCACCGGCAGCTTGCCGTCCCGCTTGGCCGAGCGGATGCCTTCTGCGGCCGCCTTGGCCGCCGCCATGGTCGTGATATACGGGATCTTGTTCTTGATCGCGGCTTTGCGGATGTAGCTGTCATCCACCGTGCCCTTCTTGCCGGCCGGCGTATTGACGATCAGCTGGATACGGCCGTTCGTGATTTCGTCAAGGATATTCGGGCGGCCTTCATTGATCTTATTGACCCTTGTCACCGCAATTCCGGCCGCTTCAAGCCGGCGGCAGGTCCCTCCGGTCGCCAGGATCGTAAAGCCGCATGCGTAAAAGCCCTGCGCCACCTCCTCAAGCTCCGCCTTGTCGCGGTCGTTTACGCTGATTAGTACCGTGCCCTCCATCGGAAGCCGGCTCTTTGCCGCTTCCTGCGCCTTATAGAAGGCGTCGCCAAAATCCGAGGACAGCCCCAGCACTTCGCCGGTGGAGCGCATCTCCGGCCCCAGAAGCGGATCCACCTCCGGGAACATATTGAAGGGGAATACGGCTTCCTTTACGCCGTAGTGGGCAAATTTCTTTTCCTTCAGCGCCGGCACCGGGCTGGGACGGCCGGTAAAGACTCTTGTGATGATATCGGTGGCGATCTGTACCATGTTGATACCGCAGACCTTCGATACCAGCGGCACGGTCCGCGAGGCGCGCGGGTTGGCTTCGATTACGAATACCCGGCCGTCCTCGATCGCATACTGCATGTTCATCAGGCCGACCACCTGCATCTTTCCGGCAATGCGGCGCGTATATTCCTTGATTGTCTCGATCTGCTCTTCGGTAAGCCCGCGCGGGGGAATGATGCAGGCCGAATCGCCGGAATGGATGCCGGCCAGCTCGATGTGCTCCATCACCGAGGGCACAAAGACCTGCCTGCCGTCGCTGATCGCATCCGCTTCGCACTCGGTCGCATGGTGCAGGAAGCGGTCGATCAAAATCGGCCGGTCCGGCGTCACACCTACGGCCTGCTGCATATAAAAGCGCAGGGCTTCGTCGTCGTATACGACTTCCATCCCGCGGCCGCCCAGTACATACGAGGGGCGGACCATCACAGGGTAGCCGATGCGGTGCGCCGTTGTCAAAGCCTCTTCGGCATTTACGGCCATGCCGGCCTCCGGCATCGGAATTTCCAGTTTTTCCATCATTTCGCGGAAGCGGTCGCGGTCCTCGGCCAGATCGATCGTCTCCGGCGTCGTCCCCAGGATGTTGACTCCGTATTTCTTGAGATCGGCGGCCAGGTTCAGCGGCGTCTGCCCGCCGAACTGGGCGATCACGCCGACCGGCTTCTCCTTCTCGTAGATCGCCAGCACATCCTCCAGCGTCAGGGGTTCAAAATACAGCTTATCGGACGTATCGTAGTCCGTTGACACCGTCTCCGGATTGCAGTTGACAATGATTGTCGAGAAGCCCAGGCTGCGCAGGGCCTTGGCCGCATGTACGCAGCAATAGTCAAACTCGATTCCCTGGCCGATACGGTTCGGGCCGCCGCCTAAAATCATTACCTTCGGCCGCGACATATCGACCGGGCTCTCGTCCTTCATATGATAGCTGGAGTAATAGTAGGCATTGTCTTTGGTGCCGCTTACATGGACGCCCTCCCAGGCCTCCACAATCCCGGCTTCTGTCCTGGCTCTGCGCAGTTCTTCCTCCGGCACTTCCAGGATTTCGCTCAGGTATTTGTCGGAAAAGCCGTCAAGCTTTGCCCGGCGCAGCGGTTCGGCCGCCGGGACGCGGCCCGCGCTTTCTTTAACCAGGGCTTCCTCCTCCTCTACGAGTTCTTTCATCTGTTCGATAAACCAGGGTTTGACTTTGGTAAGCGCATGGATCTCTTCTACGCCGGCGCCTTTGCGCAGGGCTTCGTACATGATAAAGTGACGTTCGCTTGAGGGGCTGGCCAGCAGCGCCAGCAGTTCTTCGCGGCTCTTTTTGTCAAAACCGGCCGCATGGCCCAGGCCGCAGCGTCCCTTTTCCAGCGAACGGATTGCCTTCTGGAACGCTTCTTTGTAGGTCTTGCCGATGCTCATGACCTCGCCGACGGCCCGCATCTGCGTCCCCAGCTTATCCTCTACGCCCTTGAACTTTTCAAACGCCCAGCGCGCAAACTTAATGACCACGTAGTCGCCGCCCGGTACGTACCGATCCAAGGTTCCATATTTGCCGCAGGGGATTTCGTCAAGAGTAAGACCGCTGGCCAGCATGGCCGATACCAGGGCGATGGGAAAGCCGGTGGCCTTGCTGGCCAGAGCCGACGAACGGGAAGTTCGGGGATTGATTTCAATGACAACGATACGGCCCGAAACAGGGTCGTGGGCAAACTGTACGTTGGTGCCGCCGATTACTTCGATGGCGTCTACAATGCGGTAGGCCTGTTCCTGCATCCGTTTCTGTACGTCCTCGGATATCGTCAGCATCGGCGCACTGCAGAAGGAATCACCGGTGTGAACGCCCACAGGATCGATATTTTCAATGAAGCAGACCGTAATCATATGGCCTTTGGCGTCGCGGACAACCTCCAGCTCCAGTTCTTCCCAGCCAAGGATCGACTCTTCTACGAGCACCTGGCCGACCAGGCTGGCCTGCAGGCCCCTGGCACAGACGGTTTTTAATTCTTCCTTATTATATACCAGACCGCCGCCCGCGCCGCCCATCGTATAAGCGGGACGCAGCACCACGGGATAACCAAGGCCGTCGGCAATCGACAACGCTTCTTCTACGGAGTAGGCGACGTCGCTTTTTGCCATCTCCACGCCGAGGGCGTTCATTGTATTTTTAAATTCGACGCGGTCCTCGCCGCGTTCGATTGCGTCTACCTGTACGCCGATCACCTTGACGCCGTAGCGGTCCAGCACGCCGGCATCCTTTAATTCGGAACATAAATTCAGGCCCGACTGGCCGCCGAGGTTCGGAAGCAGGGCATCGGGGCGTTCTTTTTCAATAATCTGTTCCAGACGGTCTACGTTCAGCGGCTCAATGTAAGTCACGTCCGCTGTCTCCGGATCGGTCATAATCGTGGCCGGGTTGGAATTTACCAACACGATCTCATAGCCCAGGCTTTTTAACGCCTTGCAGGCCTGGGTGCCGGAGTAGTCAAACTCGCACGCCTGGCCGATGATGATCGGGCCGGAACCGATAATCAGTACTTTGTGGATGTCATTTCTTTTCATAAATAATCTCCCGCTTCGTCTTTTCTCGCCTTAGTGACATACCTCTTTATTCGGATTCGGGGCTGCTGCCGGGCGGTAAACCCAGGCAGCAGCCCCTTCATCTTTAAAGGTCGTTAGTATGATAGCACACTTTGGCGGCGGGGGCAAGAACTATTTTTAGAAGGAGGGGAAGGCGCACAAGCAGGCCGGCTCCCTTTTCCTCACCCCCAAATCCCCTCTGCTTAATTGCCCTTTGGCAGCAGGCCGGCCAGAGCGGCCGCCACGCTGGAGATAGGCATCGTTTGCAGCATGACGCGGCCGGGGCCCGTTAAATAGGTATGGAAGAGTCCTTCGCCGCCGACAAGCTTATTTTTGAGACCGGGAACCTGGCGCACATCCATCGTGACCGTACTTTCAAAGCCGGCTACATTGCCGGTATCCACGACGATCTGCTGGCCGGGCGCAAGGTTATATTCGATGAGATCGCCGTCGATTTCCACAAAAGCGATTCCGCGGCCGGAAAGGCGCTGCATGATGAAGCCCTCGCCGCCGAAAAAGCCGACGCCCATTTTTTTGTTAAAGGCAACCGACAGCTCAACGGTCGGCTCGGAGGCCAGAAAAGCGCTCTTTTGCATAATTAACTCGCGGCCGGGTTCGATTTCCAGCGCCAGGATGCGCCCGGGGAAACTGGAGCCAAAGGCAATCATGCCGTCGCCTTTGGCTGTGTAGATGTTTTGAAACATGCTCTCGCCGGAAAAGGCTTTGGAAAACATCTTGCCCAGACCGCCGCCTTTTGTGTCCATTTCCATGTTCGGGGACATCCATACCATTGAACCTTTTTCGGTAATCATCCGTTCGCCGTCTTTGAGCTGGCAGACCACGACCGGGTAGTCGCCGCCTTTGATTTCGTACTGCATTGCATATACCCCCTTTGTTGGTTTGGCAGTGTCCGATACTGCTTTCGTTTTATGTATGCCAAACGCTGCAGCGCGCCGGTTTACAAAGAAATTATACGCCGGCCGGGCAGACCGCGTCAAGAGCAGGTAACCTTACCTTTTTCTTGCATTTTTCTTTATGCGGACCGTTTTCGACATGCGTAAGAGCCAGGGCGGCGTCGGGGGCGAAATTCTGCGCTCTCCCCGGTTGACCCTTGACGGGAACCGCTGTATAATATACTCCGTTGACGGCAATATTCCAGAAAAATGCGACAGGAGGCATTTCTATGACTAAAATCGATATTATTTCCGGCTTTTTGGGAGCCGGCAAGACAACTTTGATTAAAAAACTGATTGCGGAAGCGTTTCAGGGCGAAAAGCTGGTGCTGATTGAGAATGAATTTGGAGAGATCGGCATTGACGGCGGTTTTTTGAAGGAGGCCGGCATCCAGATCACGGAGATGAATTCCGGCTGTATCTGCTGCTCACTGGTCGGCGACTTCGGCGCGGCGCTCAAGGAGGTGCTTACGCAGTTTAAGCCGGACCGCATCCTCATCGAGCCATCGGGCGTAGGCAAGCTGTCCGATGTCATCCGCGCCGTGCAGGGCGTGCAGGCGGAAGTCCCCGTGGAGCTGAACAGCTTTGTTACCGTGGTAGACGCTGCAAAATGCAAGTTATATATGAAGAATTTCGGCGAGTTTTTCAATAATCAGGTGGAAAGCGCCAATACGATTATCCTCAGCCGCACACAAAAGACAGCGCAGGAAAAGCTGGAATTGGCGGTATCGATGCTGCGTGAGCATAACGCGAAGGCCGCTATCATTACAACACCCTGGGATTCCTTGACCGGGGCGCAGATTCGCGAGGCGATGGAGAAGGGACAGGGCCTGGCCGATGAAATGCTGGCAGAGCTTGTGCGGGAGCAGGAGCATTCCCATGAGCATGAGAACGGACATGAGCATGGACATGAGCGTTGTCACGACCATCACCACGGTGATGACAGCTCCTGCGGCTGCCACGACCACGGGCGCCATCATCACCATGCCGACGAGGTCTTTACAAGCTGGGGCGCGGAAACGGCGCACAAATATGAGCGGGCCGAGCTGGAAGCTTTGCTGGAGGATTTGGCGGACACGACGTTTTACGGGACGGTTTTGCGAGCCAAGGGGATGCTGCCGTCTCCTGACGGCGCCTGGCTGTATTTTGACTTGACGCCCGGCGAGTACGAGATTCGCGAGGGCAGCCCGGAGTATACGGGACGGCTATGCGTAATCGGTTCCGATTTGAAAGAGGACGAACTCAAAAAGGCTTTTCACCTGGAGTAGGAAACAGCATGCCCTGAGAACACGGGCAGGCAGAGGACGCTGCAAAAGTGCATAAAATGCCGTGGAAACGCGGGCATCTATTAAGAAAGGGTTTTTGGCATGCTGAACAATACAGGGATACCGATTTATCTGATCGCCGGCTTCTTAGAGGGCGGCAAGACGGAATTTATCAATTTTACCATGCAGCAGGAGTATTTTAACGATGGCGAGAAAACGCTGCTGATTGTCTGTGAAGAGGGGGAGGAGGAGTATGACCCGGCTCTTCTGGCAAAGCTCCACACAGTGATGGTGACGCTGGAAAGCGAGTCTGCCCTGACCACGGAGTTTTTGAAGGAGATGAAGAAAAAATACCGGCCTCAGCGTGTTATCATTGAGTACAACGGGATGTGGCGCATGAGCACGATCACGGATCTGAAACTGCCGTCCGGTTTTGAACTTTATCAGATCGTGACGATCTTTGATGCGTCTACCTTCCAGCTGTATCTGGACAACATGAAATCGCTGGTGATCGATCTGGTATCCGTCGCGGACATGATTGTCTTTAACCGCTGTACAACCGAGCTGCCGCTTTCTATGTTTAAGCGCAGCATCCGCGCGGTGAACCGCCAGGGCGATGTGATTTTTGAGGATGAGAACGGCGAATTGGAGGATTTTGAGGAGGAGCTGCCCTACGATACAGAAGCTCCGGTAATCGAAATCGGCGAGGATGATTTTGGCATCTGGTATGTGGATGCCCTGGATCACCCGGAACGCTACGACAATAAGGTCGTGCATTTCAAGGCACGGATTCTGCGCACGCCCGCTTTCCCCAAGGGCAGTTTTCTGCCGGGGCGCAATGCGATGACCTGCTGTGCGGATGATGTGGCTTTTATCGGGTTTCTGTGTTACTATGAGCATGCGGCAGATTTTAAGAGCCGGCAATGGGTCACAATAACAGCACGTCTGCGTTGGCAGTATTGCGAAGCTTACCGCGACGAGGGGCCGGTGCTGTATGCGGCGGCGGTCGAGGACAGCCAGCCGCCGAAAGAGGATTTGGTTTACTTTAACTAACGGAAGATGCCGGCGATATGTTTTGTGCCGGCCGGGCGTCTGAGTGGATCGGCGAGCTGGTCAATGCCGAGATTGGGATTGTCCGGGTTGGGAAGTGATGTCAGGCATCGCTTCTCAACCCGTTTTTAAAACAGCTTTTTCGCTCCTACGCCGAAAACGAAACCGTCGGTTCCGGCTGCGGCGGGGCCGCTATCTCTCCGCTCTTTGTGTAGGTAACCGGGTCGCCCTCCACCGGCGCCGCTGTCTCTGCCGGACATTCCTGCAGGGCGGCTTTTCCGGCTTCGCTGATCTCGACCATGTCCGCGCTTTCGCCCCGGCCGGCCCGGACGCTTTGTTCTGCCTCTTTTCTTTCGTTCCGTATTTCTTCGAGGGCTTCTTCCTGCTCCACCTTTGCTTGCTCGCGCTCGGCTTTTTTCTCTTCTTCCCGGCCCTGATCGACCTTCTCCTGATATTGTTCCGCTTTTTCCGTACACTCACCGGCAAATCCCAGCGCCCGTTCCATTTTCGCGGTATCGCCTTCGCGGCTTGCCTGCTCATAGACTTTCATGGGCGTATCCGACAATTTGGCGTTCATGCTTGCGCCTACCAGTCCCTCCATCATCTTGGCATTCATAGTAGAACCTCCCTTCTTTGTTGTGTCTATGTTTCCGGCGCATAATGAGATACCGTTTCTGCTGCGCCGGTTTCAGTTTACCAACTCAAAAACCTCCCTTCAAGGCTTTTGGTCCGAGATGTTCTTTGGATGTAACGAAACGTCCAGCAGGACATTCAAAGAAAAACGCCGACCAGCTTTTTCGGTCAGCATCGCGCCATGGTATTTTTCCGCCACTGCTTTAATATTGGAAAGACCGGTCCCCATCGGCGAGAGCGGGACCTCCGGACAAGTATTTTCAAAACACAGCATGTAATAGTCGCCCTGCTGCTCTCCGGTGATGCCGAGGAAGCTGTTTTCTTCGCCCGGTTGGCAGGCGGCAAGCGCGTTGTCGAGCGCATTGGCAAAGATCACGCACAAATCAAAGTCATCAATCCCGCAGGGATTTGGCAGCACAAGCGACACCTCGACAGCAATACCGCCCGCTTCGGCCAGGTTCAGTTTTTCCGAGAGCAGAATATCCACTACCGGGTTGCCGGTCTGGTAGGGAAAAGAGAGCGCCGACGAAACAATTTCTAATTTTTTTAAATATTCGCGTCCCTCTTGCAGCTTCCCGCTGCCTAATAGCCCGTCCAGCACGGACAAGTGGTTTTTAATGTCGTGGCGAAACGCCCTGGTCTGCTCATAACGCGCCTTTGCTTCGGCAATATAGACCTTCTGCGCCCGGGATGCCTGGGCCAGAGACGAAAGCTTTGCCTGCGCCTGAAAGCTGCGGCAAAGACGCCGATACACGTAAAGCGTACACAAAAGGGCTCCCAGCCCAAGGGCCTGCAAGAGCAGCAGGGCGGCATGTTTTCCCATTTCCGGCAGCGTGGGAAGAAAAGGCAGGGAGTCGATACCGTAGGAGGTCCGCAGGATATACCACTGTGCGATAAAGAAAAACAGGCCGGGGAACAGAAGCAGGCCGATGTACGGCGTCTGCTCGTGTTCTGCCAGTGAAAATAATTTCAGCACGGCGCCATAGCAGCCGGCGCAGACCGCAAACGCTGCCAGCGTTGCCAAAAACAGCACCGGATACAGAAACCACGACCCGACCAGATAAGGAAGCACAACGGCCTCCACCGAATTGACAAGCCCATAGGAAAGCTGCGAAATATAGACCGCAAAGATCGCCGCAATCCATGATACCGAGCGCCGATTGCCAAACGCCAAACAGCTCATGCCATATAACGCGAGCACCCACGCGCCGAGCCCCAATATTTCAGGAAGGGCAGAACAAGAAAAAAGTCCCTCCAGCGCACAAACCAGCAAAAAATACATGAGGAAATGCCGTTTCTTTTGCTTTTTCCCGGTAAGATGGCCGACAAAGAAAAGCTGCAGAAGGCTTTGCCCGGCCAGGCTGAAGCCGTCAAAGCACAGGCTGAAGTAGTCCATCTTAGAAATCCCTTTCTTTCATATGAAGTAAAAGGGCCTGCGTCAAATCCTTTTCCCGCAGCCGGGAAACCGGAATCGCTTCGCCCTGCGGCAGCAGCACCTGCCCGCCGCTGCATCCGCGGACATAGTCGAGATTGACCAGGTAGCTCCTGTGGCATTTGAAAAAACGCCGGTCAAGCCGGCGCTCCAAGTCCTCCAGCCTGTCATAGTAATCAACGACCGTGCCCTCGCTTTGATGAATGTAAATTTTCCGCCCCTGCACCTCGCAGTACACGATCTGCGCCAGCAGGACCACCTCGCAGGAGGTCCCCCGCCGAATTAAAATACTCTTTGCCCCCCGCTCTTCAATCATTTTCAGCGCCCGCTCCAACGTCCGCCGAAAACGCATGTCGTCGATCGGCTTAAGCAGGTAATCGCAGGCTTCCACCTCAAACGCGTCATAGACGCACTCCTTTAAAACCGTCACAAAAATAATCAGCCCCCGTTTTCCCCGCTGCCTAAGCATCTTTGCCGTCTCCATCCCGTCCGGCCCCGCCATCTGGATGTCCAGGAAAATCAGGTCAAAGTCGCCGCCGCTCTTTAGAAGGGCGCGGCCGTTTACAAACAAATGCACACTGTAAGAAGCCAGGTTTCGTTCCGCCATATAGTTTGAAAGCCGCTCGGAGAGTTCCTGCCCCATCCGCGGCTCGTCGTCACAAATCGCAATTTTTAACATCGTCTCACCACGTTTTTTAATTAGGATAACAAACCTCCGGCAAAAGAACAAGGCCTTTGCCCTCAATCGGCCGGATTTTGTAATGAAATGCCCCGGATCGTTAAGAAACGCTCAATCTTCCAAAAAATCTGTCACCAAACCGTAATGATTTTCTGCTATACTAAAACCACCGGCGATTACGCTAAAGCGGCTGCGGCTTGGAGCTTTTCCCAGACCTCTTTACGCAGCCCTTTCCGCAGCTTGTTTTCTCGCCCATACACATTAGCCCCTGCACCAGAAAAGGCGGAGCCAAATCATGCTTGAACTGTACTATATAGAGGACGACCCCTCGATTGCCCTGGCCGTAAAAGAGTACCTCGACCAAAAAAATTTTCATGTGACCGTCTGCCCGACGCTTGCGCAGGCCAAAGCGGCCCTAACACAGCGTCTGCCGGTCTGTGTTTTGCTGGACTGGAACATGCCCGACGGCCGCGGCGACAGCCTGTGCCGCTGGATTCGCTGCCGCTTTCACGAACTTCCCGTGATTTTCCTCACGGTCCGCGGCGACTGCGCCGACATTGTCTCCGGCTTTGAAAACGGCGCCGACGACTATGTGGTCAAGCCCTTTGAATTAGAAGTACTGTACTCGCGAATTCTCGCCCTGCTGCGGCGAAGCGGCAAAACCGCAAAACAATACCTTTCCTGCGACGGCATCCGCATCGATTTGAACCGTCAGGCCGTTTTCCTTCATTCCCTGGAAATCCGGCTCAGCGCGGCCGAATACCAGCTGCTTCTCTGCCTGATGCAGAACAAGGGAAAAACCGTCACACGGGCAGGCATCCTTGCGCAGGTCTGGGATGCAAACGGCAATTATGTCAATGACAATACTCTCACCGTCACCATGAAGCGGCTGCGCGACAAGCTTGGCCTGCCCGCCTGCCTGAAAACCGTCCGCAGCATAGGTTACCGCATGGAGGACACCCAATGAGCGAAAAAAACTCTCTCTTCATTTCATTTAGCCTCATACTCTCGATCAGCCTGGCCGCCTGCGCCATGACGGCCCTGCTTATCTCCCGGCGCGACGAAACGGCTGCCTTCCGACTGCTGAACGGGATTTGCGCACAGGTGCTGGAGCTGGAACCAGAAGCCGCCCCTGTCCTCCAAAAAGCTCTCAAGGAATATCATTCCCCTGCCGGCCGCGGGGATCAAAGTGATATCCTGACGCAGTGGGGATACCGCCCTGCGGACTTCGCCGCCGTTTCTTCCAGGTCAAATCTCCGCTTTGCGGCAGGCGGATTCCTGGCCGCCCTCTTGCTTTTTACCTTTGTCTGCCAGCGCCGCCGCCAAAAACAAACGCGGCGTATCAAGGCCCTGACCGATTATCTTGAACAGACCAATATCGGAAAGGCGCCGTTTCTTTCTGTCTCCGGGGAGGACGATTTTTCCAGGCTGGAGGACGCCATCTACAAGACCGTGACCTCCCTCCATCAGACAAAAGACGCCGCAATCCAGGCAAAAAACCGCTTTGCGGAAAATCTGTCCAATATCGCCCATCAAATCCGCACGCCGATCACCGCTATTTCCCTTTCGCTGCAAATGGCCGCGCCAACATTTGACAAAAACCTACCAAGCAAAATACAAAAACAGCTCCTGCGTCTCACCCGTCTGCAGGAAGCCCTGCTCGTGCTGTCCCGTCTTGACGCCGGCGTGCTGCTTTTGCAGAAAGACGAAATCGATGTTTTTACCGTTCTCGTCCTCGCCGCCGATCACCTCCAGGAAACGGCGCTTCGCCTGGGCAGCACCATCGATATCCCCGAGCGCGGTGAAATGGCTATTACCGCCGATCTCGACTGGACCATGGAAGCCCTTATAAACCTGATGAAAAACTGCCTGGAACACAGCGGCGGCAGCTGCGTCCGCTGCTTTTATGAGCAGAACCCCCTGTACACGGAAATCTACATTGAGGATCAGGGAAGCGGATTTGCCGAAACAGATATCCCCCATCTGTTCGAGCGCTTCTATCGCGGACAAAACGCCGGCGAAGGCGGCATCGGAATCGGTCTCGCCCTTGCAAAGGAAATCATCGAGCGCCAAAACGGGACCCTGCGGGCACGAAACGTCCCCGGCGGCGGCGCTCTCTTTGAAATCCGCTTCTACCGTCACTGAGCTGTAACTTTTCCTTGCTATACTGTAAGAAAATCTTACCAGGAAAGGAGCTGCATCTAAATGGAAATTTTAAAATGTGAAAATGTCCGCAAAATCTACGGCTTTGGCGAAAATCAGGTAACCGCCTTAAACGGGATCGACTTATCCGTTGACAAGGGGGAATTTGTCGCCATTGTCGGGGCTTCCGGTTCCGGAAAATCCACTCTTTTGCACATTCTCGGCAGCGTAGACAAGCCCACCGACGGCAGAGTCATCGTTGACGGAACCGATCTGTCCACGCTGAACCAGACGCAGGCGGCGATCTTTCGGCGCAGGAAGGTAGGGCTTGTGTATCAGTTTTACAACCTGATCCCTACCTTAACCATCGAAAAAAACATCCTCATGCCGCTCGCGCTCGACAAAAAGAAGCCAAATAAGGAGCATTTTGAAGCCGTTGTCCGCTCCCTCGGCATTGCCGACAAACTCAGCGCCCTGCCGCACCAGCTGTCCGGCGGCCAGCAGCAGCGGGCCGCGATCGCCCGCTCTCTCGTTTACCGTCCCGCCCTGCTTCTGGCGGACGAACCCACCGGCAACCTCGACCAAAAGCATTCCCGGGAAATCATCGATATGCTGAAGCTCTCTCATCACAATCTCGGACAGACTATTTTACTGATTACGCATGACGAAAAAGTCGCCCTGGAAGCCGATCGGATCATTACCATGGAGGATGGGCGCATCCTCCAGGACGAAAAGCGGAGGTAACGGATATGTGGAAAGAATATTCAGCCAGTTACATTAAAAACAACCGCTCCTCCAGCCTTTCCGTGCGCGTCGCCGCCTTGATCTGCGCCTTGCTTTTGTCGCTTTTGTGCGGATTGTTTTACAATTTATGGAAATACGAGGTGGAAAATATTGAACAAGAAGAGGGGCGCTGGCACAGCCGCCTTACCGGCGAGCTGGACGCCGCACAGCTGGAGACAATCCGCAATTTCGCCCATGTAGAAGAAGTACAGATATATGAGCCGGAAAACGGCGGCACACAAACCGTCGTCGAGCTTATCTTTGACGACAAGGGCGCGGTTCTGGAAAATACGCCTAAGCTGGCCGAGCTGGCCGCAATTCCCCCGGAAAAAATCGATTATCACCACAGACTGCTGGCAATGTACCTGATCCGCGATCCTAATGACACGGCGCCGCGGCTTCTGTTTCCGTTTTTTCTCCTGATTACGGCCCTGGCCTCCTGTTCGCTGGTTGCCATTATACACAATGCTTTCGCGGTAACGATGCAGACGCGCATCCACCAGTTCGGCATTCTTTCCAGTATTGGCGCGACGCCAAAACAGCTGCGCGCCTGCCTTTTACAGGAAGCGGCCGCTCTGTGCGCCGTGCCGGTCCTCACCGGGAGCCTGATCGGCATCGTGGCCGGCCACGGAATCCTCAAGGTGACGAATCTCCTTCTGGCAGATATGGCCGGGCGGCGCGATGTGGTTTTTCACTATCCTTTGCCGATCTTAGGGTTATCTTTGCTTGTCACGATGCTGACAATATGGTTTTCCGCCTGGCTGCCCGCCCGCCGGTTAAGCCGCCTTACGCCGCTTGAAGCCATAAAAAACACCCGCGAATGGCAGCTAAAACGCCGCCACAAGTCGCCGGTTCTGGCTCTCCTGTTTGGTGTCGAGGGAGATCTGGCCGGCAGCGCCCTAAAGGCACAGCGCAAGGCCCTGCGCACGGCCTCGCTCTCGCTTGTGCTTTCCTTCCTGGCCTTCACTCTCATGCTCTGCTTTTTCAAAACCTCCTCCATCAGCACGAGAGAGACCTATTTTGAACGCTATCAAGACGCCTGGGATATCATGGTCACGGTAAAAAATACCCGCCTTGATTCTTTTGAAGAGACAGAACAGCTTCAATCCCTCCCCGGCGCGGCAAGCGTTGTCGTATACCAGAAAGCAGCGGCAAGCCGGCTGCTTACCGCAGACGAACTGAGTGAAGAAATGCTGGCTCTCGGCGGATTCTCCCAGGCTTCTGCCCAGTATGTGACGGAAACCGCGGACGGATGGCTCGTCCATGTCCCCATCCTTATTCTGGATGACGCCAGCTTCCTGGCCTACTGCGGGCAGCTCGGCCTTGCACCGCGCCTGGACGGAGCCATCCTGCTCAATCAAATCCGCGATGTAACCAACCCCGACTTCCGGCATCCCCGATACGTGCCTTATATAAAAGAAGAGAGCGCCATAAGCATCCTCCGGTTTGCGGAAAACGAAGAAACGACGGCCCAGGCCCCTGTCCTCGCCTACACAAAAGAACCCCCCGTTTTGCGGGAGGAATACGCAAAGCTTGATTACTATGAACTTGTGCACTTCGTTCCTCTGTCCTTGTGGAACGAAATCAAAGAAGCCCTCGGCAGCCCCCGGGAAGATACCTATATACGCATCCTTGGCAGCGACCGCTCGTCGGCCGAACCGCTTCGCGCCCTGCAAGATGAAATCGGGCGCCTGCTGGGTCCGTCCTACACGCTTGAAAGCGAAAACCGTATTGACAAATACGAGGTAAACGCCCGCCAGATCCAGGGAATGGAGCTGATATTCGGCGGTTTCTGCGCCCTGCTGGCCGTCATCGGACTTGGCAGCGTTTTTTCCAATACGCTGGGCTTCGTGCATCAACGGAAACGAGAATTTGCCCGCTATTTGTCGATCGGAATGACGCCGGCCGCGATTCGCCGTATGTTCTGTATCGAAGCCCTGGCGGTCGCCGGCCGCCCGGCCCTTTATACACTCCCCCCCGCCGCCCTCGCCGTGTGGGGAATGCTGAAACTGAGCTACCTGGATGTCAGCGAATTTGTGGCCGAAGCGCCGTTTCTCCCGATTGCCCTTTTCCTGCTGGCGATCGTCGGGGCGGTGGCGCTGGCTTATTACCTTAGCTGGCGCAAGATGCGCCAGATCCGCCTCGCCGAGGTCCTGCGCGACGACACGATGATATAATCCTCCTGCGCGGCAGGCAGTCACGCCACACCGCGTTGCGCTGCGGGCAGTCACGCCACACCGCGTTGCGCTGCGGGCAGTCAATTTGCCCGCAGCTTACTCACCACGACTTTGGCCATGATCGCAAATTGTCTCCGCTTAATCGCGTTGTCCGGCGCGCCCGCTTCTAAATAGCCCCGGTCATCGTAACTGAAAAGCATGTCGGTAATCAGCATGCGCCAAATCCGTTCATTGGCGGTGGGAATCCCTTTTGCCAGCTCATAAAAGTCCCCGCAAAAGGAATCAAACATCTCTTCTTTGATCTTCGGGCTGTACGCCGCGAAGATATCCCGAAACATTTTGCGGATCCGTTCCAGGTCAAATTCGCAAAAAGCGATATTGTTGCGGTTGATTTCCCTGCTGTAGGAATATGTACTCATGATATCTCTTCTCCTTTTTTATCTCTGTTTTCAGGCGTGCGGGAAAGAATCTTATGCGATTCTTTCCCCGTATTTTCAGAAAGCGGTCGAACGTTTCTGCTTTCAGATCAGACCGTACTTTTCAAACATCTTGTACAGCCCGTCCTCGACCGCCGGCGGGCAGATATCGTCGGCAATCTCCCGCAGTTTTGCATTGCCGTCGGCCATGCACAGCCCGACGCCGGCCGTCTCGATCATTTCCTTGTCATTCATGCTGTCGCCAAAGCCAAACGTATCTGCGACAGCGACGCCTAAATGCCCACAGACCCGCCGCACCGCCTGCCCTTTGTCAAAGCGCCGGTTGATTAACTCGCCGTTGGCAAAACCATTTTTGGTAAAATCCTGGAGACACAGAAGAAAATCCTCCTGCAGCGGCTCATAGGCCCGCATCATCTGTTCTCCGTCCTGGCACATGATAACAATCTTGTAAAGCGGTTCTCCCGCATACTCAGCAATCGGCCGCAGGTTCATCTCCTGTGCCATCGCTTCTTTCCAGCGTTTTAATTCGCTGCTACCGCCCTCCGGTGCTTCCCGTTCCATAAAATCCGACACCGAAGGGTCAACGTATGCGGCGTCCAGCCCCTCCAGCATTCGCGCCACTCCGTGTTCTCCCAAAATCCGCACCGTCCGTTCCCGCAGCTCTTCCTCCATCGGGCAGTTATAAATCAGCTCTTCCCCGCAGAGGATGTAGCCGCCCGCATTGGCGATCACACCGTCAAACCCATATTGAAGCATCGGCGACAGCATCCCGTAGTTGCGTCCCGTGCACAAATACACCAGATGCCCGTTTTCCCGCGCCCGCCGGACTGCCTCCACGGCCGAGACCGGCGGCTCTGTCTGCCCCATGCCGATAAATGTCCCGTCAATATCCAAAAAAATTATTTTCCTATTCATGCTTTTCCTCCGTTCTTTCTCCCCCCCTCACGCATTTTCAGCCCGCCGCGTTACCCTTGCCGTATATTCACAGCGCCCGGCTGCCCCTGCTTTGCATCGGTTTCACGCACCGGCACCCCGGCTGAGCGCAGCTGTCTGCGCAGGCGCGCCATATCCCCGTCAAATACGGCGCCGTCCATGCCTGTGCACCATGCGCCTTCGATGTTCGCCGGCTGATCGTCAATGAAAAAACACTCCTCCGGTTTCAGGTCATAGACCTCGTAAAGCTTCTCATAGATTTCCCGCTGCGGCTTCAGCAAAAGCCAGTCCGCCGAGACAATTCGCCCGTCAAAATACCCGGCCCCCGGGATCCGCTCAAAATACTGCGGCAGCTGGCGGTTGGCATTTGACAGCAGATAAATCCCGTACCCCAGCCCCTTCAGCTCCCCCAAAAGCTCCGCCATTCCCTCCACCGGCAAAAGCGGCCGCTTCCACCAGCCGCAGACCAGCTCGCGCACCGCCTCATGCAGATGGCCCGGCAGCCGCCCGCAAATCGCCCTCACGGCATCTTCCTCCGAAAGGGTTCCCCGGTCAAGCTGTACCCACTCCCTGTCCTTAAATACCTCCCTGAGCAGCCGCCGTCCGTCCTCCTCAGAAACGCCCAGGCGTTCGATAAAGGTCTTTGGGCTGAAGTATACCAGAACGTGACCCATGTCAAAAACGATGTTTCGAATCATGTTTGTTTCCTTTCTTGTGTCTTGCAGGCTTCTTGCGGCAGCATATCAACTACTTTTTTCAAAAGAAGATACACTGTACTTGCTCAATACCTCGGACAAAGTTCTTCTTTATCCGTATGTAATTCTTCCGCTCTCTTCATTGCCAGTTTTATATTTTCAGCCGTATAATCCGAAAATCTAAGATGCTTTTCGTCCTTTAATGCAACCCCCAATGCGCGCAGACGCTCTCTAAAATGAGTTGTTTTTTCATACGCGTGTTGATCCGTTACGGCAAAAAGCATATCCTCCTTTGACAATTGATCGTGATGCAGCAACAGCCATACTTCAAAAAAAGGATTACTTACCGCATAGCGATATCCTCTTTCACGGCACAGAGCGATCGCCTGCCGCCACTCATCCAGCAAAGTTTTTCCGCTCTTTTTATGGATTACCGTCTCTGACCAGTTATTATCGATGTCGGTAACCATCCAAAACTCATCCTCCGGATATTTAGAAAACTCATACCGATCGTCGTACTCCTCTTTAAACCATTCAATCCTTTCCACCAATTGAAGCGGGCGTGCTTTACTCAACATCCTGTTCTGCTCCTCGGTTCGGAATTTAGGGATCGTATGCACCGCATCCTCTGCCACGGAAATAAATTGTATCTTGCCCTTGATCTCCCCGAATATTTCCGAAACGCGTTGAAAATATTCCTCTTCCGTAACGCTTCCTTCCAGTGACAAAAACAGTATTTTGCTGGTTGCCGGTCGGGCGGGCCGATATGGCCGTTGCGGTGAAAAAGGCACGCGGCTTTTTATTGAGCGCATATGCTGCTCCCTCCTATCATGGGGATCGCCCCAAACCTGCCGCACAGATATGCTTTCAGCGTATCCTGCCCCTCTCTGATTTCAAAATCAGAAAATGGCCTTAAAATGGACTCACCCCGTCCATTTTTCTCAATGAACCAAATCTCATCTTGCCGAACGCTATGGAGATTTATCAGATTTATATCATGTGCGGTAAAAAGGATCTGACTGCCCCCATTACAGGCCGTACTCGCAAATTCCGCGAGCAAAAATTGAGACAGCTTCGTGTGCAGGCTCCGATCGATCTCGTCCACCAAATAAACCGTTTCGTTCTTTCCGATTGCAAACAACATCGGAAGCAAATCCAGCAGTCTCTGTGTTCCATCCGACTCTTCGTCTATATTAAACCGAACGACTCTTCCATTCAATTTATGTGTAAGTTTAAGCTGGATCAGCATTGTCCGTTTTTTCTTGTTTTCCCCAAAAATAAAATACTTTCCTGCCAGATTAACAATTCCGTTTTTGATCTCCTCGATCTCTTCAACAAGCGCCCTGGGCAAATCTATTTTAGCCGCAATTTCATGGAAATCAATCTCATCGCTGGCCACCGATACTTCAAAAACTCCCGTATCCATCCGTTCCAGCATTCTCCCGATATAGGTCCGCAATTCTTCATCTGCTTTCATACGGACTGGCAAAGCCCGTACTTTTGTTCCCGGAAAAATAACCTGTATACTCCGAAACCACTCGACAATTTTTTCTGCTTTTTTTATCCCGTTCTCCTGAAGTTTGGAAAGAAAGAGCTGATTTCTCTGGTTTTCCTGGATACTCTCTTTTAGCACCTCCGCCAACGCCCGTTCCTTGGACTTTTTTCTGCAAACCTTGATTCAATTTCAATCTCGGTTTTTCCTTCTTCATCCGTGACACGAGAAAATAAAGGCACAAACTCTTTTTCCGTCAACTGCATCAGCCATTCCTCATAGACCTGGCGCCGATCCAGTGAAAAGCCATACTCGTAGACCTCTTCCTCTATATAAAACATAAACTGAAACGAAGAAATTCCTTTCAGTTCCTCAATTTCTCCGCGAAACTGCTCAATCCCCGTCCCTTTTCCGCTCTTCTGTCCATTTACTATATAACCTCGCGCAAAGTCAACGGATTCAATGAAAGATGTTTTTCCGGACGCATTCGGGCCAAAAAAGCCGCCTCGATGCAGCACCTTCCATTCGCCGGCTTTTGTTGTAATTGTCTTTAAAAACCGCTCATCCGTATTTTTCTCAGCCGGAAACATACTAAATTCAACCGGATGCCCGATTGATTTAAAATTGCTTACAATATATCTTAAAAGCACTTCTGTCCCTCCTTCTACGCGATTGCTGTCCGGGAAGCCTTGCCCGTCCGGGGCTTTCATAGTAGATTATACCACATGAAAGAACATTTACAACATAAAAAGAGACGGGATACTTCCCGCTCTGGCAATCTCTCGACCAAACCTTCATTCCCCCATCATCCCCCGCGCCGCCCCAAGCGCCCGCACGAGCGGCCCGTACAGCACAAGCGTGGTCGCAAAATTCCCGGCGCAGTGGAGCAAATCAAACAAAAGCCCCGAGGTCCAGGACGCCAGCGCTGCCCCCGGCCCGCCCGCAATCAGATACGGAATCGTACACAATGCGCCAAAACTCAGCCCATAAAACCCGGCCACCGCCGCCCACACAAGCGCCGAGGTATTGCGCCGCAAAACCCGCGCCGTCCCGTACAGCACCGCCCACACATACAGGTACATCATCCACCAGAGCCCAAATCCGTATGTGACCCCCTCCAGCAGGACAAACACATAGATCGGCAGAAGCGCCCGGCGGCCAAACACCACCGTATAGGCGATCACCAGCACCGAAACCACTTCGATGTTCGGCAAAAAGGCAAGCGCCGTCTGCCCCACATAAAGAAGGGCTCCCAAAAGAGCCAGGAGCGTAAGCTCCCCGGCTCTCATAGTCAGCCCCTTCTCTTTTGTCCGGCAGTCCCTCCTGCCGGGCGTTTCTTCCGTATGGCCGGAACGTTTTTTTTCCATGGCTTAATAACCTGTCGTCAGCGTGATCTCAAAATGGTCCCCGTCAGCCACCGGCGTCGTGTCCACCCCGGTATTTACCTGCCCGCCGTCCTGCGTAAAGCACCACCACTCCTGCTTTGCATCGTCCGCCGTATAGCCGTCCACCGTCTTGACAAACATCCCATACTCCGAATCCTCCCCGGCGATCAGTCCCGCCGGTTCCAGCACATTGCGCAGATATTCCTCGTCGGTGTCATACTCGTACTCCTTCGACGCCCCATCCGCATGGACCACCTCAACGACAATGTGCTTGTCTCCTTTACTCACCGCCGGCCGTGTAAACACATACACGCCCCCCAGAATCAAGACTGCCGCAACCAGTGCGGCTACCGCAAGCAGCGCCTTTTTGTTCCCTTTTTGTTCCATCTCTGTCCTCTTTTCCGCCCTTTGGCTGTTTTGGTCACCACTTTTTCGGAATCCCGGCTCATGGATCGACAGGACAGCCGCCAGGCAGGAACACCTGCCGGCCCGCATCGCCCGTACAAAGAAAAAAGCCCGCTGCCAAAAAAGTGCAGAGGGCCCCCATCCTACAAATCCCAAATCCGCGTGGTATTGTATTATGAACATCAGGCAGGTCTTCTGGCTCAAAGATCACAGCCGGCCGCCGCCTTCCCGGTTTCCCAGTGGCATAAATGGCGGCCCGCTCCCTTTACACAGCGACGGGTTCGCACAGGATTTCCACCTGTTTCCCTTTTAATCCCGGGCCGTTTGCATATCTCCCGGGAACCTGTTGCCCTTTTCTTTTTTATTTGATTGTTTCGGCCGTCTCGCCGGCAAAGCGGCGCTGCCGCCGCATCCTTCTGGCGCCTCTGCCTTACGGCCTGCGCCAATCATCGGACCGCTTCTGCCGCCCGGTCAGCCGGCCGCCGTCGTCTCCGCCGCGCTGCTCTGCGCGCCGTCCTCACCCGCAGCCGTCTCGCCGCCGGCTTCGCTCTGCGCCGGAGCAGTCGTCTCCTCGCCGGCTCCCTGTGCCGCTGTTGTCTCCTCGCCGGCCGTCGTCTCCTCCGCCGTCGGAATCACAAAAATCGTATCAAAAGGAACGGCTTTCCACACTTTTTCATCGACCGTAAACGTCACGGCCTCCTGCCAGGCCGGATACGTCTCGTTAAAGACCTCTGCCTGCCGCTGTGCGATTATGCTTTCACGCCGCGCATTGGTCGCCGCTTCATCCATCTCCGAATCCAGCACCATCACATACCAGCCTGTCCCATCGACTTTAAACAGCTCGCTCTCGCCTTCCGCAAGCGCCAGCGCATGCGCGCCCAGCGTTCCCGCATCAAACGTATCGCCGATAAAATACGTCGCGCTCGACGGCGTCAAAGCATACAGGGCCGCCGCATCCGCCAGCGTACTGCCGCCGCGCACCGCGTCATAAATCTCCTGCGCCATCACCTTAGGCGACGCGGCCTCCTCTCCCTCGGCCTGTGTTTCCTCCGCCGCCTGGCTCTCGCCCTCGGCCTTTTCCGCCACCAGCACATACGAAGCGCCCACACAGCGCGCCTCCTCGTCCGATACATTTGTATCAGCCGCCGCTACGACCGCCTCCCACACACGGTTTGCCAGCGCATTCTTTGTCATAATCTCAACCATGCGCTCACGGTCCATGTTAATCCGCTCTAAAAGCGCGGGGTCTGACTGCTCCAGACTGCTGTCGATCGTCTCCTCCACCTTTGCCAGATCCGCTTCGCTCAGGCTGACTCCCAGCTCGTCGGCATGGCTGCAGAGAATGTATGTCTGCCGCAGCGTCGCCAGCACGCTCTCGCGCATATCGTCGGCCATCGTCACGCCCGTCGATACCTCCATGTTCCAGATATCGCTCGTGCCGTACATATACGAATACATCATCTCATAATAATACTGATCCGAACGCAGATAAAAATTCGCTTCGTCCAGATAAATCGTCTCCTCGCCCACGGTCGCTACCGGCGTCGTCGCGTAAGCCTCCGGCTTTACCGCGCTGCCGCAGCCCGCCAGCAGCGACACCGCCAGCACAAAAACGGCTGCCGCCGCCCACATCTTTTTGCAAAATCTTTTCATCGTATTCCTCCATCCGGCGGGCCGTCCCGCTCTCACTCTCTCTGCGTCCTTCTGCCCCGGACAGGCAGAGACAGACGCCGATTGACCGCCGCGCCCGCCTTTTTGCCGCAGGCGTAAAAATCCCGGCAATCGGCTCTATTATAGTACGTTTCCCTCATTCTAGCAACATTTTTATATCAATTAACAGTTTTTTCACGGCCGCCAGCAGCGCGTCCTGCTCAAAAACCGCGCTTCCCCGCGGTTTCAGCAAGAAGAACGGCGCCTCTCCGCCCGTCACCCGCAGACTCCCGCCATATGTCTCAATCAACTGCGGAATCTTTGCCACCTCCACGCGCGCCTGCGCAAACATCACTACCTTGATCCCGGTTCGGTCCCCGGAGACGGCCGTCGCTCCCGCCTGGTGCGCCATGGCGCGGATTTCCGCGATTTTTAAGAGGTTTATCACCGCTCCCGGCAGATCGCCGAAACGGTCCAGAAGTTCATCCTGCATGTCGCAAAGTTCCTCGTCGTTCTCAATCGCCGCAATCCGCTTGTAGACATCCAGCTTCTGGCTCTCGCTGCGGATATAAAAGGGCGGAATATACGCATCCATGTCAAAATCAACCGTTGTCTCAAAATCCGGCGCCTCCAGCGCTTCGCCCTTTAAGACCTGCACCGCTTCGCCCAGCATCTTGCAGTACAGGTCATAGCCCACGGCTTCCATGTGCCCATGCTGTTCCGCGCCCAGCAGATTGCCCGCGCCCCGCAGTTCCAGGTCGCGCATGGCAATACGGATGCCGCTGCCCAGCTCCGTAAATTCGCGGATCGCGGCCAGGCGCTTCTCCGCTTCCTCCTTCAGCATCCGCCCGCGCGGATACATCAAAAATGCGTATGCCGTGCGGTTGGAACGCCCCACGCGACCGCGCAGCTGGTACAGCTGGGAAAGCCCGTAGCGGTCGGCGTCGTGGATAATGATCGTATTGACATTGGAAATATCCAGCCCTGTCTCGATAATCGTTGTCGAGACCAGCACATCGATATCCCCGTTGACAAAATCGGACATCACCCGCTCCATGTCGCGGGCCGGCATCTGTCCGTGGGCAAACGACACATTCGCCTCCGGCACCAGCGCCGCAATGCGGTTTGCCAGTTCGTCGATCCCCCGCACCCGGTTAAACACGTAGTAGATCTGTCCGCCGCGCACCAGCTCGCGATTGATCGCTTCCCGCACCATCTCCTCGTTGTATTCCATTACATAGGTCTGGATCGGGACGCGGTTCATCGGCGCCTCCTCCAGCACGCTCATGTCGCGGATGCCGATCAGGCTCATGTGCAGGGTGCGCGGGATCGGCGTCGCGGTCAGCGTCAGCACGTCCACGTTCTCTTTCAGCTGTTTGATCTTCTCCTTGTGCGCCACGCCAAACCGCTGTTCCTCGTCAATAATCAAAAGCCCCAGATTTTTATAGACCAGATCCTTTGACAGCACCCGGTGCGTGCCGATGACCACATCCACCAGCCCTTTTTGCAGATCGACCAGCACTTTCTTCTGCTCGGCCACACTGCGAAACCGGCTCATGAGCTCCACCCGCACCGCATAATTGCCCATGCGCTGGCAAAACGTATTGTAATGCTGCTGGGCCAAAATCGTCGTCGGCACCAGATACACGACCTGACGCCCCTCCTGTACGGCCTTAAAGGCCGCCCGCAGCGCCACCTCCGTTTTCCCGTAACCTACATCGCCGCAGATCAGACGATCCATGATCTTGCTGCTCTCCATATCGTGCTTCACCGCCTCGATCGCCGCCAGCTGGTCCTCCGTCTCCTCATACGGGAAAAGCTCTTCAAATTCCTTCTGCCACACGGTATCCGGCCCGTACCGAAAGCCCTCCGACTGCTGTCTGGCCGCGTACAGCTTCACCAGGTCGGCCGCAATCTCGCGCACCGCCGATTTTACCCGGCTCTTTGTTTTCTTCCACTGCTCGCCGCCCAGACGGTTGAGCTTTGGCCGTCGGCCCTCGGCTCCTGCGTATTTCTGCACCAGCGACAGCTGTGTCACCGGCAAGTAGAGATTGCCCCCGTCACCGTATTCGATTTTTATATAATCCTTGACGACCCGCTCTACCTCAACTTTTTCGATGCCCCGGTAAATACCCAGCCCGTGATTCTCATGGACGACATAATCCCCCGGCGATAGCTCGGTAAAGCTCTGGATGCGCTGTCCTTCATACCGTGTTTTCTTCCGCCGCTTCTTCTGCGCCCGCCCGAAAATCTCCCCCTCGGTAATCACGACGAACTTAATCAGCGGATATTCAAATCCTCGGTGCAGACTTCCGTATGTCACACAGATTTCTCCCGGCCCCACCGGAGGGTCGCCGGCCATGTTTGACTCGTCTCCCTCTTTGCCGCCTTCCGGCCCTCCGGCCGCTTCTTCCCGGACGCCGTCTCCGCCGGCCCCCTCTGCCTGCTCCCCACGGCAGTATGCGCGCAGGTCATAATCCCGCAAGTCGTTTGCCAGCCGTGACACCCGCGTGCGCGAAGCGCACAAAAGCACCACCCGGTATCCGTTTCGTTTCCACGACTGCAAATCCTCAAGCAGCATGTCAAAATTATTTTGATACGAACCGGTACTGCGCACGGAAAATGAAAACCGCCTTCTCACAGCCACCTCCCGCACCGCCTGATCCAGCGCCGACAAGCACAGCGTCCGTCCCCGCTCCAGGGCCGCAAAAATCACCTCCGGCGAAAACAGGTCCATCCTCTCTTCGTCCGTTACCCCTTTTTCCAGGCGATTGACCATGCTCTCGCGAAATTCCTCCTCCGTCACCCGTGCTTTTTCCGCCAGGCGGGCCGGCTCATCCAGATAGATATCGGTATCGTCCGCCGGGAAGTAATCGAGAAACGACACGGTCCCGTCCAGACTCGTAATGCTGTCCGAAGCCGGATAAATCGTCACCTGCTCCCGGTTCTCCACCGACCGCTGGCTCTCCGTGTCAAAACTGCGGATCGAATCGATCTCGTCGCCAAACAGCTCCAGCCGCACCGGCAGTTCCTCTGTCAGCGGATACACATCTACAATTCCCCCGCGGATCGAAAACTGCCCCGCGTTTTCCACCTGCCCTACACGCTCATACCCCATTCGCGTTAAGCCGCCGGCCAAAAGGCCGCTGTTTATCTCCTGCCCGCTTTCTAACGTCAGGCATCCTGCCGACAACGCGGCCAGCGGCTGCAGATGGTCCATCAGCCCGTCGATCGTCGTCACCACCGTCACCGAAGCGGCCGGCGTCGCAGTCGGCCCGCCGGACGCTTTCTGCTGCGGTCCCAAAGCTCCCTTTGCCGCCCCGTCAAGCGCCGCCCGTCTTTCCTCATACTCTGCCAGACGCCGCACTACGCCAAGCCGCGCCCGCGCCGTCACGCTGCCCTGTACATCCGCCGCGTAAAACAGCATATCCTTCGCCGGATAGAGACACACGCCCCCGACAAAAAGTGCCAGATCTTCCGCCAGTTCCTTGGCCCGCTTCTCGCTGTAAGTCACCACCAGATGACAGCCGCAGCCGACCTGCGCCATCAGCGCCCCCAGCAGATGCGCCTTCTGTGACTCCAAACAGCCGCCGGCCTGCAGCGGCCCGCGGTTCTTGCTCAAATCCGTCCGCAGTTCGTCATACTCTACCAACTCCTGCAGCGGTTCCAAAAATATACGTTTCATGCCCTCTCCCCGGCTGTTTGCCCGCCGTTTGTCTCCACTTCGGCCTTCTGCCCGACGGCCCCCGGTTCCCCGGCTTGCTGCTTCGGCTTCTTTACCTTATTATATCGGTTCATCGCCGTCTGCACGCCCTCGGAAATCAGCAGTTCCACGGCTTTTGCCGCCGCTTCTGCCGCCTTCTCAATCTCTTCCTCCTCCGCTTTTGTAAAGCGGCTCAAAACGTAGTCCGCCAAATCCATCCGCGGCGGCTTGTCGCCGATGCCGACCCGCACCCGCGGATACGCCTGCGTTCCCAGGTGGGCAATGATGCTCTTCATTCCGTTGTGCCCGCCGGCGCTGCCCTGCGCCCGCACCCGCACGCTCCCCACCTCCAGGCTGATATCATCGTAAATGACAATGACCTGCTCCGGCTTTAGCTTATAAAAATCAGCCGCTGCACGAATGCTCTCACCGCTGTTGTTCATGTACGTCTGCGGCTTTAAGAGCAGCACTTTTTCACTGCCCAGGATTCCGCTGCCCGTAAGGCCCAGAAACTTGCGCGTTCCCACCTCGCACCCTATCTTTTCCGCCAGACAATCCACGACCCGAAAGCCCGCGTTATGGCGGGTCGTGGCATACTCTTTACCGGGATTGCCCAGGCCCGCGATCAAATACATGGCTGCGCTCCTTTCCCCGCCGTCCGAAAACCACTACCATACACACGCCGACGATTAAAATAAAAAGCGAGATAAACTGAGACGTAGACAAACCGCCCACCGCCCCGCGCGGGTCATCCCGCAGAAGTTCGATCAGCGAGCGTCCAATGCTGTAAAAAATCAGATACAGCCCTGCCACCTGCCCGTCCGCTTTTACCCGCTTCGCCGCCCACACCAGCACGGCAAAGTGCGCAAAATTCGCCAGACTCGAAATAAGCTGCGTCGGGATCAGCGGCACGCCGTTCGGCGCGATCGGCGACTCCGTAAACACAATGCGGAACCAGCCGTCCGTCTGCCGCCCGTAGCAGCACCCGGCCAGCAGGCAGCCCAGCCGGCCAAATCCCTGCGCCAGCGCCACCGAGGGCATCACCAGGTCAAAATACTTTAGAAAACTCAGCTTTTTGAGCCGGCAGTATAAAAAACCACCTAAAATCCCGCCCAAAATTCCGCCGTACACCACAAACCCATGCCCGATATCCAGAAGGATCGCCGGGTTCTCCAGAATGCTCGGCAGTTCCACGATCCAGTACAGCACTTTTGAGCCGATTACTCCGCCCGTCACCCCCCAGATCGCGATGCTGAAAAGGTGGTCGCCGTTCAGCCCCAGCTTAGGCGCGCGCTTCTCGCCCACAAACAAAGCCGCCGCCACGCCCAGCGCGATCATCAGCCCGTACCCATGCACCACAAAAGGCCCAATTGCAAATAAATCCGGTTTCATTCCTTACCTCGTTTCTGTCCCGTCTCAAGTTCCGTCCCCTCCGCGCAGATCTGCCCCAGCAGATAGTCCCGCGTATTGCGCTGCGGGTCCTCCAGCACCAGCTCCAGCAGGCGCGAAAGCTCCCGCCCCATCTGCGGCCCCGGCTTCATGCCTGCCGCGATCAAATCGCTGCCGCCGACGGCCAGCTGTTTCAGCGTCAGACACTCTTGCTGCGCCAATATTTCTTCTGCCAGCGTCTCTGTCTGTGCCAGCAGCGGCAGGATTTTTTCCTTGGCATACTCGCTCTTGGCCATCGTATCCGCACGGCACACCTGCAAAAAATCCGCGAACAAATCCGTCCCCATCTTACTCATAAGACGGCGCACGCTCTTTTTTCCCGGCACAAACCCGGTATCATGCCACCGCACCAGCGCCTTTACCCGCGCAGTCGTCTCGTTGTCATACTTCAGCCCTCTGAGAAAGCGCTCCGCCCAGGCCGCGCCCTGCGCCGCGTGCCCGTAAAAATGGCTGCATCCCGCTTCGTCCACCGTGCCTGTCCAGCCCTTTGCCACATCGTGTAAAAGCATGGTCAGCCGCAAAGCCAGCACCGCCGGCACTTCCTCCACGGCCCGCAGCGTATGCTCCCCTACCGTATAGCAGTGAAAGGGGTTATTCTGCGGTAAATCCATCAGCACATCGAACTCCGGCATCAGCACACGCGTGATCCCCGTCTCGTACAGCAGGCGGAAATACCCCGGATTTGCGGATACAAGCAGCTTGTTGAACTCTACCTGGATGCGTTCCCGGCTGATGCGCGCAAGCGACGGCGCCAGCTCCTCCACGGCCCGCAGCGTATCCTCTTCAATCACAAAGCCCAGCTGGGCGCTGAAGCGCACCGCGCGCAGAATCCGTAGCGCATCCTCGCAAAACCGCTCCGAGGCCTCTCCCACACAGCGGATCACGCCTTGTTTCAGATCGCCGATCCCGTCAAATGCGTCCACCAGGCCCTCCTCTTCATTGTAGGCCATCGCATTGATCGTAAAATCCCGCCGTTTCAAATCCTCTGTCAGGCTCCGCGTAAAAGCCACGCTCACCGGATGGCGGCCGTCCTCATACGCCCCGTCAAGCCGGTACGTCGTCACCTCATAGCCTTCGCCGTCCTTTAGCACCGTCACCGTGCCATGCTGGATTCCCGTATCGATCGTCCGCCGGAACAGCCCCTTGACCTCCTCCGGCCGCGCCGAAGTCGTAATATCCCAGTCGCCCGGCTCACGCCCTAAAAGCGAGTCCCGCACACAGCCGCCCACGATGTAGGCTTCATGCCCGGCCTTCGAAAGCCGCCGCAAAATCTCCGCGGCTGCCGCCGGCATCTCAATCCGCACAGCCGCTTTCTCCGTCTTGTTATGGATTGTCCGAAAAATCTCTGTCTGCCGCTCCATGCGCTCTCCCTCCTTTCGCCCCGGTACGATTTTCCCGGCGCATTCTCCTTTTCATGCGCCGGCTCCCCCCCCTGCTGTTTTGCCGTCCGCGTATCTTTTCCCATACGGCGGCTTCTTACGATTATATGCAAAGCAGACGTAAAAGGCAAGCCCTCCGCCATATTTTTCTTGTGCAAACCCTTGAATTTATTGTAACCGCTCTCTCAGGCCGGCAGCGCTCCGCCTTTGTTTTCAAACGAAAAGAGGGCCGGCTTTTCGATGCCCGGCCCTCCCATATCGTTTTTCGTTTATTCCTTCATCAGCGCCGTTTCCAAAAACACCTGCATCTCGGCGATCGTCCGCCAGAACACCTCTCCTCTGCCCCGGTCGTGGCTGCCCTCCGCCAGCACCCGCAGAAGGATCGGGGAATCGCTCTGGTTGGCGGCCTGCATCCGGGCGGCAAATTTCTTGCCGTGGTAAGGCGGCACGTTGTTGTCCCGTTCGCCGGTCTGGACATAGACAGGCGGATAGCAGACCTCTTTTACATTGTGGTACGGGGAGTAGCTCAAAAGATACTCAAACATCTCCTCGCTCTCCCGCGGATTGCCGTACTCGGTCACATACATCGGACCGCGGTCGTCCTCGGCAAAATGAATCATATCCGTATGCGGCACCGAATCAATCACACAGCCCCACAAATCGGGGCGCATCGTTACCAGGGCCGACATCAGAAGGCCGCCGTTGGAGCAGCCGCAGATACCGATGCGGCCGGCCGCGGTCCAGCCGTCAGCGATCAGCTGCTCGGCAATACCGATAAAGTCTTCAAAACAGTGGCGCTTCTCCCTGCGCATCCCGGCTTCGTGCCAGCGCGGGCCGTACTCATTTCCGCCGCGCAGGTTGCAGTGCACATAGATTCCGCCGCGCTCGACCCAGGCCGGTATCGAGGTCATGGTTACCATTTCCTGATACCATGGCGGCATACCGCCGTTGTAGCCGCCGTAGCCGTACATCAGGGCCGGCGCCCTGCCGTCGGCCTTTTCGTCTTTTCGGCGTACCAGATAGTAGGGAATCGGCGTACCGTCGCCCGCCGATGGCGCAAATCGCTGCTCTACAACGATCTGCGGATGCGTCTGCCCGCTGGTACGCAGCACCGCTTTTAACTCCCGCCCGTCAAAGGACAAAAGCTGCGGCGCGTCCACAAAGGACTCAAAGTGCAAAAACACCTGTTCCCGGCCGCTTCCCACATAAGACAGGGCGCCCATATCGCTTGGAAGCGCCACCTCCGCCCCGCTTTCGATATCAATCAGGCGGCTGCTTACATCCTGCTTGGCAAAGGCATAGAGCCGGCCGCCGCAGGAGAAGCCCCCTTCGAGAATTCGCTCGCTCTCCGGCAGCAAGACGGTGCGCTCCCCGGACGCATCGATCGCAATCACCGCCCCGTTCGCCGCTTCCGACAGCGTGATAAAGCAATGCCGGCCGTCTATGGTATCAATATACTCCCATTCCACATCCGTCTCTGTGAGCGTCTGGACCTGTCCGCTTTCCGTATCGATCGCCACCCATTTGGCCAGGCAGTAGTCCTTGCAGATCTTCGCTGTCACGAAGGAGCCGTCCTCCGAATCCGACACCATGCCGAAAATCGCGTAGGCCGGCTCCCGGTAGACCAGAGTCGTCTCCCGGCTTGCCGGATGAAAACGGTATACGCTGGTGACGCTCTCCTGCGTCTTTGCGTTATCCTCGGTCGAAGAATAGTACAGGCAGCCGTCCTTTTTCGACCAGCAGTAGCTGAAAATTCCGTCCATGCGGCCAAGAATCTCCCATGTTTCATTGTGGCAGACCGCCACCGACGGACGCGCCGCGCCGAATTTCTGGCACTGGATACAGAGCACTGCTTCGTCGGCCGGGTTGGGGGTTACCGCGAATACGTCGTAGCCCTCAAGCGCAGGGATCTTCGGAAAATCGGCCACCGGCTTTAAGTCGGCATCCACGATACGGATAAAGGGCTTGCCCTCGCGGCGCTCGGTGGCCAGATAGCCGTCCCCGAAGCGCACCAGCGAATAAAAGAGTTCGGGCAGCTTCTCCTCCTTCAGCCGCGCAATCTTCGCCTGCAGACGGTCCGCGTCAAACCAGGCGTCGGTAAACGCATTTTCCCGGGCCACAAAATCCAGCACCTGCGGATCGCCGGCCTGTTTCAGCCAGGCATACGGATCGGGCAGCTTTGTGCCGAACCACTCTTCTGTTACATCAACCGTTTTACAGGCCGGATACTCATATTTCATCGGATACCTCCCATTCTGGTCTGGCCGTGTACCCCGCACACGGCGCATATAGATTTACATTAAGTGTTCCTTCAAAAACTGCGCCGCCTGCGGGTAACAGTCCAGCTTGTTTTTCAGCTTGCTTAAACCATGTCCCTCGTCCTCGTAGCGCAGATACTTCACCGGCACGCCGCGCTTTTCAAGGCTTTCAACGATCTGGTCGGCCTCGCTGACCGGCACGCGGGGGTCATTCGCCCCATGGATGACCATCAGCGGCGCGACAATCCGATCGACCTTGTGGATCGGAGAAACCCGTCTTAGTACCTCCCGGTGCTCAGCCAGGCTTCCGTACTCGGATTCCCGGTGCGCGCGGCGGTACTCGGCCGTATTTTCAAGGAAAGTTTCCAGGTCGGACATGCCGACCGTGTCGATGGCAGCCGCCCACAAGTCGGGATAATTCGTGATGCTGGCCAGCGTCATATAGCCGCCGTAGCTTGCGCCCATGACGGCAATCCGCCCGGGCGCGGCAATGCCGGCATCGATCAGGTGCTCTACCAGACAGGCCACGTCGTGTACGCTGTCCAGGCGCTTTTCCACATCGTCCAGGTGATGGTATTTCTTGCCATAGCCGACGCTGCCGCGGATATTCGGGGCGACCACGGAAAAGCCCTGGCCTACCAGATACTGGATCAGCGGCGAATACATCGGAAACTCCTGCCCCTCCGGGCCGCCGTGGATTTCCAGCACCACCGGGCCGGGCCCCGGTTCCTTACCCGGCGCGCGGTAAAGCCAGTAGGGCACCCGCAAACCGTCAAAGGAATGGAATTCGCCCAGTTCCGGTTCCGCCATCTCCTCGGGCGCAATGCCCGAAACGGCGCTGTCCGTCACCGCATACAGGCTGTCCGCCTCCAAATCGAGCACCCAAAGCCCCGTGGGCCGGCGGCCGCTGGAAAAGGAGAAAAGAAGCTTATGCCCCACGGGCGACCACTCCATGCCCGCATAGGTATAGATAAAGCCCTTGGGCGGCCGCGGCGTCTCCAAAAAGCCGCCGCTCTTCGTGTCGAGGATTTTCAGTTCCCCGTAGCCGTCATTGTTTACAACCAGCGCCAAATAGCGGTCGTCGCGACTTAATGCCAGCGCGCTTACGTCCCAGCCGGTACGATATACGTCCCGCAGGCTGCCCTTTGCCACATCGTAATATGAAATATGAAGGAACTCATCCTCTTCGTCGTTGGTCACGTAAAAGCCGCTGCTGTCCGATTTCCAGGCCGTGGACTCGTACTGGGCGTAGCCGCCCTGCGGATTGAGGTCGCGGGTCTCGCCGGTCTCCATATTTACAATGTACATGCGGTTGTCCGACATGCCCTTTAATTTATTGTACAGCATGTATCTGCCGTCCGGGGACACGCTGGCCGGCAGGTTGTAGTTGTCGTGGTTTTCCAGCACAATCTTCGTCTCGCCACTCTCAATATCCATCCGGCAGATATCAAAGCTGGCCTTGCTGCGCTGGTTGCAGGCATAATACAGGGTGGAAACCGTGCGGTCCGTGCCGCCCATATAAAAACGGGAGCTCCCGTCCCTGGTCAAATCCACTGCCTCCTGCGCCCCTTTTCGCAGCAAATAAATCTGCTCCTGCTCGTTGCCGCCCAAATCCGTGGTAAAAATCAGATCTTCATGGTTGCCGGCCGCGCAAAGCCGCCAGATGCGCTCCGTATAAAACGTCAGCTGCTGCGGCTTTTTATCGCTCAGCGACAGTTTCCAGACCTGCGTCACCCCGCTTTGGTCGCTGAGATACGCAATCTCGTCCTCGCCGATCCAGACACCGCTTCGGTTCTCGACGACGGTAAAGTAATGTTTCAGTTCTGCCATTTTATTTTCCTTTCGTTTCCCGGCTTTCATGCCCTGCGGCGCGCCGCACCGGGCGTGAGCCTTTATTTTTCAGGGTTCAGATAATCGGCCACGATCATGCCGCTTTCCAGCTGGATACTCACAAGTTTCTTGATCGGTGTCACCTCGTAGTGGATGTCGCGCTCCACCGTCTCGCCGCGGGCTGCGAATTCCTTTTCGCAGGCGTCATGCACCTTTGCCAGCAGCGCCTTGTCCTCGTCCGTGTGCTCTTTTTCCAATTCATGCTCGCAGGCACGGATCGTCAGCGTCCACATAAAAAGACCGAAAAACTTAGGTAGTTCCAAATTATCAAACGCTTCCGATTCCTTGCAGGGACCGGCGTAATCCTCGCTGGACTCCACAAAAGCCTTCTCCGTCTCATAGCTTTGCTGCGCATGCTTTAAGGACAGCTCGACCATCTTGGCAAACGGATTGTCCCCGGAAATCAAATGCTTCACCTGGCTGTAATACGTCTCGACCGTCCGCTCGTTCTCATGATAATAATCCAGCTTTTTGAGCGCGGCCTCCCGGCGCGTAAACGGCATCTGCTTGTCGCTCTGGATGCGTTCCTCATAAAAATAAGGAAGTTCGGTCACCAGCGTCACCGTATCGTATTTGGCCGCGTAGCCGCCGCTGCTGCCGCCGGCGCTCATCAGCGTTTCCGGGGGCGCGTCCGCAAATTTCTCATAGTAATCGTAGGTGTCCTCCTGGCCGATCAGCGGGAAAATCGCCGGCGCATACGGTGTAATATAATTGACCTCCGGCTCTCCTAAGTGCAGCGGGATATTCTGCTTTTTGCTGGCGGCATAGAGCTTCTCCCAGATCGGCGACAGGTCCTTTGTCAGATACCAGTATGTCCCGCCGAAGCCGGAATTGTGCAGCGAATACATAAAGACCGGCTTTGCCTCGTCGATGATCTTCATCAGCACCTGCGTCTCAGGAATCGGCTTGTCAAAGGTATACTTTTTGTACGACAGCGGGAACGTCCACTCGGCCTGTTCATAGCCGGCCGGCCGAAAATAATTCCGCGCGTAATTCGTCAGCGTGAACGGTCCCTTGAACCATTTCTCATTCAGCTGTGTGCCGTCCACGTCAATGCTCTTGATGATGTACCAGGTGTAGCCCAGGCTTTCCCTGAGCGCATCGTCCTCCACAATCGCCCGTGTAAAGTACTCCAGCATCATCGCGCCCATCGGCTCGTTGGGATGCGGGCAGCCGAACATAAAGGCATTCTTCTTGCCGCCGGCAATTTTCAGGCAGTAAATCGGACGGCCCTTCCGCGAGCGGCCCGCTTCGGTGACCTGCACTTTGTCGGGGTATTCGGCCTGCAGTTTTAGGGTGCTGGCGTCCATTTCGTCTACGGTGAGGAATTCTTGGTAGTCGGGGATGTTTTTGATCAGGTTGGTAAAGTCGCGCATGGTTCTTCTTTTTCTCCTTTTGGGGTGGTTTATGCACTGGTGCGGTGGTTGCTTCTTGTTATTAGGGATGGGGTTATAAGGGGCAGGTTGTTTCGGGAGGGGGCGGCGGGTTGCGGGGTGGGATGGGACGGGGAGGGGCGGGACGCCGTGCGCCCTGGGCAGGTCCTGTCCGGGCGCGCTCTCGCTCCGTGGCGGACGCAGCGGTGCTAAGTTCGCACTTCGCCTGCGGCTCGCGCTCACTAAGTACCGGCGTCCGCCAAGGGCCCGGTCACGACCTGCCCAGGGCTCACGGCTGTTACGCTCCACGTTCCCATAACAGCCGGCAACGGCAGGCGGCCATGAAAGGTTGATGCTTCAAGGCTGTTTATTATAACTGTATAGCACTTCAAACAGTTTTTTGGACGTAGGCTGCGGGTTGCAAGCTGTGGAATTATAGACTACGGCTATAGGGTCATAAAACACCGGCCGCAGGCCCCGATTCAGGAATGAGGAGCAAAGAAAGAACTCTGTGCAATCCTTCCCTCTCGGGGCACCCTAAATTGGGCGGCAATGCGGTAGAAGCGGGACGGCGACAGCCCGGCGCCCTGGTGCGGTCATGACCGGGCCCTTTCCAAACGCCGGCCCTTGGTGAGCGCGAGCCGCAGGCGAAGTGCGAACCTAGTGCCGCTGCGTTTGGAACGGAGCGAGAGCGCGCCCGGACAGGACCGCACCAGGGCGCCGGGCGTTCCCCCTCCCCCTCCTACCGCATCCCCCCACACCTACGGCAAGCCACGAAATGCCCTCCTCCCACATCCGTCAGCTCCGGATACGTTTCGTTACATCCCTTCTCCGCGCAGTAACACCGCGGCGCGAAATAGCACCCCGGCCCATTGTCGATCGGCGTCGGCGGTTCACCTTCGATGGCGATCGCCTCCTGCTTTTCCAGCGGATTCAGGGAGGCGCAGTTGGAGATCAGCACCTTAGTATAGGGATGCTGCGGATTGTGAAGCACCTCGTCGGTGGGCCCCATTTCCACAATGCGGCCAAGATACATAACCGCTACTTTATCGGAAATATAGCGGGTTGTGGCAATGTCATGGCTGATAAATACCAGGGCCGTGTTTTTCTGCTTTACAAGATTCTCCAGCATATTGATGATATCGGCCCGGATCGAGACGTCGAGCATCGAAACCGGCTCGTCGGCCACCATGAAGGTGGGGTTTAAAAGCATTGACCGCAGAATCGCGATCCGCTGCAGCTGGCCGCCGGACAGTTCGTGCGGGAAACGGTCTACATAGTCGATCGCCGGCGTCAGGCCGCTCTTCTCAAGAACCTCCAGCACCATCTGCATGCGCTCTTCCTCCGATGCGCCGATGCCGTGCAGCTTCATCGGATCCATGAGGATCTTTTTCAGCCGGTAGCGGGGGTCGAAGGTGTCAAAGGGATTCTGGAAAATCATCTGGCAGTTGCGCCTGAATTTCAGCGGGTCCTTTTTTAAGAGTTCCTGGCTCGACTCGCCAAAAAGGCGGATATCGCCGCCCGTAGGGGGCTCTAAGTGAATCAGCAGGCGGCCCAGCGTGGACTTGCCGCAGCCCGATTCTCCGATCACGCCCAGCGTTTCGCCGCGTTTCAGCCGAAAGCTGACGCCGTCCACGGCCTTGATCTGCTGGCGGCGCTGTACCTTGCCGTCCTTCTTCTGTACTTTTTTCTGGACATACCATTTTTTGACTTGCTCTACTTCGATTACGTATTGCGAATTTTCAGGCGCGCTCATTTCCTTCACCTCCTACCAGATGGCAGGCTACCTGCCAGTTTTGTGTTTCGTCGCCCACGGACTGCAGCTGCGGCAGCTGTGTCCGGCATTTGTCCGTCGCATAGGGACAGCGGGGGGCAAATACGCATCCTGTGGGCTTTACCGAGAGATCGGGCAGCGAACCGGGAATGCCCCGCAAGTCGGTTTTTTCCCCATGGAAGGAGGGGAAGGATTTTAAAAGCCCCTGGGTGTAGGGGTGCCTGGGGTTTACCAGCACGTCCACGACACGGCCTTTTTCCATGATGCGGCCGGCATACATGACCACGACTTTGTTGCAGGTCGAGGATACGACCGATACGTCGTGCGTAATCATCAGCCGGGTTAGGTGCAGCTGTTCTTGCAGCTGGAGGATTTCCCGCAGAATCTGGCTCTGCGTTACCACGTCAAGCGCTGTCGTGGCCTCGTCCATGACCAGCAGGCTGGGGTTCATAATCAGGCTCAGGGCAATGGAGATGCGCTGCATCATGCCGCCGGACAGTTCGTGCGGGTAGAGCTCGTAGACGCGGTCGGACAGATTTACCACGCGGAACAGCTCATAGATGCGCTCGCGGATTTCCTTCTTGGGCGTCCCCGGCTTATGGATCAGGTATACGTCCTCCATCTGCTTGCCGATCTTGTGAACCGGGCTCAGGGCGTTCATCGATTTCTGGAACACGACCGCGATTTTGTTCCAGCGGACCTTGGAGAGTTCCTCGGGCGGCATCTGCATCAGGTCGTTTCCTTCAAAAAGGGCTTCGCCGGTTGTCTCGGCCGTCTTTGGCAAAAGGCGCAAAATCCCCATCGCCAGCGTGGATTTGCCGGACCCGGACTCGCCGACAATGCCGATGGCGTCCTGCGGCTCCAGTTCCAGGCAGGCGTCCTGGACCGCATAGACTTCTTTTTCCTTCATCTTATAGGTAACATTAAAGTTTTTAATCTCTAATAATGCCATTCGTTCTTCCTCCCTTACTTGTTGCTCTGCATCTTCGGAGAGATGAAGCGGTTCAGGCCTTCACCAATCATGAAGAACGTCAGCACGGTAACGACGACAAAGATGCCCGGTATGGCCGAGATCCAGGGGCATTTCACGAGATATTGTTTGCCGGCGCTGATCATCTGGCCCCAGCTGATTACATTCGGATCGCCCAGGCCCAGGAAGGACAGGCCGGCTTCGGTCAGAATCGCGCCTGAAATCTGCATGGTCGTGTTGGCGATAATCGGGAAAATCCCGTTGGGGATGATATGCCGGAACATGATGCTGGCACGCCCCTCGCCCATGGCCTGGGCCGCCCGCACAAACGTGCGCTCTCTGAGGGAGATCGCCTGGGCGCGCATCAGCCGAGCGTTGCCGGGCCAGGATGTTAAGCCGATGACGATCATCACGTAGCGGATGTTGCTGCCAAACATGGCGACAATGATCAGAATCAGGAAAAAAGAGGGCGTCATGACAAAAATATTGATAAATTCCAGGATCACCTTGTCGACCGTGCCGCCAAAATAACCGGCGACGCCGCCTAAGAGCGTGCCGACCACCGCCGAAATGGTCGCGGCGATGATGCCGATCTGCAAAGAGGTCCTCGCGCCGTAAAGAATCTGGCTGAAAATGTCCCGGCCCAGATTGTCGGTGCCGAACAAAAAACCGTCCACACCGGGGGCCACCCGGATACTGTCATACAGCTTAAACGGATCGTGTGTGGCAAAAACCGGCGCGCCGATGGCGCCGATCAAAAGGATGGTCAGCAAGATCAGCCCTGTGCGAAGCTGTGAGTTACGTCCTAACTCCTTTTTAAAAGCTGTGATTTTCTTCTTCATGGAGTTCCTCCTACTCGTACTTGATGCGCGGATCGATCAGGCTGTAAACCAAATCGACGATAATCATCATCGCCGCCACGGTAATCGCCAGGATCAGATAAATACCGGATAAAAGAGGGTAATCCCGCTTGCTGATCGAGGTAAACAGCAGCGTGCCCATGCCGGGCCATGAAAAGACGGTCTCAATATACACGGAGCCGGCCAGCAGAAACGCCAGGCTGGAACCAAGCACCGTAACCGTGGGAATCAGCGCGTTGCGCAGCACATATTTGTTGAAAATCCGCGATTCTTTCATACCGGTCGCCCGCAGCGTCGTAATAAAGTCCTCCGACATCACCTGCAGCACCGAGGAGCGGGCTATGCGGAAATAGTACGGAAACTGTACCAGGGCCAGCGTGCCCACGGGAAGCACCATGTGATAGGCCACGTCCGCAACATAGCGCCATCCGGTGTAGCCGCCCCGCATATTGACCATGCCGGAAGTCGGAAACCACCCCAGCCGGGAAGCGAAAATCAGGATCATCATTAACCCCAGCCAGAAACTGGGCGTTGAATCAAAGAAATACGAAATCGTACACATCAGGCGGTCAAAGATGCCGCCGCTTTTGCGCGCCGAACGGATTCCCAGGAGCGTGCCGAACAAAACCGCGATCAGAAGAGCCGCCAAAGACAGCAAAAGCGTCGGCATCAGCTTTTCTGCGATCAGTTCCAGCACCGGCCTTTCATTTGCATACGAATATCCGAAGTCCCCTTTGCAGACATTCACGATAAAGCTGACAAACTGCTCCGGCAAAGACTTGTCCAGGCCGTATTTGATCGTCAGCGCCTCAATCTGCGCCGGGTTGGGATTGTCCACCCCTGCCAGGATACGGACCGGGTTGCCGGGCGCGCTGCGGATCAGCACAAAATTGATGCAGACCGAAACTAACACCACTAATATACCGGTCAGAAACCTCTTTATTACATAGCGTTTCATTACTACTCCTCCTTCACGCCCCGCAGCTCTTCGCTGCGGCCGCTTGATCGGTCTATGAAAGAAAAAGCCCGACAGACATCCCATCGGACTTTTTCATCTACTCTTTTATCAGAGAAATCCTGTCCTCTGTTTTACTACTCCGCCGCAAATGCCAGATAGGTAAACTCGCTGGCAGCCGCTTTCTCCGGCAGATCGTAAGGCGTGTTGACCAGAGAATTCTTGACCGGGTACTTTGCGCCGTTTTCCAGCAGCAGAACCATGGGCACTTCCTCATCCATGATTTTCTGGATCTCGCTGAAATACTCCGCTCTCTTTTCAGTGTCGGGTTCTACATTGCTCAGCGCCAGCAGTTCGTCCACTCTCTCGTTGCTGTAGCCGCCTACGTTGCTGGAAGCGCCGGTCTGGATACGTCCGGCCAGGCCTGAGATATCCGGGCCCTGGTAGCCGGCCAGAGCGGTTATCGAGAAATTGTGCTCGGTCTGGACTTTATCAACCCAAGCCGCGTACTCCAGCATATTTACCGTAAGGTCGATGCCGATCTCCGCCAGATTGGCCTTGATGACCTGGGCCATATCGCCAAAGTAACCGCTCTCAAATACGTCGATTGTGGCATGGATGTAGAAGCCTTCCGCGTCCTTTGTATAGCCGGCCGACTCTAAAAGCCGCATCGCCTCTTCGATGTTGCGGTCAGGCTGCTTATAATTCTCGTCCAAATAATCCGTCTGCACCGGGGATACGTAGTAATCCGCCGCAAAACGGGTGCCGCCGCCTACGCGCTGCTCCAGGCCAGGACGGTCGATTGCCAGCTGTACGGCTTTGCGGACCTCTACTTTGCCGAAATCCGGATCTTCAAAATTGAAGGTAACATAGGTACGGTTCTGCCAAATCTGTTCAAAGACGCGGTAATCCGGGTCATTGTCCTGATCGCCTGTGTTCGCCACGGGAACAGAATATAAGTAATCTACTTCGCCGTTGAGCCATGCCTGATAACCGGCATCCTCATCTTTGTAAATCGCAAAAATCAGCTTGTCCGGGTTCGGCTCGTCGCCCCAGAAATCCTCGTTTTTGACCAATGTCGTTGCCACGTCTACTTCATAGGATTCAAACTTGAAGGGCCCTGTTCCAACAGGATTCTTGGTAGCCGCGTCGCAGGTGCCTGCGTCCTGTCCCTCGTAGAGGTGTTTCGGCAGAATAAACGTGCCGTACCAGCCCAGTTTGGATACGATCGTTACATCCGGAACCGTCAGGTTAAATACCACCGTGTTCGCATCCGGGCACTCGATGGATTCCACGGATTCTAAAACCGTGGCCTTGAACCACTGTTCTTCCATCATCGTATCATAGGTCCACTTTACATCCTCGGAGGTAAAGTCCACGCCGTCATGCCACTTTACGCCCTCATGCAGGTGGAACGTAAGCGTCTTGCCGTCCTCGGAAAACTCATAGCTTTCCGCCAGGTCGGGAATGACCGTGTCGTAGTTGGTCAGCTTGATCAGACGGTTGAAGATATTCTGCGCAATCGGATACAGGTTGTCGTCGCTTCTGTAGTCCGGATTGAACATGCTGGGAGAACCGCCGGCGCCGATTACAAACGTACCGCCCGGAACAATGTCTCCGCTTGCCGCCCCGCTGCCGCCTGCCGTCTCATCCTCTCCGGCCGGCTGTGTCTCGCCGCCCGCGGCCTGTGTCTCGCCGCCTGCGGCCTGAGTCTCCCCGCTGCCGCCGGCCGCCGCCGTCGTGTTGGTATCGCCGCCGCCGCAGCCTGCTAAAGAAAGCAGCATCGCAAACGCCAATACCAGTGCAAGAACTTTTTTCATAATGTCTCCTTTCTGTTCGCCCGTGTTCACAGGGCATTGTGGGGCACCCTTGCAGTGTCTCTCCTGTTTGCCCGTGTTTCCAGGGCATGCTGGGACACCTTCAAAGGCGTCTTTCTCCTTCCTGCCGAAATACTTTTATGTAATGATGTGATAAAACTGCAAGTCTTTACCATCCTGATGCGTTAAGGTGCAAAAAAATGCTATGGAACCGATGGCCTTTCATCGGGATAGCTTTACATGAGTTGGTATTTCGGATAAGAATATGTTATAGGATATCATATGTCATTCTGTTTTGCAAGTATTTTTATTTTTTAAATTGCCCATTTTCCAGCAATGCCGCAATTTGTACACTCCTTGCCCTCCACCCCGCCTACAATTTGTATAAATCAAAGAAGCGGTCGAGGATTTCCGCCGCTTCTTTAATCCCTGTTGCCGCTACAGGAAGGGTTATTGGGCGCCGTGTTCCTGCTGAAAAAAGCCTTCAGGCGTATCTTTCTATTTTACATACATGCTGCTTGCTCTTTTCATTATAGCTGATCCCCACCAGCAGAATATTGCTTCCAAATTGCTTTACCGCCTGCGGATAATTTTTCTGCTTAATCTGTGCGATCGCGCTTTGCGCAGATTTATTCCATTTTAATTCTACGATCATAAGCGGTTTGTCTGACCCTTTGCGCGGTAAAAATACCATGTCCGCATATCCGGTACCGGAGGCCAGTTCCTGAATTTCTATATAATCATCCATACTACTGTAATAGGCAAATCTCACCACGCTTCGCAGCGCCTGCTCATTATTATAAAATTCCGGAGCCGCCACCGTACTGTGGATCATTTGTATCGCAGCTGCAACTCTTTCTTCTTCCCCGTTGATCGTTGCCTGCAGCAGGCGATCCGATGCTAAAATCGCCTTTGCCACTTCTTTGTGTTTTCCGCCCCGGACAGCCCGCACAAATTCTTCCCGGACTTCCTCATTAGGGATAAAGACCGACTGTGTTGCCTCCTCGTATGCCAAATACCCTAAATGCACCAGCAGCGTCAGGATATCGTCCCGGCTCTTAAAGGTTGTCATATCGTTCTGAAACATACCCGTATCAATTCTTTGGCGTTCTCCGCCCAGCATGGCGATAAGCGACTCCCGCAAGCCGTCCTCGTCCAGATCAATATACACCTGCAATGCCTCGTATGTCTCCGTGCTGGTCCAAAAGCTTTTAAGCGTGCGGCTCTGCATCCCGTCAACCACCGATTTCGGGTTGTAGACGCGCAGCCCCTCCCCCAGGCGATATCCATCATACCAATATCGGATTTCTTCAAAATCTTTATGGTATTTCTCGCAAAGCCCCTTGACCTCTTCTTCCGTAAAACCGACAAATTCGGCAAGCTCCTCCGCGCCAGTCATGGAATATTCATCAAAAATATTTAAAGCCGAATGCGTACCGTATTTTTTTACAGGCAGAATCCCCGTCATATAGGCAAGTTTTACATAGGTTCTGTCCTTTAATAAATCCCGCAGGAAATCCAGGTATTTTTTTTGTGCCTCCGTATCCTCCTTCGCGACCCGGAAGATGCAGTCCCACTCATCGATGATAAATACAAATCCGCTGTTCTCACCGCGGTGTTCCGAAAAAATCGTTGCCAATGCCCTGGGCAGGCTGTGCTCCCCCTCCTTCAGATAATCTCCATATACCTCCCGGACTTCCTCCAAAACTTCTTTTTCTATATACGACGCTAAATCTTCCAGAGCGCCCGCATTTCGAAGAAATTGCTGTATGTTCAGAAAGATCACATCATACCGGTTCCGATATGTTTCATACGAGCAATCCTCCGTAATTTTCAGCCCGCGAAATAACCCGGAGGAATCACAGCTTTTGTCATAATAGGCTGACAGCATTTCCGCGGCCATCGATTTTCCAAAACGCCGCGGCCGGCTTACGCAGATAAAACGCTTTCTTTTATCAATCCGTCTGTTTACAAACCCGATCAGGCCGCTTTTATCCACATAGATATCGTCGTTTAGAGAAATGCGGAATGCCGTATTTCCCGGATTCAGATATAGCCCCATGCTCTGTCTCCTTCCCGCCTGTTTATTTTCCATACTGGCCCTGGATCTATTGTAACCGATTTTTCCCAGGCTGGCAACGCCCCGCTCTTTGGCAGCTCATTTTTTATTCTGCCGAATCCTCTCCAATATCCGGTTTTGTCTCCGGACCTCCAGCCGCAGACAAATATAGTAAAAGACAGCGCCCACAAAATATAGTATCGAAAACGATACCGTCATATCCTTAAACCCGTCCGGATGGACATCGGTAAAACAAGACGCCGCCTTTAGGGAAATCCAGATCACGGCAATGGCCGCCAGATATTGAATCCCGATCATCGCCAGCGGGGAAAACCGCTCCAGCCGGTAATGCTGGGACAAGACAGCGACGCCCAAAACGCTTAAAAGCAGAAACAAAAAGATGTTCAGCTGCGTAGGATTCATTTCGCCCTTTGCCACAACCTCAAAAAGGGTGGCGGCTATGGAGACCGCCGTATACGTTATACAGATAACGGGGATTACATTTTTCTTATGAATTAGTCTCATCTTGGACCCCTCCTTGATTCACAGCATTCAGAAACGCATTAAATTTTGCTTTATAGCTTCGGTTGATCTGGATTCTTTCGCCGTTGTCCAACAGCGCCGTCACGCGCATGTTGATCTCCGATTTCAATTCCCGAATCTTATAAACGTTTAGTATGGTCGATTTGTTTACCCGGATAAATCCCCGCTCAAAATAAGCGTTTTCCAGATCTTGCAGACGCAGATCGATCCGCACGACCTCCTTGTCCAGATAGGCGAACGTTTTTTTATCCACGGACTCAAAATAATATACGTCCTCTAAGGAAAATAAAAGTTCCCTGCCATCTGTTTTCCCGACAAGCCTTTGGCTGTGCTTTTGCAGAAAGTCCAAAATTCCCGCTACTTCGTTTGTTTTCACGCGGTAATACACATCGACGCGGTCCTCAAGAAGGTTCTTTTGCCGATATTCATTTACTCTCAATTTCCGTTCCCCTCCCTGAAGGGTATTATAGCATGAACATCAGGGCCATCGCTACATAAGAAATTTTGTAATTTTTATTAAGGAGCACATAAACGCTTCCAAACAACAGGGACTGGATCACGGTATAGATCCCGGTAGCGGCGCCCTGCGTCAAAATATGGACCAGTCCCCAGGTGCCTGCCAGGAAAATCCCGCCAAACGGAACGTTTCTGCTGCCAAACCGGTGTTCAAACGCCAGCTGCCCGTGCGCGACAATCAGCAGTACCAGCCAGCTTTCAAACGCATAATACAGGTACTGGGCCGCGAATCGGCCTGCGCCCAGATGCGCGGCTTCGATTCCTGGTTTAAACCCCTTCCACGCCAGCGAGGTAAAAAGGATGGATACGCAGGCCAGCGCAATTGCGGCGATCGCGTTTTTCTTTTGAATCCGGTTTTGCGGTGCGGCCGGCAGCCGTTTCGTCAAAACGATTGCGAAACCGCCCCAGATCAGGCATGTAAGCAGCCAATGCGCGATACTCTTTAGCGGCGTCCACGCCCCGAACGGCTGCCCGTACAACATGGTTTCCATTGACATCAGCAAACCTTCCGTACCCAGCCCGCCAAAGGCGTACAGAGCGTATCCGACTGCGTCCGATGCAGGGTGTGTTTTTGTGGCGGTCCTTCCGATGATTTTTTCTTTCATGGCATTTTCCTCTCTTTCTGGCTGTATTATAGGGCGGCGGCCGGCTCTGCGCAAGAGCGCCTCTACCGTCCTGCATTTTGGGCGGCCCAAGCTGCATGCTGATTCTCTGTCCGCATATCAAAAGGATACGAAGGATTCAAAAAAAGGCTTTGCCAATATCCCTTGTTTGCTTTTGGGGTTGTGCCAGGGCATTATGGGATCGGTGGTTACGAGCGGCCACAATGGTCACAAATCTTACCCCTCTGTGCTTTATTATTTGGGGAACCGGCTTGGAGGAACTTGAAAAAAAGAAATTTTTAAGTATAATGAAATCGTGGCAGGACAGAGAATCTGACGAAATGCCCGCCATACATTTATGCAGAAAGGCGGTAGGTGCCGTTGAAAGCAGATACAGTTGCAACCGTGTACAAAGGGATACATATAAAAAAAATAATGGACTGCCAACCTATTGAAAAACCGCTCTTTCACAACGAGGGGCGGTTTTTTCATGGGCGCAGGGAAAGGAGGTATCCCTACTACCAGGCGGGACAAATAAAGCCCCATTACAGTAAGCGTATTCGAATCGCCGCCATTGAAAACGGGCATATCGACAGGGATAGCGAGAACAGCATAAAACAACGGCTTGTCGCGGCCCTGTTCAAGTTCCGCTTTGATGAACAGGAAGTATAAGAAATCCCTTTCATTTTTGGGGAAACAGATATATCCGGGTAATTAAAACACGCTTGACCGGGGAAGAATACGCCCGGTCATTACCGTTTCCCTGGTCAATGATGAATGACTCTCTGCCGTTGGGAAACTCACAGCCGAGTATGGAAAGATGGGCGGCAACTTGAATCAGATTGCCCGCTGTCTGAACGAGTACGGCGCACCCTATAACGCCCTCTCCCGAGAGGTACGAGCCGCCACAGCGGAGCTTGCCGCCTTGAAGTTTGAAGTCTTGCTGAAAGTAGGTGAAGCCGTTGGCAACGTTCATACATATCAGCTCTAAAAATGCCGACTATGGAGCCGCCGAGCAGTACCTAACCTCCCCGGCATGACGAGTTTACCATGAAGCCCACCCTTGATGAAAACGGGCGGCTTATCCACCGTGACGATTACCGCATTTCCTCTCTGAATTGCGGCGGCGAGGATTTCGCCATAGCGTGTATGCGCTCCAACCTCAAATATGGCAAGAACCAGAAACGGGAGGACGTAAAGAGCCACCACTATCCAATCAGCCTTGACCCCCGAGACGCACCAGACAACGGCTTGACCG
>JAAWCS010000085.1 GCA_022793375.1 Lachnospiraceae bacterium
GCAACAGCAAATCCGGCGTTTGTTACGCTACTAAAAATTTTTTAATTTTCCCCCAAATAAGACGGTATACCCTATGTAGACAAATCGGCTCAAAGCCCATATTTCAAGGCTTTGAGCCGGTTCTTTTCCAAACTTGAGATATTATACCACATGTTATCAATTTGTAAATATTTTTTCACATTTCCTTAATTATTTCTGCAGAGCCTTTGGGCCCCGCGATCCGAGGCGGTCAGAAATGTTTAGAAAATCTTAAAAAATTTGTCGAGAAGTTTTAAATAGAATTGTGGTAAAGTACAATAGAAACAACATATTTCAAAGAGGAAAGGCTATGAAAGTTTTAATTACTACCGATTTATTTGTAACTGCTACCAACGGCGTTGTCACATCCGTGCGCAACCTTCGGGAAGAACTGACAAAACGCGGGCACGAGGTGCGGATTCTGACGCTGTCCGCTAATTTAAAAACGCACAAGGAAGGCGCGGTTTATTATATTAAATCGATCCCTCTGGGGGTGGTTTATCCGGATGTCCGCATGCCGGTGTCTTACCGCAACCCGCTGATCCGTGAACTGATCGACTGGAAGCCGGACGTCATTCACAGCCAGTGTGAGTTTTTCAGCTTTCAGTTTGCCCGCCATATTGCCAAGGCCACAAAAGCCCCTTTGATCCACACGTACCACACGCTGTATGAACAGTATGCCACTTATGTCATTCCCAGCAAGCGCCTGGGGCGGCGCATGGTGGCGATCTTTTCCCGCCAGCGTTTAAAACATGTTAATACGGTCATCGCCCCTACCCGCAAAGTAGAAAAATCTCTGCGCGGTTATGGGCTGAACAATCCGATCCGCGTCGTTCCCAGCGGTATTTCCATTGACCAGTATCGTTATCGGATGACCGAGGACGAGCGGCTTTCAAAACGGGCTGCGCTGGGTATTCCGGCCGACCATCAGGTATTGATCAATCTCGGCCGGCTGGGCACGGAGAAGAATCTCGGCGAGCTCCTGACGCTTTTTGCCTCCCTGCTTACGGTCAACAATCAGCTTACTTTCCTGATCGTGGGGGACGGTCCTGCCCGGGAGGACCTGGAAAAACAGGCCCGGGAGCTGAACATTACCCACAATGTAATCTTCACCGGGATGGTCCCGCCCGCCGAAGTCCAGAATTATTACCAGCTGGGGGACATTTTTGTCAGCGCCTCCACCAGCGAGACGCAGGGCTTAACCTACATAGAAGCTGCCGCAAACGGGCTTCCTCTGGTCTGCCGTCAGGATCCCTGTCTGGAGGACGTGATCGAAGAAGGCGTAAACGGGTATGAATATACCGCGTCCGACGAATTCATCCGGGAAATCAGTTCGATTCTCTGGAATCCCGACTGGCGCAGCGCTGCCGGTCACAGCAGCGAGGAAATCGCCGCTTCTTTTGATAAAAGTCATTTTGCCAAAGCTGTGGAAGATATCTACGAGGCCGCCATCGGATAGGCGGCCTTTATTTTCCGTTTAGGTATTGCAGGATCCCCATATGTATGCCCCAGGCCAATTGGTCCTGATAGGACGGATCCTTGAGTTTTGCCGCCTCTTCCCAGTTGCTTAAAAATCCGCACTCTACGATAACGATCGGACAGGACGTGTGCAGAAGCAGATAGTATTCCCGGTTTTCCTTCGGAATCCGCATCGCCTCCTCTCCCATCTGCGATGTCAGGGCCGCCTGAAGGCTGTCCGTCAAGCGCTTGCCTTCCGCCGAAGCTGTGTAGTAAAAAATCTGTATCCCCTGCACCGCTTCGTCGTGGTAGCTGTTTTGATGGATGCTCACCGTCAAATCGGCCTGGCTCTCCTCAATCAGCTGACAGCGGGCCTGCATATCGGCCCTTTTTTTATTGGTATCGCTGCTCTGGTACAGGCCCTCGTCTCCTTCACGGGTTAAGAGCACGGTGACGTCGGCGGCTTCTAAGTATTCCTTTACTTTGCCTACGATGCTCAGGTTTATCTCTTTTTCAAGTGTTCCGTCTACCCCTACTTTTCCCGGGTCGTTTCCGCCGTGTCCTGCGTCTAAAACTACCACATATCTTGTCTCTGTTTCGGCTGTGGCTGTCTTGTTTTGATTTAGCCAGTAGAATACGGCCGCTACCAGCGTTACCATGCTCAGGCCCATTAAAAGTTCTAATAATCCTTTGCGCATTTTGTCCTGCCTGTTTTTCTTTAGTGCAATATATGCGGCGGAGAGGGGGGTGTATGCGCGCATGCCCGCCCGCATTCCTTCCTTTCTGCTTGGGCGCACTGGGGCTTGCGGCAGGGCCCGCAGTGCCGACCTCCATTTCGCTTCGCTTCATTTCGGTCGCGGGCATTCGCCCTATGCGTGGGCAGAAAGGAAGGACTGTCTATTTCCCGATAGCCTCCATCCCTGTTTTTATTGAGACAAATCAGCTTTCATTACCAGCTTATCAAAATCCGACTCATATAATTGATCTTGTATCACCCTGTATTTTTCAAATTCGCTTTCTGCAAATGCTTTTGCAATTTCATGCGTAGCTTTTCCTTTATCCATCAAAATATCCTCGTCATTCATTTTCAAAAAAACTTCCAGCTTAGATGCCCAATCCTCCATCGTCATCGGAATGCGCTTTTTGGCCTGTCTTTCTGCATAGTCCAGATACATTGATACAAACTGATTCAAATCCTGCAGCTCACTCTGAGACAGATAGTTCTTCGCTATACTTACGTCTGCTTTAACAATCTTTCCGCCTGGTGCGTTTTTCCATGTGGTCAGCCCCATATGTTCCTTTTTATGGTCTGCCCTCTCGACAATAACCTCCGCAGCAGTATGACCGTGAATCGCGTAATGCAGTTTGTTCTGCACGGTCTTAAAGAACTCCTTTGTAGTAACTGCATCTTTTGAATAATCGACTGCGGTAGTGTAGATATCCGTTATCTTTTGATAGAATTTTCGCTCACTGGCGCGGATTTCCCTGATTTCATCCAGTAAATGTTCAAAATATTCCTCGTCAAATATTTGCCCATTTTCTAATCTTTTCTTATCAAGCACATATCCTTGTACTGTGTACGTTTTTAATACCTTCGTTGCCCATTGACGAAATTGCGTTGCCCGCAGGGAATTAACACGATAGCCTACAGAGATTATTGCATCTAAGCCATAAAACTTTGTATTATATTGTTTTCCATCCGGGCCAGTATGTCGGAAATTCCGACATACTGAAATCTCCTCCAGCTCCCCTTCATCAAAAATATGTTTCAGGTGCTCCGTAATCGTACTTCTTCCTTTATCAAAAAGCTTTGCAATTGCATCCTGGGTAAGCCAGACATCCTCATCCTGAACACGAACTTCTATAGAATCTTCTGAATTCTGCTTTGTAAATACTAAAAAATCTACAGTGCTGTTTCTAATCTGAAATTTCTTATCGGCCATACGATCACCTTTCTTTCCTTTCACTGTTAAGCTATTTTAACATGTCGAACGGATGTTTGCAACATGAACGGGGCTGTCTATCTCCCGACAGCTTGTTTCTGCTTGGGCGCACTGGGGCTTGCGGCAGGGCCCGCAGTGCCGACCTCCATTTCGCTTCGCTTCATTTCGGTCGCGGACATTCGCCCTATGCCCAAGTAGAAATCCAGGAATGCAAGCATGCATGCGCGCATGCCCGCCCGCATTCCTTCCTTTCTGCTTGGGCGCACTGGGGCTTGCGGCAGGGCCCGCAGTGCCGACCTCCATTTCGCTTCGCTTCATTTCGGTCGCGGGCATTCGCCCTATGCCCAAGCAGAA
>JAAWCS010000078.1 GCA_022793375.1 Lachnospiraceae bacterium
GCCAGGATCAAACTCTCGTCTTAAAGTTTGTCTGGTCAAAGATAAACATCCAGCTTATCTTTTTCCGTTTTACCTATGTCTAGGTTTTGTTCCAAAAATTCTCTTAAAAGAATCTTCAGGGTTGGAATATACTGTTCTGTTATCAAGGTGCTGTTGCCTCTCAGAAGCAACTTTGACATTCTATCATGGTTAGATTTGTTTGTCAACTACTTTTTTAAACTTTTTTCCAAGTTTTTCCGAGAGGACTTTCAGTATAGCACTTTCCGGTTGTTTCGTCAAGCTTTTTTCTTTTTTATAAAAAATTCGACCTTTGCCGGAAAGCGAACGGAGAAAGAGGGATTTGAACCCTCGCGCCGGTTGCCCGACCTACACCCTTAGCAGGGGCGCCTCTTCGGCCTCTTGAGTATTTCTCCGAACTGCTTTTTCCATATTCTGTTTATATGGCGCGTCCGCAGACGCATATTAGATTATAACCACAGTCACCGGTCTTGTCAAGAGGATTTTTAATATTTATTTTGTTTCTTCCTCTGCTTTCTCTCCCGGCTCCTCCCGCACCTTGGCGATGCTGGCTACGCGGATTTCCTTGTTGCCGTTTTCCTGATCCATATTGATTAACTTCACGCCCGAAGTAATCCGTCCCAGCTGGGAAATGCTTGAGACGTTGATGCGGATAATAATGCCGCCGGTGCTGATAATCATGATCTCCTGATCGTTATTGACCGCCTTTACGCCGACAATGTAACCGGTCTTATTGTTGATCTTGTAACACTTGATGCCCTTGCCGCCGCGCAGCTGCGGGGTGAATTCCTCCATCAGCGTGCGCTTGCCCATACCGTTTTCCGATACGATCAACAGCGCTTCTCCCTGCGTGTCAAGCTGCATGCCGACGACTTCGTCGGCTTCTTCCAGTTTCATGCCGATCACACCCATCGAAGCGCGGCCCGTCCGCCGCACGTCGCTTTCATGGAAACGGATGCACTGCCCTTCTTTGGATACCAGAAGAATATCCTTTGTATTGTCGGTTGTTTTGACTTCAATCAGTTCATCGTTGTCGCGCAGGTTGATGGCCGTTAAACCGATCTTGCGGATATTGGAGTATTCGCTGATCGACGTCTTTTTAACCATGCCCTGTCTGGTCGCCATAAACAAATATTTGTCCTCGGCAAATTCACGGATCGGGATCATGGCCGTGATCTTTTCTCCGGGCGCGATCTGCAAAAGGTTTACTATCGCCACGCCGCGGGAGGTACGGTTGGATTCCGGTATTTCGTAGGTCTTTAAGCGGTACACCTTGCCGCGGTTTGTAAAGAACATCAGATAGTGATGGTTCGTTGTCATCATCAGCTCGGCGATAAAGTCGTCGTCTAAGGTCTGCATTCCCTTGATGCCCTTGCCGCCGCGGTTCTGATTGCGGAAATTATTGACCGACATCCGCTTAATGTAACCTAAATTTGTCATGGCAATGATCGTATTCTCATCCGGGATCAGGTCCTCCATTGAGAAATCTTCGTTGTCATAACCGATTATGGTCTTTCGGTCGTCGCCGTATTTGGCGGACACGATCATAATTTCTTCACGGATCACAGTCAGCAGTTTTTTCACATCGGCCAGGATTGCCTTTAACTCGGCAATTTTCTCCATCAGTTCTTTGTATTCATTCTCCAGCTTCTCGCGTTCCAAACCGGTCAGCGCGCGGATACGCATGTCGACAATCGCCTGGGACTGAGGATCGCTCAGGCCAAAGCGTTCCATCAGGCGCTGTTTACTGATCTGTACGGTCTGGGAGGAACGGACAATGCGGATCACTTCGTCGATATTATCAAGGGCGATCAGCAGGCCTTCTACAATGTGCGCCCGCTCTTCGGCCTTGTTTAAATCGTATTTTGTCCTTCTGGTCACTACCTCCTTCTGGTGCTCCAGATAGTAGTGCAGCATTTCTTTTAAATTAAGGACCTTAGGTTCATTATTGACTAAAGCTAACATAATCACGCCGAAGCTGTCCTGTAATTGTGTATGTTTTAACAGGCGATTGAGCATGATATTGGGGTTGACGTCCCGACGCAGTTCAATGCAGATGCGCATGCCGGTACGGTCGGATTCGTCGCGCAGGTCGGTAATGCCGTCGAGCTTTTTATCACGCACCAGTTCGGCAATTTTTTCGATCAGACGGGCTTTGTTGACCAGATAGGGAATCTCCGTCACCACAATGCGGTTTTTGCCGTTGGCCATCGGCTCGATGTTGGTCACCGAACGCACGCGGATCTTGCCGCGGCCGGTCCGATACGCCTCTTCGATGCCGGTGCGGCCGAGGATTTCGGCGCCGGTCGGGAAATCGGGCCCCTTGACAATCTCCATCAATTCCTCGAGATCCGTTTCCCGGTCATCAATAACCTGGTTGTCGATGATTTTTACCACCGCGTCGATCACTTCCCTGAGGTTATGCGGCGGGATATTGGTCGCCATACCGACGGCAATGCCTGTCGTCCCGTTTACTAAAAGGTTCGGGAAACGGGCCGGCATCACAACCGGTTCTTTTTCCGTGTCGTCAAAGTTGGGGATGAAATCAACGGTATCTTTGTTGATGTCAGCCAGCATTTCCATCGATATCTTGCTCAGGCGGGCTTCCGTATAACGCATGGCGGCCGCGCCGTCGCCGTCTACGGAACCGAAATTTCCGTGGCCGTCCACGAGCGGGTAGCGCATCGACCAGCTCTGCGCCATATTGACCAAAGCCCCGTAAATAGAGCTGTCGCCGTGCGGATGGTATTTACCCATTGTATCACCGACGATACGCGCACATTTACGATGCGGCTTGTCGGGGCCGTTATTGAGTTCGATCATTGAATAGAGGACGCGACGCTGCACCGGCTTTAAGCCGTCGCGTACATCCGGCAGAGCACGGGCGGCAATTACGCTCATGGCATAGTCGATGTAGGAATCCTCCATCGTTTTCTTCAGGTCTATTTCGTGGACCTGGTCAAATATCTTATCGTCCATTGGCTTCCTCCTTGCTCGTTATCAGATATCCAGATTCTTGACAAACCGCGCGTTGGCCTCGATAAATTCCTTGCGGGGTTCTACCTTATCTCCCATGAGGATCGTAAAGGTTAAATCTACCTCCTGCTCGTTTTCGCTGTCCATGACAACGCGGCGCAGAATCCGCCGCTCCGGATCCATGGTCGTTTCCCACAGCTGTTCGGCGTCCATTTCGCCCAGACCTTTATAGCGCTGAATCTTATTGTTGCCGTCGCGGCCTATTTCGCTCATGATATCCGTCAGCTGTTCTTCGCTGTATGCGTACCAGATCTTTTTATTTTTCTCCACCTTGTAAAGCGGCGGCTGAGCCAGATAGACATGGCCCTGGCGGATCAGTTCCGGCATAAAGCGGTAGAAAAACGTCAGCAGCAAGGTGCTGATATGGGCTCCGTCCACGTCGGCGTCGGCCATAATTACAATCTTGTGGTAGCGCAGTTTGGAAATATCAAAATCGTCGTGAATGCCGGTGCCGAAGGCCGTAATCATTGATTTAATCTCTTCATTGGCATAAATCCGATCCAGGCGGGCTTTTTCCACATTGAGGATTTTGCCGCGCAGGGGAAGAATGGCCTGCGTGGCGCGGGAGCGGGCTTCTTTGGCCGAGCCGCCGGCCGACAATCCCTCGACGATAAAGATCTCGCAGTTCTCCGGATTTTTGTCCGAGCAATCGGCCAGTTTGCCCGGCAGGGCCGTGCCTTCAAGCGCTGTCTTGCGGCGGGTCAAATCTCTGGCTTTGCGGGCCGCCGCTCTCGCCCTCTGCGCGAGGATCGACTTTTCCAAAATCTGCTTGGCTACATTGGGGTTCTGCTCAAGGAAATAGGTCAGCTGTTCGCTGACAATCCCGTCCACAGCCCCGCGGGCGTCGCTGTTGCCGAGCTTTTGCTTGGTCTGCCCTTCAAACTGCGGATCCTCAATCTTAATGCTGATGATCGCCGTCATGCCTTCGCGGATATCGTCGCCGGTTAAATTGTCCTCGCTGTCCTTGAGCATTTTGCTCTTGCGCGCGTAGTCGTTGAAAACTTTTGTAAGCGCCCCCCGAAAGCCGGCCATGTGCGTGCCGCCCTCGGGCGTAATGATATTGTTTACAAAGCTGTACGTGCTTTCGTTAAACGAATCGTTGTGCTGTACGGCAACCTCCACATAGATATTGTTGCGCGTCCCTTCGCAGTAGATGACCTGCGGATACAGCGATGTTTTGCCTTTGTTCAGATAGGTGACAAACTCTTTGATGCCGCCTTCATAGTGGAAAGTATCTTCTTTCCCGTCGTCTCTCGTGTCCTCGATATGGATTTTTAATCCCTTTGTGAGGAAAGCCGTCTCCCTCAGGCGCGTGCGCAGGGTATCGTAATCAAAAATCACGTCGTCAAAAATCGTATCGTCCGGCTTAAATGTTACGGTGGAGCCGTGATCACTCTTTTTGCAGGTCCCGGTCTGCTTCAGCTGCGAAACCACTTTGCCCCGTTCATAGCGCTGACGGTATACCTTGCCCTCGCGGCGGATTTCCACTTCCAGCCACACGGACAGGGCGTTTACGACCGATGCGCCGACACCATGCAGGCCGCCCGACACTTTATAAGCGCCACCGCCGAATTTTCCGCCCGCATGCAGCTGTGTAAAAATGACTTCCACGGCCGGAACCCCCATCTTGGGATGGATATCTACCGGCATGCCGCGCCCGTTGTCTCTAACCGTCACCGAATTGTCGGACTGGATCGTCACGTCAATGGTGTCGCAGAACCCGGCCAGGGACTCGTCAACGGAATTATCGACAATTTCATATACCAGATGGTGCAGCCCCCGCGACGAAGTGCTGCCGATATACATACCAGGCCTTTTGCGGACAGCCTCCAGCCCTTCCAATACCTGGATTTGCTCTGCACTGTATTCAGAACTCATTCTGTTTCCTCCTGAAATTTTTTCATACTAATTTTCCTGTTGGATCGTCCCCTGTGTCACACGGAAAATCCGGTTGACCGGAAAACGTTTTTTTACAAAAGCGTCCACGCCCGTGCAGGTAAGGAGCGTCTGCACATGTTGTATACTGTCTAACAGTTTTTCCTGGCGGCTGCCGTCCAGTTCCGAAAGCACATCGTCTAACAACAGTACCGGACAGTCGTTTGTTCGTTTCTTAACGATTTCAATCTCCGACAATTTTAAAGACAGCGCCGCCGTGCGCTGCTGTCCCTGGGAGCCAAAGGTACGGATGTCAATCTCGCCAAGCATAAACGCCAGATCGTCCCGGTGCGGACCGCTAAGAGTGGCCCTGGCCCGCAGATCGCGCGCACGGTTTTTGATAAGCTCGCTTTCAAATTGATCTTCACAAACGCTCGGCTCATATGACACGCGTATTTCTTCCCGGCCCGCGGTAATCGCCCCATGGATACCGCGGATGATTTCTTCCAGCTGCGCTACAAATTCCTGTCTCCGCCGTATCACTTCGCGGCCATAGCGCACCAGCTGTTCGTCCCATACCTGCAGCGTATCCAGATAATCGCCGTGAAACTCCAGCTCTTTTAAAAGCTTGTTGCGCTGCATCACGACCTTATTGTAATTCGCCAGATGGTTCATATAAACACGGTCTAACTGGCACAGCTCCGTGTCCATGAACTTCCTGCGTTCCGAGGGTCCGTCTTTGATAATGTTTAAATCTTCGGGGGAGAAAAAAACTACATTGGCACTGCCAAACAAATCGCTGGCCCGCCGCAAAGGGACACCGTTTAAGGCAATTCCTTTTGCGCGGTTTTTCTTTAGATGCATATCGATGCGGTCGGTAATTCCCCGCTTCTCTACAAAATACTTGATGTGAGCCTCCTCTTTACCAAAAAGGATCATTTCCCGATCCCGGCCCGCCCGGTGAGAACGGGCGGTAGCGCCTACAAATATGGCCTCCAGGATATTCGTCTTGCCCTGGGCATTGTCTCCATAAAAAATATTAACTCCTTGCGAAAAATCCATCTGCATTTCTCGGTAATTCCGAAAATTCTGTAACTCCAGGGAATGGATGACCATAGTATTCTCCGTCTACTTGCAAATAGAAACGGTCTCGCCCCGGAAGGTAAAGGTATCTCCCGCATAGAGTTTACGCCCGCGGCGCTCGTCCGTTTCTCCGTTTACCGACACCTGCCCGCTCTGGATGGCAATCTTGGCCTCCACGCCGCAGTCCACAAGGCCGGCCGCCTTCATGGCCTGTCCCAGCTTAATATACTCTTCGCGCAGTTTTACTGTTTTCATACGCTCTCCTTTTAAACGACTGTCCCGCCGTCTCAGGCCCGGTTAAAATTCACCGGCAGCACCAGGTAAATATAACTTTCTTCATCGTCCCTGATAAAGCAGGGGGCCTTGGAATTTACCATATAGATATTTACCGTCTCGTCGTCGATCACTCGCAGCGCGTCAATCAGGAATTTCGGGTTAAAACCGATCATAATATCCTTTCCCTGTTTGTTGACAAGGATTTCTTCCTTCATGGCGCCCATCATGGAGGTCAGATTCATCTCCAGGGTCTGATCCTGTAAATTCAGAATAATCGGCTTTTTGTCGTTTTCACGGACCAAAAGCACGGCTCGTTCGATGGAATCCAGGAAATCCTTTTTATTGACCTGCATTTTTGTCTCATAATCGCCGGACAGCATCTGCTGCACACGGAAGTATTCGCCCTCAATCAGGCGAGACAGCACAATCGTGCGGTCAAATTCAAATAAGATATGATTCGGCCCAAAATAGAGCAATACTTCTTTATCCGTATCTCCGGAAAGGATCTTGCTGATTTCTGTTAAAGTTTTACCAGGTACAACCACTTTTTGGTTGGCATAGGAATCCTTTAAAAGAACCTTGCGGATCGAAATGCGGTGTCCGTCGAGGGAAGTAATCTTTAACTCGTTTTCGGTCACCTCCAGCAGTTCGCCGGTCATCAATTTATTGACGTCGCCGGCAGCGATCGAGAAAATAGTCTGACGAATCATTTCTTTTAAAGTAAACTGTGAAATACTGATGTGGTCGTCCCGGTCAATCATCGGCAGATATGAAAACTCGTCGGCATCTTTTCCGGCAATTTTAAAATCCGCTTTTTCGCAGGTGATGGAAACATTGTTGTCTGCATCGGTCTCAATGCGCACCTCGCTGTCAGGCAGTTTGCGGACAATTTCCGAAAACAGCTTTGCTTCAATAGCAATCCGGCCCCGTTCTAAGATGGAACCTTCCACGACAGTCTCGATGCCTAATTCCATATCGTTGGCGGTCAGTTTGATTTCATCGATCGAAGCATCGATTAAGATGCATTCCAGAATGGACATGGTTGTCTTGGAAGGAACTGCCTTCAAAACAATATTGATACCGTTTAAAAGGGCAGATTTATTAAATGACAGTTTCATGGGAAGGCTCCTTTCATTATTGTAGCCTGTGTACGCAAGGCATAATGGGACACCCTTGCGGTGTTTCATTGTTATAGCCTGTATGCTCAAGGCATGGTGGGACATCCCTGTGTGGAAAACGCCTAAAGGAATGTATATAGGATTAAGTTCAGCCGTAATCTTAATAGGGGCTGTTGAAATGTGCAAAACCCTAAAAAGTCCTTAAAAATCAAGGCCTGTCCCCTTGGATAACCCTGTGAAAAAGGGGGCGGGAACCTCTTGATAACCGGAGGGTTTTCAACATTTGCTTTAAGGGACTTAAAGGCCGGTCGTATGGTCCTTTTGGCTGTCAACAGGCCGTCCACAGGGATCTTCACAGAACATTGTGGATAACTTTAAGCCGGATTGATCTTTTTCTTGAGGGTATCCACAGTGCTTCTCAATATATCGTCGCTGCCAAGAGAATCCTTAATCTTATTGATCCCGTGGATGATAGTCGTATGGTCCCGGCCGCCCATAGCCTGTCCGATCATGGTCAAAGGGGTTTCGGTCAGTTCGTGGCACAGATACATGGCAATCTGCCGGGGACGGGCAATGTCCCGGCTGCGCTTGGAGGAGAGCAGGTCCTCGGATTTTAAGCTGAAGTGTTCCGATACCATGTTGATGATATATTCGGGGGTGATTTCTCTCGTCCCGCCGGGAGAGATCATATCCTTGAGGGCATCCTCGGCCATCGCGATATCGATCAGGTTTCGGTTGTTTAGGCGGGCCATGGCGACTACTTTGGTGAGCGCGCCCTCCAGTTCACGGATATTGGATTTAATGTTGTTGGCAATATATTTGATGACTTCGTTGTCGATGTTATAGCCTTCCAGTTCTTCTTTCTTCCTTAATATAGCCATCCGCGTTTCATAGTCGGGCGTCTGGATGTCAACGGTCAGTCCCCATTCAAAGCGCGATACCAGCCGGTCCTCCAGATTGACCAGGTCCTTCGGCGAGCGGTCGCTGGAGATGATGATCTGTTTTTTGGCTTCGTGAAGGGTGTTGAAGGTATGGAAAAATTCCTCCACCGTACTTTCCTTTCCCTGGATAAACTGGATATCGTCGATTAAGAGGATATCGTTGTTGCGGTACTTGTCACGGAAATCGGCCGTCGTCTTGTTGCGGATGGAGTCGATCAGTTCGTTGGTAAATTTTTCGCTGGTGACGTACATAACCCGCGTGGAAGGATCGTTTTTGAGAATAAAATTGGCGATGGAATGCATCAAATGGGTTTTGCCGAGTCCCACGCCTCCGTAAATAAAAAGAGGATTGTATACCTCGGCCGGCGACTCGGCCACGGCCAGGCAGGCGGCGTGGGCCATCTTATTGTTGGAGCCGACGACAAAGGTATCGAAGGTGTATTTGGGGTTGAGGTTTACATTCTGGGTGGAGGTATATACAAGGGAATCCTTCTTGTGAGGAACTAAAAAAGCGGAATTAAGTTCCTCCGGCAGCATGAACTCCAGGGTACATTTATAGCCGGTAATTTCTTCGATCACTACCTGAAGCATCAGGGAATATTTCTGGGAAACAATCTTTAAGGCGCTGTTTTCAGGCGCAAGGATCGTAAGTACGTTGTTGTTGGCAGAGACGACTTCCAAAGGAAGCAGCCATGTTTCAAAGCACACTTTTGAAATCTCATATTCTTCTTTCATGGAATTTAAGATGGCTGCCCATTGGCTTTGAATCGCTTCTAACATGGTACTTCTCCCCTGATCGACGGCAGCCGGCCAAAGACCGGGCCGCCGGTTCCTTTTAAATATCGTAAAAAAAACAAGCCTGTGCTTGAGAATTCGAAAATCCCGTAAAATGGGTGTCTGTGGGTCATACGTAAATTTATCATATCAAAAATAAGAAGATTTTTCAATACGAAATAAAAAAATCTGTGGATATGTTTTTGTGGATAAATGACAAAATACGGATAAAATTCGTTTGTCCACAGTCTGTTTTTCGATTATCCACAACCGGAAAAGCTTGTAAAACAAAGAAAAAAGGAATTTAAACACGGGTTTTCCACAAGTTATGCACATTTTGTGGATAACTTGTGGAAAATAAAAAATGCTTGACTAATTGCGGGAATTTCCCTATAATTGAAACGATGTATCAAGACACCGCTTGGGTGTACTAGGATGCCCATACTGAGGGCACGCTTGAAAGGAGGGAAATTTCGATGAAAATGACATTCCAGCCGAAGACCAGACAGAGAGCAAAAGTTCATGGCTTCCGTAAAAGAATGAGCACAGCCAACGGCAGAAAAGTACTGGCTGCCAGAAGGGCAAAAGGTAGAAAGCAGTTATCCGCCTAAGGCCGCATAGATTGTGGCCTTTTGTTTTCTCCCGCAGACAGGAAAGGGAAGCGGCGTGAAACAGGACATGTATTTGAAAAAAAACGGTGACTTTCAGAAGGTCTATCAGGCGGGAAGGGCGATCGCCCTTCGCACGCTTGTTATGTATGTGCTTGCAAGAGGGAAGGATACCCCTTCCCGTATTGGCATATCCGTCAGTAAAAAGGTAGGCAACAGCGTGGTCAGGCACCGTGTCAAGCGCCTGATTCGGGAAAGCCACAGAAGAAACCGTCATAAAATCGAGGATGGTTTCGATATCGTAGTGATCGCCAGGAACGAGGCAAAGAACAGGGATTACTGGGATATAGAGAGAGTATTTCTGCAAGCGGCAGCCATGCACCATATTGTAAAGAAGGAATCGCAGTGAAAAAGATTTTGATTTCTTTAATCAAGTTCTACCGGAAGTATTTGTCGGGCAGGAAGCGGTATACGCATTGTATTTACACGCCGACCTGTTCCCAATATGCGATGGAGGCGCTGGAAAAATATGGGGCGCTTCGTGGTTCATGGCTGGCTTTTAAAAGAATTTTAAGATGCAATCCTTTCGCAAAGGGTGGCTACGATCCTGTTCCGTAGGAAGAGAGGTATTTGATTGAATCTGATTGTGATGACAAAAAGTTCAACCTTTATCATAGGTTGGATTGCTTCTCTGTTTGGCTATATCATGGAGTTTATCTATGATATAACAAACAGTATTTTTGGTATTGAAAATATCGGACTTGCTATCATAGTATTTACAATACTTACCAATGTGGCGATGATCCCTCTGCTATTAAAGCAGCAGAAAAGCATGAAAATCAACGGCATCATTCAGCCGGAGATCCAGTCCATTCAAAAGAAGTATAAAGGAAAGACGGATCAGAAGTCGCAGATTCGCCTGCAGGCGGAGACGCAGGCAGTATATGACAAGTACGGGGCTTCGATGACCGGCGGCTGTCTGACCAGTTTTATCAGCCTGCCGATTATGCTGGGGCTGTACCGGATCATTCTGAATATGCCGGCCTATATACGTTCGTTCCAGGTTTACTTTACAAATGTAGCGTCGCAGATTCAATTGCAGGACGGATTTGTGGCAAAATTGGAGGAGTTAGCGAGCGCGAACGCGATCAAGGGAGACTTGACGCAGACCAATATACTGGTGGATCTGATGTACAAGTTCGACGGCAGCGAGTGGGAGAGCCTGAAGGAGATTTTCCCGGCCATCAGCGAAGTGATCACGGAAAATGCCGCCAAAATCAGCGAGGTGCTTTCCTTTGGCCCGATCAATCTGATGGAAGCGCCGGGATTTCGGCTGTCTTGGGCCATCCTGATCCCGATTCTCGCAGGATTAAGCCAGTGGGTCAGCACCAAGATGATGACGCCTGTTACGCCGAATCGCAGCAGCGAGGACGACCCGGCCGGCTCCATGATGAAGTCGATGAATACGGTATTTCCTCTGATGAGCGTGTTTTTCTGCTTTACCTTCCCTTGCTATATCGGTATTTATTGGGTGGCGAACAGCGCTTCCCGTATCCCGATCCAGTTTTTCATCAATCGAAAAGTGGCTAAGGAGGACATCAATGAGATTGTCCGCCAGAATATTGAGAAAAAGAATAAGAAGCGGGCTAAAAAAGGCCTGCCGCCGCTCAGTGAGAAAACCGTGGAAAAGAATATCGAGGATTTGGAGCGCAAATACCAGATGGCCGGTTCGGCCGCGCCTGCTTCAAGCCGTTATGCTTCTTCGTCGATGCGTGCGAAGGTCGATGCCGGCAAGCAGGTCAATAATACGGAATATTATAACAGCCGGGCGGCCAAGCCTGGGAGTATGGCGGCCAAGGCCGGCATGGTAAAGGAATATAACGAGCGGGTAAAAAATAATAAATAAGCGGGGATAATGCGATGAAGAAATATATGGAGTTTTCCGCGAAAACAGTGGATGAGGCCATTACAAAAGCTCTGCTTGAACTTGGTATTTCCAGCGACAGGCTGGAATATGAAGTAGTTGAAAAAGGCAGTTCGGGGATCTTGGGCATGTTTGTAAAACCGGCTGTGATTCGGGTGGCAAAGCCTGAGCAGGATGAAGATGAATTTCTTCTGAATCCGACCGCGAAGTCTGAGAAAAAAGAGGAGCCGAAAGAAGCGTCTGTAAAAGAAAAAAAGACCGTAGTTAAGGAGATTACAAAAGAATCTCCTCGTGAGACGCCGAAAGAGCCGTTAAGCGGCAGTAAGTCCCCTCGTCCGGAGAAAAAGCCGCGTGCAAAAGAATCCGTTCGGGAATTTTCAAAGGAAAAGCCCGGCGACATGTTAAAGGAAGAAAAACCGGTTGTTAAAAATGTCCGCAGGAAAGAAGATTTGGAACCGGCGATGGCCGAACTTTTGACGCGGGCGGAGAATTTCCTGCAGGAAATGTTCCGTGCAATGCAGATGGAAGTAAAGATCGAAGCCGGCTTTGACGAGGATGAAAAGACGATCGTTGTGGATTTAAACGGCGAAGAAATGGGCGTTTTGATCGGCAAGAGAGGGCAGACGCTGGATTCGATTCAGTATCTTACAAGCCTGGTTGTAAACAAAGGCGAGGAAGAATACATCCGTGTGAAGGTAGATACGGAGAATTACCGTGAACGGCGCCGGGAGACGCTGGAGGTGCTGGCAAAGAATATATCCTATAAGGTAAAGAGAACCAGAAGGCCAGTATCCCTGGAACCGATGAATCCTTACGAAAGAAGAGTGATTCATGCGGCTTTGCAGAATGACAAATATGTTGTAACCCGCAGCGAAGGTGTCGAACCTTACCGCCATATCGTGATTTCGCCCAGGAATACCCGATATGGCTCCAGAAAATAAGGAATGATTGAGGGGCTGTTGCAAAACATAGATAAAACGCAAAATATGGTTATGCCGCTTTACGCATGAGAGCCATATATTGTAGAGAATCTTTGTTTTGCAGCAGCTCTTTTCTCGTTGAAAGAGGTATTCTATGCAGACAGAAACCATTGCGGCGATTTCCACAGCCCCGGGTCAGGGAGGGATTGGGATCGTTCGCATCAGCGGAGAGCAGGCGGTTGCGATCGCCGAACGGATTTTTCGTATGCCCTCCGGTAAAAAATTGAGCGATTGTGCCAGCCATACGATTCATTATGGATATATATGGAACGATGGTCACACGATAGACGAAGTATTGTTGATGCTGATGCGGGCTCCTCATACGTATACGACGGAAGATACGGTGGAGATCAATTGTCACGGAGGAGTTTTTGTTGTAAAAAAAGTCTTGGAGACGGCGCTTCAAAACGGCGCCCGTCTGGCGGAACCCGGGGAATTTACGAAACGTGCCTTTTTGGGAGGCCGCATAGATCTGTCCCAGGCGGAGGCTGTAATTGATTTAATACAGTCGCAAAACGAATATGCCTGGAAAACATCGCTTGGTCAGCTGAAAGGAAATGTTTCAAAAAAGATACAGGAATTAAGACAAAAAATATTATATCAAATGGCTTTCCTTGAGTCGGCGCTGGACGATCCGGAACACATTTCCCTGGAGGGATATGCGCATAAACTTATGCTTCTATTAAAAGAGTATCAGGCGGAATTGAAGCAGTTGATCGCTTCTTTTGAAAATGGCCGGCGAATGACCGAGGGAATCAAGACCGTGATTATCGGCAAGCCCAATGCCGGAAAGTCGTCGATATTAAATCTGCTGGCCGGAGAGGAGCGGGCGATCGTGACCGATGTAGAAGGTACGACGCGGGACGTATTGGAGGAAAGCATCGTTTTAGATGGCATCAGCCTGCGGATTCTCGATACGGCGGGGATTCGTGATACGGAAGATATTGTAGAACGAATGGGAGTGGAGCGGGCGCTTTATCATATTGAAGATGCAGATATGATACTATATGTTATTGATGCTTCCTCCGGACTGGATGAGAACGATCAGAGGATCTGGCAGAAGATCGAAGAAAAAGAAACGATTGTCTTGATTAACAAAACGGATTTAACAGAAGAAGAGGAGGAGCTTTTGCTAGTTTCAAAGCAGCTTCCTCAGTGCTTGCAAAAGGAAACGCCGATTCTCTTTTCTGCGAAAGAGGGAAGAGGGCTTAGCGAATTGTCGGCTCAGATTAAAGAGAGATTTTTTGCCGGCCGCATTGCCTTGAACGATCAGATTACAATAACAAATGTGCGTCATAAACGATTGTTGGAGGAGGCTTTGCAGAGCCTTTGTCTGGCGGAAAGCAGTATCCAAAACGGGATGCCGGAGGATTTTTATACAATCGATCTAATGGATGCCTACGCAAAGCTGGGACAGATTTTAGGACAAGAGATTGAGGACGATTTGGCAGATGAAATCTTTCAGCGCTTTTGTATGGGAAAATAAAGGACGGAAGGGTAGAGGTTATGGCAGGAACAGAGGAGCGTTATGATGTGATTGTCGTTGGCGCAGGCCATGCCGGCTGTGAAGCGGCGCTGGCGGCGGCAAGATTGGGATTGGAGACGATCGTCTTTACGGTCAGCGTAGACAGCATTGCCTTGATGCCCTGCAATCCCAATATCGGCGGCAGTTCCAAAGGGCATATTGTCCGCGAAGTCGATGCCCTGGGCGGTGAGATGGGAAAGAATATTGATAAGACCTTTATTCAGTCTAAGATGCTCAATTCCTCCAAAGGGCCTGCCGTCCATTCGTTGCGTGCGCAGGCCGATAAACAGGAATATACCAGGCAGATGCGTCGGACATTGGAGAATACGCAGCATTTGACAATCCGTCAGGCAGAAGTATGCGAATTATTGACCGAAGATGCTGCGGGAGAAGAGGGACGGGAAAAGACAGACAGAAAAAAAATCCGCGGGGTACGGACCGAATCGGGCGCAGTGTATTATGCTGAATCCGTCATTTTGGCAACCGGCGTGTATTTAAAAGCTCGTTGTATTTATGGTGAGGTCAGTACATGCACCGGACCGAACGGACTGCAGGCAGCCAACAAGCTGACCGATTCATTGCTGGAGCATGGCATACGGGTGCGCCGTTTTAAAACAGGCACGCCGGCCCGTGTGGATCGCCGTTCGATTGATTTTAGTAAAATGGAGGAACAATTTGGCGATGAGAAAGTGATTCCCTTTTCTTTTACAACCGATCCGTTGACCGTGCAGATTGAGCAGGCTTCCTGCTGGCTGACTTATACAAACGAAAAAACGCATGCGATTATCCGTGCAAATTTGCATCGCTCACCTTTGTTTTCCGGAACCATAGAAGGAACCGGTCCGCGCTATTGTCCCTCCATTGAGGATAAGGTAGTAAAGTTTCCGGACAAAGACAGACATCAGGTATTTGTAGAGCCGGAGGGCAATTATACCAATGAAATGTATCTGGGGGGGATGTCGAGTTCTCTGCCGGAGGATGTCCAGGTGGCAATGTACCGCACGGTGCCGGGATTGGAGCACGTTCGGATCGTGCGCAATGCCTATGCGATTGAATATGACTGTATCGATCCCAATCAATTGTACGCGACGCTGGAATTTAAAGCGATTGAAGGATTGTTTGGCGCCGGACAGATCAACGGAAGTTCCGGTTATGAGGAAGCGGCGGGACAGGGATTGCTGGCCGGCATTAATGCGGCTCGCCGGGTGCAAAAGAAAGAGATGATCGTCTTAAAGCGATCGGAAGCGTATATCGGCGTATTGATTGATGATCTTGTTACAAAGGAAAATTATGAACCCTATCGCATGATGACTTCCCGGGCGGAATATCGATTGCTTTTGCGCCAGGATAATGCGGACAGCCGATTGACACCCTTAGGGTATGAAATTGGATTGATCGACGAAGAACGGTATCGGAAGCTTTGTCAAAAAGAAGAAGCGGTTAGGAAAGAAATACATCGCTTGGAAACGACGGTGATAGGAGTTTCTAAGGAGGTACAGGATCTTCTGCGGCAATATGGGAGTACGATCTTAAAAAGCGGAGCAACACTTGCGGAATTGGTCAAGCGGCCGGAACTGTCGTATGAAGCGCTGAAATGTGTGGATGAGGATCGGCCATTTTTGACAGAAGAAGTTGCCAATCAGGTGAATATCCAAATAAAATATGAGGGGTATATTAAGAGACAGCAACAGCAGGTAAATCAGTTTCATAAGCTGGAAAATCGCAGATTAGATCCGGATTTTGATTATCAACAGATTCGAGGATTACGCAGAGAAGCAATCCAGAAATTGAATCAATATAAACCGATTTCTATTGGGCAGGCTTCGCGAATCTCCGGCGTATCGCCGGCAGATATTTCTGTGTTGCTGGTGGCAATGGAAGGGATACAGAAGGAATGTTTCACGTGAAACATTTTATGGAGTACGGAGTATGGATGAAAATAGATGCAGTCAAATAGCAAACACGCTGAATAAACTACCGCTTTCGATTGGGAGGGAACAGTCCGAGCAATTTCTTCAATATTATAATTCTTTAGTTCAGTATAATCAGGTAATGAATTTAACGGCGATTACGGATTTTGAAGAAGTGATTGTAAAGCACTTCCTCGACAGCGCGGCGCTTGTAAATATAATCGATTTGAATAAAGTGGAAACAATCATAGATGTGGGAACGGGAGCCGGTTTTCCGGGTATCCCATTGAAGATATTGTTTCCGCATTTGAAGATTACTTTACTTGATTCTCTTCAAAAGAGAGTAAAGTTTTTACAAACAATAGCAAAAGAATTAAAAATGGAAAATATAGAAGTAATCCATGGGAGAGCAGAGGACTTAGGACAAAAAAAACGATATCGAGAACAGTATGACCTTTGTGTCTCTCGTGCCGTTGCGAATCTTTCCGTTCTTTCGGAGTATTGCGTTCCTTTTGTAAAAGTGGGAGGTTCGTTCATTTCCTATAAGGCAGAAAATATAGAAGAAGAAGTCAAAAGCGCGGAATCAGCAATTCGTATATTGAATTGCGCACCTGCACAGATTTTCAAGATTACTTTGCCAGAAAGCAGCGGATTAACGAGGTCATTTATTCGGATTGAAAAGAAAGAATCTTTGGCAGTAAAGTATCCGCGTAAAGCGGGACTGCCGATAAAGAAACCATTATAAAATTGTTTCACGTGAAACTTTTTATAAAAAATGTTTGTATAATTATAGCGACTCGTGCTATAATACAAGGTAGCTAAGACAGATGGAAAGGAAGAAACAATGGGGAACAGAAATCATCGTTTATGGAAAACCGCCGCGATTTTGGGAACCTCAATTGCATCGATTGAACTGTTTAACCGTTTTGTTTTTAATTGGAAGAGCAAAGAAACATTTTGTGGAAATGGCCATATCCATGAATGGACACATGGAAAGACTTTTTATAAAAAACAGGAAGGCGGCGATGGCCGTCCGATTCTGTTGATCCACGATTTATATCCGGATCAATCCGGCGATCAGATGGAAAAACTGGCATTGCAATTATCCCAGAAGCGGACCGTATATTCGATGGATTTGTTGGGCTGTGGCCGTTCGGAGAAACCAGCCTGTACGTATACAAATTTTCTTTATGTATTACAGATTACAGATTTGATTGAAAAAGAAATTAAACAGCCCGTGCATCTGGTAACGAAGGGCTGCTCGGCCGAGATTGCCATTGCGGCGGCTCATTATAAGCCGGAGTACTTTTCACAGCTTACGTTTTTAGACCCGGCCGACCGGAAAGAAAATAAGAAAATACCGGATTCTATAAGCAAAATAAAGAAGTTTTTGATCGAACTTCCGATGTTGGGAACACTGGTCTATAATATGGCCTTTTTCAACAGCAAATCGGCTCATATAGGCGGAACAACCGCCCGCTATTTATACGCCAGTATAATAGGACGCTATACAAACTATGATGTAGAGTGGATGCTCCACAAATTGGACATGCCGCTTCATATTATAAAAACAATGGAATGAAACGGCAATGACAAGGAGAGGGTATGGGGAGAATTATTGCAATTGCGAATCAGAAGGGCGGAGTAGGAAAGACGACGACAGCGATTAACCTGTCCGCCTGCCTGGCAGAAGCAGGTTGTAAGGTCCTGGTAATAGACGCCGATCCACAGGGAAATACGACCAGCGGCCTGGGCGTGGACAAGAACCGCTTAAATCATACGATTTATGAAATGATGATCGGCGAATGCGATATAACCGATTGTGTAATTCGGGATGTATTTGATAATCTGGATATTGTTCCTTCGAATATCAATTTATCCGGTGCGGAAATTGAACTGATTGGAATTGACCGCAAGGAGTACATATTGAAAAACGCTTCCGCTTCTTTAAAAGAAGAATATGAGTACATACTGATCGATTGCCCGCCTTCTTTAAATATGCTGACCGTAAATGCACTGACAGCGGCCGATGCCGTATTGGTGCCGATCCAATGTGAGTTTTATGCGCTGGAGGGATTGAGCCAGCTGATTCACACAATTAACTTGGTAAAAAAGAGATTGAACGCGGCTCTGGATATAGAAGGCGTTGTCTTTACAATGTACGACGCACGCACCAATCTTTCGCTGCAGGTAGTTGAAAATGTAAAAGGGAATCTAAAGCAGAATGTCTATAAGACGATCATTCCCAGAAATGTGCGCCTGGCAGAAGCGCCCAGCCATGGTCTGCCGATCAATATCTACGATTCTAAATCAACCGGCGCGGAGAGTTATCGTTTATTAGCGAAAGAAGTGATGGAACACAACAGGTGAATCAATAGAAAGGGTATTTTATGGGAACAGGAAGGAAAAAAGGAGGATTGGGAAAGGGGATTGACTCCATGATTCCGATCATGGAAATCGAAGAAAGTAAGGAAGAAAAACCGAAAAATGGCGACCCTTTTTTAATGGACATCCATCAAATAGAACCGAACCGCGAACAGCCGCGAAAGCTTTTTGACGAAGAAAGTCTGGCGGAACTGGCCGACTCGATTCGCCAATACGGCGTTTTACAGCCCCTGCTGGTACAGAAAAAAGAAGATTACTATGCGATTATTGCCGGAGAGAGAAGGTGGCGGGCTGCCCGCCTGGCCGGCTTGAAGGAAGTCCCGGTGTTAATCAAGGAATTGAGCCGCCAGGAAAGCATGGAAATCTCATTGATTGAGAATATCCAGAGACAGGACTTAAACCCGGTGGAGGAAGCCAAAGCCTATCAAATGTTGATTCAGGAATTTGGCTTAAAGCATGAGGATTTGGCCGAACGCGTCAGCAAAAGCCGTACAGCGATCACCAATTCGATGCGCCTTTTGAAGCTGGATGAGCCGATCTTAGACATGCTGATTCGCGGAGAATTGACACAGGGCCATGCCAGAGCGCTCTTGGCCTTTGACGACAAAGAAAAGCAATGTCATGTCGCCCAGATGATTATTGATAAAAATCTCAGCGTCCGGGATACGGAAAAGCTGGTGAAAACGCTGATGAATCCTCCCTTGCCGCGGGAAAAGAAAGAGCTGCCGGGCGCAGCCGTCTACCGTGATATGGAAAAAAAGCTCAAAGATCAGCTGGGAACGAAGGTAGCGATCAGTCGCCGGGATGAAAACCAAGGAAAAATCGAAATTTCTTACTATTCTGTGGAAGAACTGGAAAGAATAATAGAAATATTGGAAAAAATACGGTAGGAGGAACAACGAAACCATGGAAAACAGCATTTTAAACTATTTAGGATTTGATCCGGCAATTCTGATTTTTGTGTTGGCCGGCCTGGTGCTCGTACTGGGCATACTGGTTATCGTAGGGATTTTCAAAATGAAAGCCCTTTATAAAAAGTATGACTTGTTTATGAGAGGAAAGAGCGCGGAAAGCCTGGAATCCAGCTTCTTAAAAGTATACGAGGACGTCGACGCTTTAAAAGAAGAGGATAAATCCAACAAGGATATGATTAAGGCAATCAACAAAACGCTCAATCGTTCGTATCAAAAAACAGCGGTTGTCCGCTACGACGCATTTGCCGGAATGGGCGGTTTGTCAAGTTTTGCTATGACACTGTTAGACCGCAACGACAGCGGTATTCTTTTAAACTGCATTCACAGCCGTGAAAGCTGTTATACCTATATTAAAGAGATTACACAGGGAGAGTGTGACAAGGCGCTCAGCAAAGAGGAGGCCAGAAGTTTAGAAGAGGCGAAAAATAAACATTGACCGCGGCCGAAACTATACAAAATAGTCAGATATGGCCAAAAAGAGCCATGCACATATAATACGAGGAGGAAAAATCTATGTCTTATGTATCAGAAGTAATGGAACGCGTAGTTGCCAAGAATCCCGGTGAAGCGGAATTTCATCAGGCGGTAAAAGAAGTGCTGGATTCCCTGGCACTGGTAATCGATGCCCATGAAGAAGAATTTCGCAAAAGCGGTCTGCTGGAAAGACTGACCGAGCCGGAACGTATCGTTTCTTTCCGTGTACCGTGGGTGGATGATAAAGGCGCAGTACAGGTAAACAAGGGATACCGCGTACAGTTTAACAGCGCCATTGGCCCTTACAAGGGGGGTCTCCGTTTCCATCCGTCCGTCAATCAGAGTATTTTAAAATTCCTTGGTTTTGAGCAAGTATTCAAAAATTCCCTGACCGGCCTGCCGATCGGCGGCGGCAAGGGCGGATCCGATTTTGATCCTAAGGGAAAGAGCGATCGTGAAGTAATGGCCTTCTGCCAGAGCTTTATGACCGAACTGTGCAAGTATATCGGCGCGGATCAGGACGTACCGGCCGGAGACATCGGCGTGGGCGGCCGCGAGATCGGATATCTGTACGGCCAGTACAAGAGAATCCGCGGCTTGTACGAGGGAGTATTGACCGGCAAAGGACTGACATACGGCGGTTCTCTGGCCAGGACCCAGGCAACCGGTTACGGCCTGGTTTACATTACGCAGGAGATGTTAAAGCATGAGGGCCAGAGCCTGGCAGGCAAGACGGTCGTCGTCTCCGGTTCCGGCAACGTGGCAATCTATGCGACCGAAAAGGCCCAGGCTCTGGGAGCAAAGGTAGTCGCTTTAAGCGATTCGAACGGTTACATTTATGATGCCGACGGCATTAAGCTGGACATTGTAAAGGAAATTAAAGAAGTACGCCGCGGCCGTATTTCCGAGTATGCAGAAAAAGTGGCCGGCAGTGTTTATACGGAGGGCAAAGGCATCTGGAGCATTGCCTGCGACGTGGCTCTGCCCTGTGCGACTCAGAATGAGCTGAATCTGGAAGATGCGAAAGTCCTGCTGGCAAATGGCTGTACATGCGTGGCAGAGGGCGCCAATATGCCGAGCACCCGGGAGGCGACCGACTATTTCCTGGAAAAGAAAATTCTCTTTATGCCGGGCAAAGCGGCCAATGCCGGCGGCGTAGCGACTTCGGCTCTGGAAATGAGCCAGAACAGCCAGCGTTTGAGCTGGACGTTTGAGGAAGTGGACGGAAAACTGAAAGATATCATGATCGGAATCTATGAAAAGGTAAGCGACGCTGCTTCCCGCTACGGCGTGGCGGGCAACTTTGTGGCCGGCGCCAACATCGCGGGATTTGAAAAGGTAGCGGATGCCATGAATGCGCAGGGAATTGTATAACATACAAGGAGAACTGAGAAATGATTGATATAAAATTTCTGAGAGAAAATCCTGAGATCGTAAAACAGAACATTCGCAATAAATTCCAGGAGGCCAAACTGCCTTTGGTAGACGAGGTCATTAAACTGGATAAGGAAAACCGGGAAATTAAGCAGGAGGTAGAAGCCCTGCGGGCCGGGCGCAATAAGCTTTCCAAACAGATCGGCGCCTTAATGGGAAAAGGGCAAAAGGAGGAAGCCGAACAGGTCAAGGCCCGGGTAGCCGCCGATGCCGAGCGCATCGATGAATTGTCCGAGCGGGAAAAAGAGGTCGAGGAACGAATCAAGACAATTATGATGAAGATTCCCAATATCATCGATCCTTCGGTTCCGATTGGCCGCGACGACAGCGAGAATGTGGAGGTGCAGCGTTACGGTGATCCGGTGGTTCCGGATTTTGAGATTCCCTACCACACGGAAATCATGGAGCGCTTGAATGGGATCGATTTAGAGAGCGCACGGCGAGTAGCCGGCAACGGCTTCTATTATCTGATGGGAGATATTGCCAGACTCCATTCGGCAATCCTTTCCTATGCACGCGATTTTATGATCGACAGAGGATTTACCTACTGCGTGCCGCCGTTTATGATTCGCAGCGACGTGGTGACAGGGGTAATGAGCTTTGCCGAGATGGATGCCATGATGTATAAGATCGAGGGCGAGGACCTCTATCTGATCGGTACCAGCGAGCATTCGATGATCGGCAAATTCATCGATACGGTAAACAAAGAGGAAAATCTGCCTTATACGCTGACCAGCTATTCTCCTTGTTTCCGCAAAGAAAAGGGAGCGCATGGAATTGAAGAGCGCGGTGTGTACCGGATCCATCAGTTTGAGAAGCAGGAGATGATTGTCGTCTGCAAGCCGGAGGAAAGCCAGATGTGGTTTGAAAGGCTGTGGCAGAATACGGTGGACATGTTCCGCAGTATGGAGATCCCGGTGCGTACCCTGGAGTGCTGTTCGGGTGATCTGGCAGACCTGAAGGTAAAATCCGTGGATGTGGAGGCCTGGTCGCCCAGGCAGAAGAAATACTTTGAAGTCGGAAGCTGCTCGAACTTAGGCGATGCGCAGGCCAGACGTCTGAAAATCCGCGTCGCAGGACCGGACGGCAAGAAGTATTTTGCCCATACGCTGAATAACACGGTGGTAGCGCCGCCCCGGATGCTGATCGCATTTTTAGAAAATAACTTAAATGAGGATGGGTCCGTGAGAATTCCGGACGTTCTGCGTTATTACATGCGCGGAAAATCCGTCCTTCGATAAAGAGGAAAAACGTGCACAGATATTTGAGAGCAGTTGGTTTTAGCAGGATAGAGACAAAGCTCCAGGAAGTCCGACTGCTGAAAAGTATGGAAAAGGCCCCGGTATTCGGCGGAATCGGACACGAAGAACATGAGCAGTCCTACATGGAGCTTTTATGTGAAGTAGGTCATGGCATCGGTGTGATTTTGCATGGATACCGGGATACGGAAGGACGATTTCAAAGGGAATATTATTTTCCTTATATGGAAGGGCTAATTATGACGCCGATGGAGGGCTGTCATATACGTCGTCATAAAGACAAAGAATCATACGCGGTACTTTCTGAAGAGTACCGCCTTGGTTCTGCGCTGATTTTTTTCCTGATGAACGGAATTGAGTACCGGGAGCGGCGAGAACAGAAAAAATCGTCGGAACTGGCCGGCTGTTATCTCACCGGCATATCGACCAAAGGGACAATTCTTCTACCGGTGCAAAAGACAGAGCGGCAGATCCAAAAAATCAAGGCCAGCACCAGGGAACGCGACCAGATGATGGAAGCGGCGCGGGACGGGGACGAAGAAGCCATGGAAAACCTGACCATAGAGGACATCACGCTGTACAGCCAGATTTCCCGGCGCATGCTCAAGGAGGACGTATATTCAATTGTCGATTCCTGTTTTATGCCCACCGGCGTGGAATGCGATCATTATATGGTAATCGGGGATATTACAAAGATCGATCAGATTCAAAACACCTGGACGCAGGAGATCGTCTACCGCCTGCAAATTGTCTGCAACGGCATCGATATCTCGATCTGCATCAACAACCGGGATCTTTTGGGACAGCCGGAGGTAGGACGCCGGTTTAAAGGAGATATCTGGCTGCAGGGATACGGCGTGTTTAAAGAATACGAGAAATGAAAAACAAGACAGGCTATAAGATTCACGAAATGTCAAAGATCAGCGGAGTTCCCGCGCCGAACCTGCGGTTTTACGAGATGAAAGGTTATCCGAAACCTCAGCGGGGAGAAAACGGCTACAGGCAGTATTGTTTGGAAGACGTATATCGTCTTAATACCTTTAATATGTTAATTGCACAGGGATTTTCCGTAGCAGAAGCCATGAAGCGGCTGGAGTATCACGAAGCGGCAGATTATTGTGCGGCTCTTGCCAAAAACAATCAAAAGATTGAGGAAGAGATCTGGCTTTAAAAAAAGAAACGGGAATGGAACCGGAAGATGCAGTATGTCTATTCACATATTGAAGAGGAACTGTCGATCAGCCGGCGCCTCATGCTTCCGGAATTGGTCTTTTTGAAATGCAGCGAAAACAGAAATTTGCAGGAGTCATATCGGCAGAGCGAAAAAATAGCAAAATGGGTCAAGCTGCTTCCGGCCTGTTTTTATGCGGAACGACGGATCCGGGAAAACACCTACGAGTTAGGGATGCTTACCGAGCGTTCAGTGGCTGAAGTGCATGGACTAATTGACGAGACAATATCGGTACCGGCCGGAGAGTATCTATGTATGCTGACAGGAGCCAGCACAGGAGACAGTCGGGAAGAAAAACTGCGAATAGACCCGCGGCTGGATAAGTACCGGGAGACCGACGGGCATGTTAGTCAGATAATGTATCGAATATATCTGATAGTCGGAGAAAAAGATTACGGAGAATTTTTAAATTATATAATAGTACGGCTATAGGGAGCTGTCTTTTACGGAGAGGCATGCGGGAATGCGCAGAGTCTGCCGGAAGGCGGCTCTTTTTGTCCATTTTAAGAGCTTTTAAGAAAAGTGTTGTTTCAGTGGAAAGAGACGGACAACTTATAATATTGATTGGGGGGGATAGTTTTAGTTTCTTGGAAAAAAGAAGCAATGGAAGGGAAGATAAATGAGGAAAAAAATGGTGATCTAGTGTGACAACACATTTACTTTCAAACAAATGACATAGAATGAATTTTCAGTCTGCAAGGCGGAAGAAGGAGGCGATGCTGTAGCATCGGTGACTGATGACAACGCGGCAGATGGAAATTCAGGCAAGTCATTTGGTGTAATGTAAATGTGTTGCCACACTAGATATTTTGATGAATGATTTTACAAGGAGGTCAAGGGGGAAAATCCAATGGAAACAGGAGTGCCTTTTTGTCGAAAGATAGTGGGATCAAGGGGATTGACATTAAAGTATCTATAAGGTTTAAGATATGAATATACCATTATGCCTTGAGAAAACAGGCAGTAATAAAGAAACACCGCAAGGGTGTCCCATTATGCCTTGAGAAAACAGGCAATAATAAAGAAACACCGCAAGGGTGTCCCATTATGCCTTGAAAAAACAGGCAATAATAAAGAAAGAGGAGAGAAAATGAGTAAGAAAAACATTACAAGACGCGACTTTCTGAAGGGGACGGCGGCCGGCGCTTTGGGCCTGACAATGGCAGGCCTGTTTGGCGGATGTACCGCAGAGGCGCCCGAGACATCGGCGGCGGAACCTGTGACCCAGGCGCCGGATACTACGGCGGGCGAAACCACGCAGGAGACCACGGCAGATCAAACCGTACAGGAAACTACAACGCAGGCGGCGGAAGCGGAGACAAAAGAAGCATCCACGGGAGAACTGGGAGAAGCTACTATTACATATGAAGCGGAAGTGGCAATCGTGGGCGCAGGAGCAGCCGGTCTGATGGCAGCCTTAAATTTGGCGCGTGCAGGAAAAAAAATCTTAATTCTGGAAGCAGGCCCTTCAACGGCTGCCTCCAACTTTTCTATGTGTGGCGGGCCTGCGGCCTGTGAGACAAAGCTGCAGAAAGAAGAGGATGCCTGGGTTTCGCTGGATACGCTCTTTGGTCATATGTATGCTTTTTCCAATACATCTGTCAACGGAAAACTTCTAAAGAAGGTTCTGGCCGGAACCAGCAAGGCAATTGACGATATGATGGATTTGGGAGTTAAAATGTCGCTGTGGCCGGATGTATACGGTAATGGATTCCGCGCCCGCCATTATATAGAATCCGCAGGAGAAGCGCGGACGGCACCGATTGCAGCGGAGATTGAGGCAAATGGAGGCCAATTTGTGTATGGCGTTAAGGTAAAGGAACCGGTGATGGAAAACGGAAAGGTTGTTGGTGTCAAAGGAGTCTGCGGTGATGATATCGTGGAGGTTCGGGCAAATGCTTCTCTAATATGTACCGGTGGATTCTTAGGAAATAAGGAAATGCAGAAAAAATACTTTAATACGGAAGTATTCCCGCTGGGCAGCACCGTCAGCGACGGCAGCGGAATAGAGCTTGTCCATAAGGCCGGAGGCGTCGATGATAGAGGATTTGCGGTTTTGGGTAATGAGTGCGGTGCGGTTACCAAGGGTACACAAGGATGGCCTTTTACACAAGAGTGGTTTAATAAAAATGAACACTATGGTTATTGGCTGTTCGGCGGTCTTTATACGGATGCAAACGGCGAGCGCTTTATCGACGAAGGACAGGTAGCACGCTTCCCGCTGGCAATCGGTGGAGAGGCTTTGGTCCGTCAGGGCAAGGCGTACTGCATTATGGATTCGGAGTATTACGATAAAGTGAGGGAGGAAGGAATCTTTGCTTTCTTGGGTAAGCCCGAAGAATGGGCTGCCGGCGAAGAGGCGGATTATTATAAAACAACGCCGGAGAATGCCGAGGATCACCTCACCCAGGCTATCGAAGAGGGATGGGCGGTCAAGGCGGATACGCTTGGCGAGATTGCCGAAGCCTTTGGCCTGACACGCCTGGAGGAAACCGTAGAGCAGTACAATGGCTATTGTGATGCGGGCCGGGATGAGGAATTCTATAAATCCGCGTTCTTTTTAAAGCCGGTACGTAAGGCTCCGTTCTATGCATTTGAATATATGCCGAGCGCCTGGGGAACGAACGGCGGTATTAAGGTCAATGCATCCCTGCGCGCCCTGAATGGGGACAATCAGCCGATTGAAGGCTTGTTTGTGGCGGGGGTTGATGCCGGCAGCATGTACACGATGCCGTATTATGACAATCCAGGCTCTTCGGTCGGTCTGGCTATCGGTTCCGGCGTGCTGGCAGCGGCAGAAATTGAGAAGTATCTCGGATAAAAGGAATCAAGATAAAATCAACAGAAGAGAGAGAAAGCAGTGGATAATGTGCTTTCTTTCTCTTTTTTGTGTGGAAAATAAAATGGTTTTGTGGAAAAGGGGAGAAATGAGAGGGGGAGGTGGGGAGGAAAGGGGAAGTTAAAGGGAGGAAAAATGGGGGTTGACTTTCGTATGTTTTATGGATACAATAGAGAAGTTGAAAGATGAAATTAGTAATTTTTATTTGTTTCCGTAGCTCAGATGGATAGAGCGACCGCCTCCTAAGAGAACCTACAACGGAAACTTTTTGGAGGACATGGAGTAACAAGTCATACACAATTTTATACACGTTTCCGTAGCTCAGTTGGATAGAGCGACCGCCTCCTAAGCGGTAGGTCGGGTGTTCGAGTCACCTCGGGAACGCTGGAAACATAGC
>JAAWCS010000079.1 GCA_022793375.1 Lachnospiraceae bacterium
ATTAGTATAATAACACAAAAGTGGGAAATAACTTGGATGGTATGGATTGTTTATTGCTTTTATCGGATTTTCACAGAATACATCTATAAGAAATATTAGAAATCGTTGAACTTACTATATTCATGCGAATTATCATCAAATAGCCAGACGCATAAGACGCAGAGCCGATGAATTATGAACTTGTAATGAAGTCAAAATCAAGTAAAAACAATAATTTAACTCGTTGTGTCAGTTGCGGGTTAAATCGATCGTTTTTCACATGGATATGGCTGATCTAAGTCAGGCATTATGGAAATGCATATAGGACTATCTATTTCCCGACCAATGTTAATAAGTTCAAACCATTGACAGGTAGGTGAACAGAAGTTTTTCTTTTTTTGAATTTCTCGACCGAAAATTCGTATGCTTCTTGAACAAGGGGCTTTAACCTCTCAAATGTCTGATTCGTCGGATTAAGGACGCTTTATCGTTATCGCCGTCTTTTTCCTTAACCGTCAGAACATATACGCCACGTTTTAATACCAGACCGGGGTTGTAGAAAATCCCTTTCTCGCCCCGACTTTCAACGAGTACCGTGCCGTTTAAAGAGGAACGGGCTTCTCCCCCTTTTCCCTGCAACAAAAAACCTCCCCGGTTCATTCCCGGAGAGGCCATAATCGCTGGGCTACAAGGATTCGAACCTTGAAATGACGGAGTCAGAGTCCGTTGCCTTACCATTTGGCGATAGCCCAATTTCCAACGCGAGGATTATTATAACCGATCCCCACGAAAAAATCAAGCCCTTTTTTTATTTTTTTACCAATTTTTTTACGGCTGAAGTGAAAAGTTTATTTCCACTTTGAAAGTCGTAAAGTGGATTTTAGGCTTTCAATTTTTTGCCAAATCGACAACCGTTCTGCAGCGCATCTCCTCCAGCGCGCTACTTCCATGTTCCTTTTCTTTCACTCCTCCCGCACAAGCATCAGCTCCGTCCCCCTTGTGTATACGATTTCATTATTCTGCAGATAATAGACCACCTCCACGCCATAGCGCTCGGCCAGCTCCATCCCTTTCCGCTCTCCCAGAATCAGCAAGGGCGTCGTGACGGCGTCCGCAAGAAAGCTGTCTTTTGTCCGCACCGTAACCGACAGCACCCGATTCTGAACCGGCATGCCGCTTCGGGGGTCCAGTATGTGATGATACCAGGCCCCGTCCCGCCAGAACCCTCTTTCATAGCAGCCGCTGGTGACGATGGAATTGTCGCGGCTGTGCAAAAGCCCCCAGTATTTCTCCCGTTTCGCGCGGTCCCCTACCGGATACTGCAGCCCGATTTGCCAGGGTGTTCCGTCCGCTTTGCCGCCAATGGTTAAGATATTTCCGCCCAGGTTGATGACCCGGATCGCCACCGCCGCTCCCTGCCCGTTTGCACGGCTTTTGATGTGAATTTGTCCGCCAAAGGCGCTGTGGCGAATGGCATTGTCCAAAACACACTGGACGGCCTGGCGCAGATACAATTCGTCCCCGTCGCACAAAATACGTTCCTCTTCGCTCTCGGTCCTGATGGAGATATTTTTTTCCTTCCGCTGGATCTCCACTCCCTCCAGGCTCCTTCGGATCATACCGTTCCAGTCAAAAGCGGCCCGATGAAAAATAATCCTTCCCTCTTCCAGACGATTAAAAAGAGACAGCTGTCGGATCATTCCCTGCACATACTCCATATTGCGCCGGATGACGCCGGCATACTCCCTGGCACGGTCCGCATCCTGCTTCCACTGTTCCTCGATTAGTTCCGCGTAGCCCTGGACCGAAAAAAGCGGCGTCTTTAGATTGTGAATGATATTGGATATAAACTGGTTTTTCGCCTGCTGCACCTGTTCCAGTCGTTCACACGTTTCTTTCAAATCCTCCGTGCGCTGCTCCACCAGATTTTCCAGATGCTCGTTCATCTGCGCCGTCTCTCTCTGCAGAAGATCCGCCTGCACAAATTTCAGCGAAAATTTTCCGCTGATGCAAAACAAAAAGCCTATGGTATAGCTGAGGGCGATATAGCTGCTTACGCTGTACGGATACGGAAATATACCCAGATTGTTGGCTGCCCGTACCAGCCAGAAGGAAAAAGAAGTGCTCCACGCCGCCAAAAGAACATACCGGAAGCTTTTTTGCCCGATGACGGACGGATTATGCAAAAGTACGTAGCCCTCCCCCAGATACACGCAAAAGTAGAAAAAATGAGAGATAAAAAACACATTCAGCGCAGGCCCCAGCAGCACCGACGCTGCTGCCAGCAGCGCAAAGATCCTCTGAAGATACCTGAAATAAGAAACGCCGCCGATCGAATCGTCGACAAAGGCCCGATACAGCCTGGCATGGACCCAGGAGGTCAGCAAAATATAGGCGCTTTGCAGAATCCCCTCCGCGCCCCGCACGGACAGCAGCAGCCGATACGCACCGCGGCACCATTCCAGAAACAAAAATTGTGCAGAAGCCAGCTCGCTTCTAACGCTCAGTACCAGTACAATCAAGGCATGAACCACATAGAAAATCAGATAGGTTTCGCTTCTTTTCCACATAAACAGGGTCAGGGCAAACAAGGCGGAAAAGAAGAACAGGCCGGCAAACATTCCCTGCCGCCACTGCGTCTGTCTCATATTTTCCCATATATGGCTCTGCGTGCCTACATAGATATAGTTTCTCGTCATATACAGAAAATGGTCGGCCGCCGGGCGCAGTTCAATTTTGTACTGCGTACACCCGGCAGGAAGCATCACGATATTTCCCAAAAGCATGTCCTGCTGCACCGCCTTTTCCCCGTTTATATACAAAGCTCCCTTATACGAGTCCAAAAGATACAGGCAGACCGGAACATCGTCGGATATGGTCAGATAAAACAGCCAGACATCCGAAGGCACTGTGCTGTGCTCCCCGGAGATCTGCAAAAGCCAGATTTCCTCCCGCAGCTCCTGCTCTGTCAGCACAAAGCGGCTGCCGTCATAAGGCACCCGTTTTATGCCGCTGCTGCCGGCCGCCAGAAACACGGCGGTCAAAACCGCCGCCAGGATTACAATACCCCATTTCTTTTTCATACCATGCGCTCCTGTGTCTTTGTTAAAAACGCCTTTTCAAGCCCGTCCTTTTCTTATATAATAGTGTTGAGATTTAACGGTTCTTTCATTCCATGATAGGATACTTTTTCCAAGGAGGCCGCTGTCTATGGACCAGGTGCTTTTAATTGAAGATGACTATGAGATTTCACATCTGCTGGAGCTTTACCTAACCAGCACCCAAAAATACCAGGTAACCGTCGCTCACAGCGCAGAAGCCGCCCTCTCCTTTCTTTCCAAACAGTCCTGTGACTGCATCCTGTTAGACATCATGCTTCCCCGCATGGACGGGATTTCCTTCTGCCGGCAGATCCGGCGGCAGATTTATTGCCCCATTATCTTCATCAGCTGTCTGGACGATGACGAAACCATCGTAAAAGCCATGAACATGGGTGGAGACGCGTACCTCATCAAGCCCTTTAACAAGTCCGTCCTGCTGGCCTATATTGAGGCCAATATCCGCCGCAGCCGTCTACATCATCCGCAGAATCAGACGCTTCAAATCCGCGATTTGCAGCTTGACCCCGTTACCCGTCATGTCGCCAAAAGAGGGCAGGAGCTCCTGCTCTCCCCCACCGAATACGAATTATTGTACTACATGATGCGCCACCGGGGAAAATTTCTGGCCTTTGAAGATATCTATGTGGCCGTCTGGGGGGAAAGCAGCTACGGAACCGTGCGGACGCTTTTTACACATGTGCTGAACCTGCGCAAAAAAATAGAGGATGACGTCAAAAACCCCTATTATATTTCTACGTTTCAGCGAAGCGGATACATTTTTGCCGCAAAATAACGCGGCTTTTGGTACAAGCGGCGGCGGCAATCTTTTGTTTTGCCGCCGCCCTCTGACTTCTTTATCCGCCTTTTGATTTTTTAAAGTGTTTCCAGATAATTTGCCGCATTGATTCCCGCCAGACGGCCGGAGGTAAAGGCCCAGCCCAGAGCCACGCCGCCGTACTGCGCGTAGGCGTCCCGCTCCGAATAGAGTACGCCGCCGCTGTCATTTCCGCAGGCATAAAGGCCGTTCATAACGCTGCCGTCCGTTTTCAGGACATTGATATTCGTATCGATATCCAGTGCCGCCAGCGTCGCGTAGGGAGTGGGCACGCACTTTATGGCATAATAGGGACCGTACTGAATCCGGTCGCTCAAAAGGCTGTCCTTCTTTCCAAAGTCCTCGTCCACGCCGCCGGCGCAAAAGCCCTTGTACTTCTCCACCTCGGCGGTAAAGACGTCCGCCGGTACGCCGATCTTTTCGGCCAGTTCCTCCAGGGTATCCGCTTTCCAGACATAGCCCTTTTCAATTGCCCTCTCCAGGACCTCGTACACCTGGGGAATCGGGCGGGCGTTGGGATAGCCGCCCTGGCCGTACACCTTGGTCGAGCTCTTATAGGTGCCCGGATCGCCGGCAAAACCCTTTTCGCACAGCTCATCCAGATAATCGCTTCCGTAAATGGTATACCACACCGGACCGCCCTGCCAGAACGCGAACGTACCTCCCTCGTTGTAATTGCGCTTTCCGTTTTCCCCGATCTGCATGGAATTGGTATCGATTCCCATCAACAGCGGCACATCATTCAAAGACCAGCAGTTTTGTTCCTGCATCCGCTCTTCCAGGCCGTCCCGATAATAGGTGGGATAGCAGGTCAGAATCTGATCGGTCGTCTTAAAATGCGTGCAGGGAACCATGCCGATATTGTAGGTAGCCGCACCCTGGGCGATCGCCGACTCCAGCATCTGTCCCTTGTTCTGATACATGCCCCACAGTCTCCATCGGCTGCTCTTGAGCGGGAAATAATCGTTTTTCAGATATTTCTCCAGCATCTGCGGATTCCCGTGGAAGCCGCCGCCGGCCAGGATTACCACATCCGCGTTGACGACGTACTCGACGCCGTCCGCGCCGCGGGCCTTCAAACCGGTCACCCGGTCCGCCGCCGTATCATACGTCAGCTCATAGCAGGTCGCTTCCAGCAGATACTCGCCGCCCAGATCGGTAAAGTCCTTTACCAGCCTGTCATAATACTGGCCCACCGTAGTGGAGCGATCCCCCAGCACGGTATCGCCGTAGTCATGTCCTTCCTCTGCGTTGCTCTTATAAATGTACTGATATTTCACCGGCCATACACACTCGCCAAATCCCTTCTGCGCTGTGTGAAGGTGTACATTGTGGTCAAACTGCAGCCAGTCGATGGTGTCCCCGGAATGGTCGAAGAACAGCCGCACCAGCTCTTCCTTGCAGTCGCCCTTGGCAAAGGTGTTGATCCAGTGGTCCCACAGACTGTCCGGTTCGCAATAGTCCTCTCCGTTGTTGTAAGCGGCGCTGTATCTCTTGGGATTGACCGCAAAGGGCTCGCCGGCATTGGCCGCCGTTCCGCCGTATTTTCCCGCGGTATCCAGAGCCAGGATGCTGACAGGTTCGCCGTTTGCCGTCATCTGCTCCGCTGCCGACAGCGCTGCCATGGTTCCGGCGCCGCCCATGCCTGCGACTACAATCCGGTAGTCCAGGGTGACGGTCTTTTCCACCTTCTCCTGCGCCTTTTCAAAAAAGCGGATTGCCTGCTCACTGCTGCCGCCTGCCAGGAGCGCTTTGGCGAGGGCGTCACGAGTAGCCAGCTTAATGCCCGAGCTGACGCCGGTCGCGCCGGTAATCGCATCTACGCTCACGGACTGGCTCTCAATCATGCGGGGAATCATGAGGTCAACGGCCGCCTGCTGAATCACCGGTTCTTCGCGGTTTAATTCCAGCTCTATGACATCTACGCTGAGCAGCTTTTCCTCATCTACCGTAATCTTAACGCGCACCGGCTCAATCCAGTCAAAGCCGCGTCCCTCTCCCACATAAACGCCCGGCTTCATGGCAACGCGGTCCGCCGCTTCCGCTTCGCCCGTCTGCTGCACAGTTTCCTCCGTGGCGCCGGGTGTCACGGATTCCGGCGCATTTGTGGCGGCCGGCGTTGTCTCCGGCACATTTGCCGACGAGGGCGCCTCCGTCTCCGATGCGGACGCACAGCCTGTCAGCCCCGTCACGGCGATACCGGCGGCTCCCGCCACCGCGCCTTTCAAAAAATCTCTCCTGCTGATTTTTACTCCCATAATCGTCCCTTCCTTCGTCTTGTCCTTGTGGTCACTTTTCTTTGAAGTTGGTTGCTTCTATTCTTTATTGTAGGGAGTCGTTTATGGGAAGTCAAATCAAGATTCAGTCAAGTCAATCAATTTTCAATCAATTTTTGCAGGCGTTTCAGGCGCATCTCTATTAGCGGTATTTCTGCGCCGTCTCCCGATAAATGCGCACAATCGAGTCCAGCACCTCCATATGTTCAAAATCTTTATGGTACAAAATATTCGTTTCCCGGATCATGCTCAGATTTTCAATCGGCAGCGCCGTCAGCTTGCCCTTGCGCAGTTCATTCAGACAGGTACTGCCGGGCAGAATTGACACTCCCAGGTCCTTGCGGATCAGATCCTTGATCGTAGCGATGTTGTCGACCTCCAGCACCACATCAAAATCCTCGATCGAACGATTGATGCTTTCCAGATTGGAAACAAACAGGTTTCTTGTTCCAGAATTCGGCAGACGCAGAATCATTTTCTCCCGCTTTAATTCATTGAGCGTAACCATATTTTTGGAAGCCAGCGCATTGTTGTTGGACATAACGCAGACCAGACAGTCGGTATCCAAAAGCAGGCTGTTGATGCCCGGCTCCCGCACCGTCCCCTCCACGATCGCCAAATCCACCTCATAACTGGACAGCATATCATAAAGATTATTTATGGTATCGGCAATAATCGTAATGCTCACGCCGCTGTGTAAGCTGCCGTACTTTGCCAAAACCTCGGCCGTTAAGCTGCTCTCGGCCGTGTGCGTAATCCCCACCCGCAGTCTTGTCACACGCTTCTCGGCCACAATCAGCTTTTCCTGCAGCCTTTCATAGAGCGCTTTCATGCGTTTTGCGTATTTGACAACGATTTCCCCCTCGGGCGTCAGCTTCAATTCGCCCTTGCCGCGGTGGAAAATCTTCACCCCCAGCTCCTCCTCCAGCGCGCTGATATGGTGGCTGACCGCCGGCTGTGTCAAAGACAAGGCCTCCGCGGCCCTGGTAAAATTGTTTTTCTCGCACACGGCCAGCAATGTATCCAGCTTTGCATCCAGCATAAAATCCCCTCACAGACATTCATAATATTTTTTTATGGTTGTCAAGAAAACGATAATTTGATTTTATCTAAAAACGAGTATATCATAATAAAGGTTTCAAAGCAAGCCGGCCGCTTTCAAAAACGGACGGACATTTTTTGATTTTTCAAACAATCGGCGGGAGGTCTGAGAACATGGGTCATTATCTGGAAGGTTTGAGTACAAATACACTTATTTTGATTGGGCTGTCTATTATATTGCTGGCCGGTTTTTTCTTTACACGGCTGACCAAAAAGGTGCAGCTGCCTAATGTCAGCGGCTACATTGTAGCCGGAATCCTCATCGGGCCGCACTGTCTGTGTTTGATCCCGCAGCAGCTGGCAGATAATATGAACTTTATCAGCGATATCGCGCTGGCCTTTATTGCCTTTGGTGTCGGCCGCTTTTTCAAAAAAGAAACGCTGCGCGACGCCGGTCTCTCGGTTATTGTCATCACTCTGTTTGAATCGCTGGTCGCCGGCCTTTTGGTGACAATTATGATGCTTCTTGTTTTTCACATGGAGCTGTCAATGGCGCTGCTTTTAGGCGCGATCGCTACGGCCACCGCTCCTGCCAGCACCATGATGACCATCAACCAGTACCATGCCCGCGGCGAATTTGTCAACACCCTGCTGCAGGTCGTAGCCCTGGACGATGTGGTCTGCCTGCTGGTATTCAGTATAGTTGCCGCCCTCGTCACCGCCATGGAATACGGCACGCTGTCGGTGTCCAGTATTGCCCTGCCGATCCTCTATAATCTTGGCTTCATGGCGCTGGGCGCTCTCTTCGGCCTGCTGCTGCACCGCCTTCTGTGGCCGCACCGCAGCACGGACAACCGGCTGATTATTACAGTTGCCCTGCTTCTCGGACTGTCCGGTCTCTGCACGATTTTTGACGTCTCGCCGCTTCTGTCCTGCATGGTTCTCGGCGCCGTCTACCGCAACAAAGCCCATGACAAGGAGCTTTTTTGCCAGCTAAATGTCTTTACGCCGCCGATCATGCTGATGTTTTTCGTTGTTTCCGGCATGAATCTCGACATAACCATGCTCGGAAATTTCGGCCTTGTGGGACTGGGCTATTTCCTGATCCGCATTGCCGGCAAATATCTCGGCGCTTATCTGGGCTGTCTTACCGTAAAAAGCAGTTCTGCGATTCGCCGCTGCCTGGGGGTGGCGCTTGTCCCCCAGGCCGGCGTCGCGATTGGTCTGGCCTATCTCGCCCAGCGAATCCTGCCGCCCGAGATCGGCAGTCTGCTGATGACCATCATCCTCGCCTCGTCGGTGCTTTATGAATTGATCGGCCCGGCCTGCGCCAAAGCCGCCCTCTTCCGCTCCGGCGCAATCCGGACGGCCGCACAAAAGGACGCCGCCGTCAAAGCACCGGAGACAGCCCTTGCCAAGTCCACCTCCCTGTAGACGGCCGCCCAATGCTTACTCCGCCGCGCAAAAACTCCGTTCCAAGGTAATGACACAGCAGCAGACAGCATCCTTTTCCTGCACGGCGCGGTTTAACTGCCATTTCAGTTCTTCCTCCTCGGCGGCCGGAAAATCATAAGGCACCACCAAATCAAAAATCAGATTGATCTGGCGCTCACCGCGCACCAGGCGAAAATCGTGCAGGCTGATGCCGGGCGCCAGTTCTTGCGCCGCCTCCTCTGTCAGGCTGCGGTAATGGATCAGTTTTTCGTCGTTTACGGCCACCGGATCCATATGGATCACCAGCAAAATGCCCAGCCGTTCGGCCGCCTCCCGCTCGATTTGGTCGATGACCTCATGTGACTTTTCAATTTCCACATTATTCGGTACTTCCGCATGGATTGACGCCATACTCTTGGCCGGACCGTAATTGTGCACAATCAGGTCATGGCTGCCGATAATGCCTTCATAGCTTTCTACAAATTGCGTTATCTGTTGATATACCTCCGGCCGAATCGGCTCTCCCAAAAGCGGGCTCAGCGTATCTCTGGCAATCTGCACGCCGGCCACCATAATAATCACCGATACCGCCACGCCCACCAGTCCGTCGATGTTCACGCCCCAAATTCCATAGACCGCCAGCGTCAGAATCGTCGCTGTCGTCGTCAGCACATCGCCCAGGGAATCCGCTGCCGTGGCCCGCATCACCGACGAGTCAATGCGTTGGCCCAGCTTTCGGTTGAAATAGGCCATCCACAGTTTTACACTGACCGAAGCGGTCAGGATCGCCACCGAAAGCAGCCGAAACGACAATTCGTTCGGATGGAGCACCTTGTCAAACGATGACTTGAACAGCGTCCATCCCACCTCAATTACCAGAAATGATACAATCAGCGCCGCTATATACTCAATGCGCCCGTGTCCAAACGGATGCTTGGCATCGGCCGGCTGGCCGGCCATCCGCACACCGATGAAGCTGATAATCGAGGACGCCGCGTCCGAAAGGTTATTAAAGGCGTCCGACATAACCGATACCGAATGAACGGCCAGACCCACCAGCAGTTTGAGCACAAACAAAAACACATTGCACCCAATTCCCACACAGCTGGCCAATACCCCATACGAGGTGCGCACCTGCGCGTCCCCGACGTTTTCATAATCTTTTACAAACCGTTTTACCAAAAAGTCCGTCATTTCCCACCTGTCCCTTTTTTAGCGGCGCTTTACTTAAAACCGGCCCGGTCCTTTTGCCGGCGCCTGGCTCTTTGCCCGCATTCACAGCTGTTTCTACCCACAATACCCGGCTCTGTTTACCAGAAATTGCGGCAGGGCGTGCCGGCCGGCGGTAAAAACGGCGGATCATAATCTACTGTCTCCAGGCACAAGCCCTGTGCCGGCGCCGTCATCCCGGCCGCCGCCCGGTTCTTCGCCGCAAGAATTTTTTCCATCTCTTCCCAGCCGCGTTTGCCCTGCCCGACTTCTGTGAGCGTTCCGGCCAGAATCCGCACCATATTCTGCAAAAAGCCGTCGCCGTGGACATATATCTCCACCAGCTCGGCCCTTTCCTTCACCTCCAGCCGGTCCACCGTGCGCACCGTGCTTTTTTTCATCCTTTTATTCCCGCAAAAAGAAGCAAAATCCCATGTCCCGACCGCACGCCGCGCCGCTTGCTGCATTGCCGCCGCATCCAGCGGCTTTGGCAGCTGCCAGACAAAACGCCGCGCAAAAACCGGCTTTTCTTCCCTGGTCCAGATTCGGTAGCAATAGGTCTTGCCCACTGCCTGATAACGGCTGTGAAACCGTTCGTCGGTCCGCTCCAGCCCAAATACGCCGATATCCTCGGGCAGATACCGATTCAATGCGCTCTCCAATGCCCGGCAATCGCTTTTACCCGGTCCAGGCGGCATTGCGCCGGCCGGCCGCCATGATCCGGCAACGGCCAAACCGCCTGCGCCCACATCGTCCAGGCACGAAAAGCCGACACTGTCCGGCACATGGAAATTGGCCACCTGGGCCGCCGCGTGCACCCCGGCATCCGTCCGCCCGGAACCATGCACCTCAATCTCCCGCGCAAAAAGACGGCTCAGGACCGCTTCCAGCTTTCCCTGGATCGTCCTGTCCGTATTTCCCTGGCGCTGCCAGCCGTCGTATCTCGTTCCTTCATATTCTACAAAAAATCTGTAATTTGCCATAGGCTTATCTTACACGCAACGGGTCGAAGTTGCAAGACCGTATTCTGAAATATATTATGAAAGTTTTCAAGAACCGATGACAGAATTAAAGACGAAGCATTCAAGGAGATCGCAAAGCATAAAGTCGTAGCGGCTCTCATCTTAAAAGTAACCGTCTCCGAGTTCAAAGGCATGAGTTTAGTAGATATAGCGAAGTGTATCAAAAACAGTAAAGAAAGCGACAGCGTGAAAAATGATGTACATGCGCTTTTAAATGGGGAGATTGAGCAGCTCCAAACAGAAACAGGGGCCGGCGGCGAGAAAGAAACTCGAATAAAGGAGGAAGCCGCATTAGTATCTCTCCTATACAGCAAAAAGGATGCGATTGACAGAATAGAGGAAATGTTACCGATCAAGTTAGACAGAGCCGGAAAGGAGATTAGTAAAGCTATGAACTGGGAAGAAAGAACGCAGGTATATGTAGACGAGACCAGAAAAAAGACTGAGATACAGACTACTCTTAAATTCCTGGAACTGATGGATGCCGAATCCATCAGGAGAAATTTAGACCGCTTAGGAGAACTCATAGCAGATACGCAAATAAAGCAATGTTTAGCTGGAAAGGGCATAAAAGTATAAAACGAAAACGAGCCGCCTATCGGGTTATTGACCAGAACCGCGGTAAAATCCGAACCAATCCGCTACTATTGCAGATTGGTTCCTGTTTGTATTTTTGCTTATACATTTCCTATTTAGAATCTAAATAATGCCGCTTTCTGTCCGATGTCCATGTGGCTGTGCGTGCAAACACGCCTATCCCCATGGCCGCCGTCCGGGGCTTTCTTAGTAAATTACGGCGGCTTTGCTTTTCGGAGCCGCCGCTTTTACCAACAGCATCATCGGCCGGCGCAATTCGTCTTTCATTCCCGGAATATCCAGCATTTGTGCGGGCGGCTCTGCTTCCTCCACTGCTTTGATTTCAAAACCATGGTTCAAAAGCCCCATCAAAATTTGCGTAAGCGTATGATGCTGTTTTATCACATCGCATCCGAGAAAGCGGGTCCTGCGCTCTCCCGGCATAAAGTACCGGTCGACCGGCCAATACTGCGGCGTCCCCTCCTTCGTATAAATCCAGTCCTGTCCAACCCCTGCCGTGAAAACCGGATGCTCGATGTTAAAAATAAATATCCCGTTTGGCTGCAGCGTCCGATAGACCTTTTGGAATATCCGCTCAATATCCTCAATATAGTGCAGCGCCAAGTTCGAGATCACGCAGTCCCAGCTGTTTTCCGGATATTCGTATTCTTCTATGCCGCAGACCCGGTATTCGATCCGGCTTTCTTCGTTTCGCCTTTGGGCTTCTTCAATCATTTTTCGGCTGATATCGATCCCCAATACCTGCCTGGCGCCTTTTTCCACAGCAAACCGGCAGTGCCATCCGTAGCCGCATCCCAGGTCAAGAACACGTTTCCCTGTAAGCGACGGAAATAAGGGTTTTAACTGGTGCCATTCCCCGGCGGCGTCTAAGCCCTCTTGGCTGCGGGGCATTTTGGCGTATTCGGCAAAAAATGTTTCATTATCGTATTCGTTCTTCATCCGCTGTTTTCCTTATATTCTTTCTTTTTGAGCAAAGTTTCCTATGTGGCTTATTATAGATGAAATGTATCGGCTTAGCAAGCGGAAGTCTGTTTTTTGAAAAATTGGGGGATTGGGTTATGATGATTTTGGCGGGAAGATCCGATGGATGATTGAGACATCCTCCCTCTTTTTCTTTCCGCTGGTCACTGCTGAAAGTTTCATAGTGCTTCAGAGTTTTGCGCCCTCAGCCTAATCCGGCCGATTTGGCCGCAATAAACGCTGCCCCTTTGCAGCCGGCACGCATAAATAAATGTCACATAAATAAACCTTCCCAGACAATTGACTTTCCGCCGCCCTTTACCTATAATAAGGGAAGAGCCGCCAAGCGGTTCTGCGGGTGTACCACTATGCCCTGAGAACACGGGCAAAAAACAAAGAAACACCCCAAGGGTGTACCACTATGCCCTGAGAACACGGGCAAAAACAAAGAAACACCCCAAGGGTGTACCACTATGCCCTGAGAACACGGGCAAAAAACAAAGAAAGGGTTAAAGGATTTATTTTATGGAGAGAAAAGAGATTTATTCCAAAGTTGACCACACGCTGCTGGGACAGGCCTGCACCTGGGACGAGATCAAGGTAATCTGCGACGACGCCGTCGCTTACGGCACGGCGTCGGTCTGCATCCCGCCGTCCTTTGTAAAAAGGGCAAAGGACTATGTCGGGGATAAGATGGCAGTCTGCACGGTCATTGGTTTCCCGAACGGATACAATACGACGGCAGTCAAGGAATTTGAGACCAAGGACGCTATCGCCAACGGCGCGGACGAGATTGACATGGTTATCAATATCGGCGATCTGCGCGCCGGCGATACCGATAAGGTGCGCGAGGAGATCAAGACGCTGAAAGCCGCCTGCGGCGACAAGATTTTAAAGGTTATTATCGAGACCTGCCTGCTGAGCGACGAGGAGAAGGTCACCATGTGCCGTCTGGTTACCGAAGCCGGCGCCGACTATATCAAGACTTCGACCGGGTTCTCCACAGCCGGCGCTACCTTCGCCGACGTGGAACTCTTTGCCAAACATGTGGGACCCGACGTAAAGATCAAAGCGGCCGGCGGTATTTCTTCTTTTGACGACGCGATCCGCTTTATCGAACTGGGCGCCGGACGCCTGGGCACCAGCCGTATCATCAAGCTGGCCAAGAACGAAACCGCTACCGGCTATTGATTTTCCGCAGACAAAACGCCGCTTTTCCGATTCTATGAACCGGAAAGCGGCATTTTTCATGCCCGGGCGCAGTTGGGGCGCCGCACCCGGGATGCGGAGGATTTATTTACAGCTCCTTCTTGAGCGTCTCACCCATGATGTAGCCGTATACCAGCGCGGCGTCAAATCCCATGCCGTACTGCTTGGCATCCTTTTCTTCAATGGAACCGCAGACGTCGCCGGCCGCGTACAGGCCGGGAATCGCGTTTCTCTCGGCATTCAGTACATGGCACTCCGTATCGATCGCCAGGCCGGCCGTCGTCAGATAGAAGGTCGGGTCAACCCGGATCGCCCACAGGCCGGTGCGCGTCTCAATGTACGGGCAGTTCTTGCGGCCGAATTCGTCGGCTTCGCCGGACAGCGCCGCCTTGTTGTTGGCTTCGATGGCCGCCGCCAGGTTCGGCAGGTTCAGTTCCGCGGACGCGGCTTCCACGCTGTCATAATGGACGGCCTCCTCTTTCTCAAACATCGCCACATAGCCGTTGAAGCCATAGGACTCGCTGTCGCGCAGCATGACGGCCGACGCTTCGTCAAAGATGTAGTAGAAGGTGTCGCCATTGTCTTTGTTGAGCTTGGCCGATGCCATCTTGTAGTGGTTATCGGACATGATGTTTCCGATGTTGTCGCCGTTGATATTGACCATAATGCCAGGAGCCGTGGAGTGGATAAAGGCCAGCTCGAACTTGCTCTTGTAGCTGGACAAAAACGCGGGCAGAGGACGGTTCTCACACTCCATCACGCCGCCGGCCGCCAGGCCCATCTGGATTCCTTCGCCGGTGCTGGCGGAGGCGCAGTTATAGAAGAAATCGGCATAGCCTTCATTGTACTGCTGCAGCATCTCCTTATTCTTCGCATAACCGCCGGAAGCCAGGCAGACAGCCTTGCCGGTAATCGTATACTTCATTCCGTCCTCGCCTTCTGCGCGGACGCCGGTCACGCGGCCGTTCTCGTCCTGAATCAGCTCGGTTACGCTGGTGGAGTAAATGATCTTGCCCTTCTCATATTTGCCGATCCGCTGCTCCAAGAACATCAGCGCATAGCCGGCTCCGCCTTCATAGCAGCCGGGGGCCAGGTACGGGGTGGACGCGCCGTAAGCGGTCGCGCTCTCATACGTGCCCAGCGTATTGAAGCCGATGCCCATGCCGTGCATCCAGTCTACCAGATCGCCCGCATAGGTGTACTGCGTCGTCATATACGGCATCTCGCCGTTGAAGAAATCTTTTCTGTGATACTGCTCGCTGCTCTTCCAGAAATTCATCATACCGTCCAAAGTGCCCATCGGTGAAGCAGCATACGCGCCGTCTACATCATAGTTGGTCTGCAGTTTGGAACCGGCTGTCGCCACGCCGCCATAGGTCATCGCCATCGAGCCGCCGGCAATATCCCGCTTCTCTACCAGCGTTACGCTGAAGCCGGCCTCCAGCAGACGAGCCGCGCATACTAGTCCGGCCGTACCGGCGCCCATGATGACGACATCGGCCTCCTCCTCTGCTTCGCCCGAGTTTACAGGACGGGCAATTTCTGCCGAGAAATCATCGATCTTGTATCCGGCCAGCGTAATCGCCTCCGAAACGGCCGCCTTGATTGCCAGCGACGTGGTGCTTGCGCCGCGCAGATTCGGCACGTTGACGCTCTGATTTGCCACGATCGCCGCCGGGATCCGGGCGCAGGCATAGTTGCCGATACCGATCGTCTCCTCATGGGACAATACCTGGCAGGCAGCGATCTTGCCGTCTGCCAGCGTGGTCGCCACATACACCCAGCTCTCATGGCCCATGGCCTTGGTTACATATTTGCCGTCACCGCCGGCTTCGGGCGCCGCGGGCGCTTCCGTCTCTGCCGGCGCTGTTGTCTCAGGAGCCGCTGTCGTCGCTTCCTGCGTTTCGGGGGGGGCAGCCGTTGTATCCGGCGCAGCCGTCGTTGCCGCCGCGCTATTCGCGCACGCTCCCAAAATTCCGGCCGCTGCCACGCTTGCCGCTCCTGCTACCGTCCCTTTTAAAAAATCACGTCTGGAAATCCCTTTTTTCATTGCATCCTCCCTGAAATCGTGTTTATTTTATCCTTTCATTTGTTACGGCCCTATCATACAAAAAATCCAGGCATTTGAGAAATCAAATTTTCTCACGAATTTATAAAAGATTTTTATTAAACCTTGCTTTCCTCTTGCATTTTGCTATAATGAAAACAGGCCGTCCGCCCGCTGAGGGCTTTTGGCCTGTGATCGACGTTTTGTATTATGAAAGAAAGGAGCCCTGCCGCCATGACCCTCTATCAGCTGGAATGCTTTATCCAAGTCGCCGAAACGCTGAGCTTTGTCGGCGCTGCGCAAAAAATGTGTCTTTCTCAGCCCGCCATCACTTACCAGATCCGTTCTCTTGAAAAAGAAATTTCCGTGCTTCTTTTTGAACGCAGCACCCGCAGCTGCAAGCTCACGCCGGCCGGGCAGGCCTTTTACCAGGATATGGTGCAGCTGCACTCCTACTATCGCCAGGCCGTCCAGAAAGCGCAGGATATCAGTCAGGTCCATACGGCCCATTTGATCGTGGGGATCCGCAAACTGTTCGACTATGAGCGGATGGCCCGCATGGTGGCTTCTTTTTACATGGCTTATCCTCACGCTACCGTCGACATCCTGCCCCAGAACGATGCCCGGCCGCTGGACGATTTAAGAGACGGCCGCATTGACATTGGTTTTTATTACAGCAGCGAGCATACCGAATGCTCCGATCTCTCCTTCCTGCCCATCTACGAGCTCAATTACTATGTGCTGATGCGTCCCCAGCACCCGCTGTCCGACCGCCCCAGCCTGCTTTTGTCCGATTTAAAAGGACAGGCCGTCGCTACCGCCGGTTCGGTAGCCAGTTTCCTCTCGGCCTGCCAGGGGCCGTCCCTCAGCCAGCTAAAGGAAGCCGGCATCGATATCAGCCATTCGGCCCCCAGTTTTGAAAGCGCGCTGATTATGCTCCAGGCCGGCACGGCCATGCTGATTCTGCCGATGCTGCCGTTTGCCGTCGTCCCCGGCATGGTAAAAATCCCGCTTTTGAACTATCCGTCCGTTCATATGGAAATCGCCTGGCGAAAGCGGGACACCAGCACCAGCATTCCCGCTTTCGTCGATATAGCCAAAAATCTCTACAATACATTGTGAGGTTTTTGTATGATTTGACTTTGAAGGCCGCCGGGCCGCCGCAAGGCGCCAGCCCGGCCGGGCGCCGGTTTACTCCAGTTCAAAGGCGCCCGTATACAGCTGATAGTATTTGCCCCGCTCCGCGATCAGCTCCTCGTGGGGGCCGCGCTCGATGATCCGTCCCTGCTCCAGCACCATGATGACATCCGAGTTTTGCACCGTTGATAATCGGTGCGCGATCACGAATACCGTGCGGCCCTGCATCAGGGCGTCCATTCCGCTCTGGACGATCGATTCCGTGCGGGTATCAATGCTGCTGGTAGCTTCATCGAGGATCATCACCGGCGGATCGGCCACCGCCGCCCGGGCAATCGCCAGCAGCTGGCGCTGTCCCTGCGACAGGCTCTCGCCGTTGCCAGTCAGAGGCGTATCGTACCCCTGCGGCAAACGCCGGATAAAATCGTCGGCGTTTGCCAGGCGGGCCGCCTGACGCACTTCTTCGTCCGTCGCATTCAAATTTCCATAACGGATATTTTCCATCACTGTGCCGGTGAATAAATTGGTGTCCTGCAGCACGATCCCCAGACTGCGGCGCAGATCGCTCTTCTTGATTTTATTGATGTTGATTCCGTCGTAGCGGATTTTTCCGTCGGCCAGATCATAAAAACGGTTAATCAGGTTGGTGATCGTCGTCTTTCCGGCGCCTGTCGCCCCGACGAAAGCCACCTTCTGGCCCGGCTCGGCGTACAGCGTAATATTGTGCAGGACAATTTTTTGCGGATCGTATCCAAAATCCACGTCAAAAAACTGTACCTCGCCCCGCAGTCTTGTATAGGTCAAAGTCCCGTCGCCGTGCGGATGCTTCCACGCCCAGATCCCCGTGCGCTCCTTGGTCTCGGTCAGCCAGCCGTCCTGTTCATAGCGGGCATTTACCAGCGTCACATATCCGTCGTCGGTCTCTGGTTCCTCATCCATCAGATCAAAGATCCGCTCCGCTCCGGCCAGTGCCATGACGATGGCGTTGATCTGGCCGGAAATCTGTGAAATCGGCATATTAAAGCTTTTGGACAGCTGTAAAAACGAAGCGATCGCGCCCAGCGTCAGCCCGCTTACGCCGCCGGCCGCCAGCGCGCCGCCGATGATCGCCAGGATCACATACTGCAGGTTGCCGATGTTGGCTAGCGCCGGCATCAGGATATTGGCATAGCGGTTGGCCGCGTCGGCGCTCTCAAACAATTCCTCGTTCAGCCGGTCAAAATCTTTTTTTACCGCTTCTTCGTGGCAGAATACTTTGACCACTTTCTGACCATTAAGCATTTCCTCAATGTAGCCGTTGGCCTGCGCCAGACTGCGCTGCTGGCGTATAAAGTACCGTCCGCTGCGGCCGGCGATAAAGCGGCTGACATTGAGAATCACCGCCACGCACACAAGCACAACCAGCGTCAGCGGTAAGCTGGTGCTCAGCATGGCGAAAAATACCGCCACGATCGTAATCACCGACGAAAAGGCCTGCGGAATACTCTGCGACAGCATTTGCCGCAGCGTATCGGCATCGTTCGTATAATGACTCATCACGTCGCCGAAACTGTTCGTGTCAAAATAGCGCACCGGCAGCGTCTGCATGTGGGAAAACATCTGATTGCGGATTTCCTTCAGCACGCCCTGGGAAATCAACGCCATCAGGCGATTGTATAAGAAGCTGGCCACAATCCCCGACGCATACAAGCAGGCCATCATCAGCAGGGCGCGCAGGAGCCGGTCAAAATACGGGGCCAATGTCTCCCCGGCCGCCAGCGACAGCATCGGCGCAATGTAATCGTCAATCAGCGAACGGATGAACATGCTCGCGGCCACATTCGCCATCGTGCTGATGATGATACATATCAGTACCACGGCAAAGCGCAGTTTATTTTCGGCAAAAATATACGACAGCAGCCGCCGGATTACCGCGCCCGTATTTTGCGGTCCCCTGCGGGGCATATGTCCTGCAGGCTTTTCCTGGGATGGTTTCCGGCCGTCGGCCATAGGATTGCCCGCCGGTTGATTTTCTTTATTCTTGCTCATCGGCGCTTCCTCCCTTCTGTCTGCCCGTATTTTCAGGGCCTTTTACAGGTCCTTGCGGCGTTTCCCCGCTCGGCCCGCCGCTTTCCCCGTTTCTTGTCTGCGATTCATATACCTCCCGGTAAATCGGGCTGCTTTTTAGCAGTTCTTCGTGCGTCCCGGCCGCCGCCACGTATCCGCCGTCCATCACAAAAATCTGATCCGCCTCCTGTACCGACGACACGCGCTGGGCAATGATAATTTTCGTCGTCTCCGGTATTTCCTCGCGAAACGCCCGGCGGATCTGTGCGTCCGTATGGGTGTCGACCGCGCTCGTCGAGTCGTCAAGAATCAGGATTTTCGGCTTCTTCAGCAGCGCCCTGGCAATGCACAGACGCTGCTTCTGGCCGCCGGAGACATTGCTGCCGCCCTCTTCGATCATCGTATCGTAGCCCTGCGGGAATTTTTCGATAAATTCGTCGGCGCAGGCCAGCCGGCAGGCATGGATCAGCTCTTCGTCGCCGGCCCCTGCCGCGCCCCAGCGCAGATTTTCCTTGATTGTTCCGGAAAACAGCACGTTCTTTTGCAGGACCATTGCGACCTGGTCGCGCAAGGTTTCAAGATCGTAGCGCCGCACGTCGACGCCCCCTACGCGCACGCTGCCGGCCGTCGCATCGTACAGGCGCGGAATCAGCTGCACCAGGCTGCTCTTGGCCGAGCCCGTGCCGCCCAGGACGCCGATTGTCTGCCCGCTCTCGATTCGCAGGCTGACATCTTTCAGACACAACCGTTCTTTATCGCCGGCATAGCTGAAATTCACATGATCGAAAACAATCGAGCCGTCCGCCACCTCTCGCACCGCCTCTGCCGGGCTCTTCAGGTCGCTGACTTCATCGAGGACTTCCGCCGCCCGCTTTGCCGAAGCGCGGGCCATCGTCACCATCACAAAAATCATCGACAGCATCATCAGGCTTGAGAGAATCTGCATCGTATAGGTAATCAGGCTGGTCAGTTCACCGGTCGAAAGGTCCCCGGCCGCGATAAAGCGCGCTCCCAGCCAGGAAATCAGCAGCATACAGGCATATACGGCCGTCTGCATCAGCGGCGAGTTGAAGGCCAAAAGCTGCTCGGCCTTAACAAAATCCCGGTAAATACTGCCCGACACCTCCTCAAATTTTTCCTTCTCGTGCTCCTCGCGGACATATGATTTTACAACCCGGATACCGCGCAGGTTTTCCTGTACGACGTTGTTCAGCCGGTCATAGGTATGGAATACCCGCTCAAAAATCGGATGGGCATGCGTCATAATGATGTACAGCCCTATGGCTAAAAGCGGCGCCACCACCAGGAAAATAAGCGCCAGACGGGCGTGGATCGTAAAGGTCATAATCAGCGAGAATATCAGCATCAGCGGCGCGCGCACGGCAATGCGGATAATCATCTGATAAGCGTTCTGGACATTGCTGACATCGGTCGTCAAGCGTGTCACCAGACTTGCGGTGGAAAATTTGTCGATATTGGAAAACGAAAAATCCTGCACATTATAAAACATCGCCCGACGCAGGTTTTTGGCAAAGCCGGCCGAAGCGCGGGCCGCATAGCGTCCGGACTGCACGCCGAAAAACAGCGAGCACATACAAGTGACCGTCAGCACGGCCCCGGTGCGCAGGACCACCGTCATGTCACCCGCGTCAATCCCATAATCCAAAAGATGCGCCATCATCAGCGGAATCAATACCTCCAGCACCACCTCCACGGCTACGCAGGCCGGCGCCAGCAGCGACGGCGTTTTGTATTCGCCGACGCATTGCAGCAATTTTTTTATCATAAAAATTCCTCCTCTCTCCTGTCGATGTTCTCAGGACCTTTTTTGCACTCCGGTGCATTGACCGCATTATATCCAGGCAATGCACCGGCAATGATTCCCTGTTCCCGCCCGCGTTCTCAGGGCCTTCTACCTCAGGATGTTCCGGCTTGTACGTTAAGGCCTTCACGAAACACTTAAAGAGCTTCGCTAAACAATTGTTTGCTTCTTTTCCTGCCATTCTTTTATCAAATTGTTAGGTGCTTAACTGTAAGCAGGCTAACAATATGGGCCTGCGATCCCTCCCTGTTGTCCGCCATATCCCCCTACAAACCAGCACTCGCAAACCGGCCCCTTCTTAGGACCACTTACGATTCTCCGAGATTTTTCTTCATGCGGTCCACAATCGTATAGAAAAGCTCCATATCCGTCTCACTGATGCCGCGGACCAGCTTTGCCTCCATGCGGTCGATTTTCTCTTCGATCCGCTGGTTGGCGGCAATGGCCTTTGGCGTCAGCTTCAGCTGCTTGAGGCGGGCGTCCTTTGCCACGCTCTGCCGGTAAATCAGGTCGTTTTTCTCCATCAATTGCAGGATGCCGGTCACCGTGGAGCGGCGGATCAGGAATTCATTCTCGATATCTCTCTGAAATATTTCGTCCTCTCTGTGATGATAGAGATATCCCATGATACGCCCCTGCATACCAGTTATATGCTCTTCCTCCGAAAACATGCCGCTGATCTCTCGCTTGAGCAGATTGGAGATGGTTTTGATTTCGTGGCCGGCTCGTTTCTTTTCCATGACGTCTCCTTTGGGACGGACGAGAAGGGCGTTACCGCCCTCCCGGATTGATTGTTAGGACGCTAATTATTTTACGGCGGTAGGGGTGATTTGTCAAGATCAGAATTGTGGAGATTGTGTTAAGGATGATTTTTTTGTTGATAATGCAAAGGTCATGGCAAAAGGGCAGGTCACAATTCCCAAAGATGTCCGCGAAGTACTTGGCGTAGCAAGCGGTGACCGAATTTCCTTTATTGTGGAGGGCGGCACTGTCCGTATTGTTAATTCGGCGGTCTATGCCATGCGGATACTCCAGGGAGAAATGGCAGGTGAAGCAGAACGAGTCGGTCTTACAACGGATGATGATGTTATGGCGCTTGTAAAAGAATTGAGAAAGAATCCGGTAAGCATGACGCCGGCCGAATTTCTCAATATGGATTAAAAATAGCTTTGTATGGCAAAGCCGGAAACCGAACCATTTCCGGCCCTGTCCTTTTACATTCGCGGGAATACGATATTGTCCATTCCCTGTTTGATCAATGGGCAAAGCAGGTGAAAGCCTCTGTTATGCCGTTTTATGGGAGCCGCCCGTTTTAGACTGCCCCTTTCTTCACTACAGCGCCTTCAGCCGCCGTACCCGCTCCGCGATCTCCCCGTCCCGGAAAACATAGCTTCCGGCGATCAATACCTCGGCGCCCGATCTTACCAGTTCCCGGCCGGTCTCTTCATTCACGCCGCCGTCCACGCTGACAGGGATATGTATGCCTGTCTCTTTCATCAATTCCAGCGCCCGACCCAGCTTTCCATAGACGCTTGGCTCAAAAGCCTGGCCGCCATACCCCGGCTCCACGCTCATAAGGATCAGACAATCCATATGATGCAGAAGATAACGCAGACATTCCACGTCGTAAGCCGGTCCAATGCCCAGCCCGGCCCGGATTTTGGCCTTTTGAATCTCTTTGAGCAGATGGATCGGATTCGGGCAGGCATCCAGCTGAAATGTGATGATATCCGCTCCTGCTTTTGCAAACATCGGTAAAAATGTCTCCGGCCGCAGCAATTCCATATGAACCGATACCGGCAGACGGCTGATACGTTTGAGGTCCGCCACCAGCTGGGGACCATATGTCAAATTTTCCACATAAACTCCATCCATAATGTCTACATGCAGCAGGTCAGCCCCGGCTTTCTCCGCCTCCGCCACCTGCTCCCCGATCCGGGTCTGGTCACAGGCCAGGATCGACGCCGATACTTTTGCCATACTCCTTCCTCCTCTTTGCCCGTGTTCTCAGGGCATAATGGGGCACCCTTGCGGTGCTTCCTCCTCTTTGCCCGTGTTCTCAGGGCATAATGGGGCACCCTTGCGGTGCTTCCTCCTCCTTGCCCGTGTTCTCAGGGCATAATGGGGTACCCTTGCGGTGCTTCCTCCTCTTTATTTTCCGCTCTGCCGCCGTCTCAACCCCGTCTCCAAAACGCTTTCCGGGCGCTTTGAGCCGGCAGGTATGGGGGGTCAGCTTTGTACCGCATGGGTGGTCACCGCATGCATCCACTCCTTTGCCAGGGCGTAGATCTCCTTATACTTTTCAAAATAGAACATGTACTCTTCATGGCGGGCCGCATCCGGCTCCACCGTATAGTCGATCGTCGTCATCGCATCGGCCGCCGTCTGCACGTCGGGATATACCCCGCCGGCCACGGCGCCTAAAATAGCCGAACCCAGGCAGGGCCCTTCCGTCACCTTGGGCACCAGAATCGGCACGTTGCAGACATCGGCATGGGTCTGCAGCCAGAAACGGCTCTTGACGGCGCCGCCGGAGATCACGATACCCTCCGGTTCAAAGCCGGACCGGCGGAAAACCTCCAGGATCGTCTCGGTGCCATAACAGATACTTTCAATGATTGCCCTGTACATGTGGGCCGGCGTATGTCCCAGCGACAGCCCGTAAAACATGCCCCGTACATCGGCATCCACATGCGGCGTGCGGTTTCCCTGAAAGAAATCCAAAGCTACTAACCCCTCCGCCCCGACCGGCAGTTTTTCGGCCTCCCGGTTTAAAATATCGTATACGCTGCAGCCTTCCCGATCGGCCTGCGCTTTTACGGTTCCGCACAGCTGGTTTTTAAACCAGTTGACAATCGAGCCGGTGGAGGTCTGCCCGCCCTCCACCATCTGAAGTCCTTTTACAATGCAGTCGGGATAAGATCCCCATATGCCTTTATTGTGAATGGATTCACGAAATTGCGCCACATGCAGATGGGAGGAACCCGTAATCAACGTCAGCTTGCCCGGCTGTATGGCATTCAGCCCGATCACACCCACAAAAGCGTCCGCTCCGCCCTCGCCTACCGGTATTCCTTCTTTGAGTCCCAACTGCTCAGCCGCCCGGGCCGTCAGGCCGCCGATCCGCTCGCCCATGGCCGCGACCCGGGCAGGCAGCTTTTCCACCAAATCCTCCAGACCGATGGTTTGATAAAAATCCACCGGATAACCGCCCTCCTGCGAATTGTAATACCAACGTACCGACGCGCAGTTAATGCTGGCCGTATACTGACCTGTCAGTTTATACATCAGCCAGTCGGTGCACTCATAAAAACGGGTGGCCCTGTGATAAAGTTCCGGCTCATTTTCCTTCAGCCACAGCGCTTTTGCCGGCAGGCATTCGGCCGAAACCATGCCGTAGCCATTATATTTGAGCGCATCGTGGCCCGATTCAAAAATCCGTTTCGCCTGCTCGGCCGCCCGTACATCCATCCACAAAATCGCCGGACGAAACGGCTCCATATCCTCGCCGGACAACAGCACGGTACAGCAGGTCGTATCCACGCTCATCCCCCGGATGCAAGCAGGGTCGATCCCGCTCTTTTCCATGGCCCGGCGGGAAGCCCGGCAGATCGAATCCCACCATTCCTCCGGCTTCTGCTCCGCACGGCCCGACGCCGGCGTATACAGAGGATACGATTCCTCACAAAATACAATCGGACGGCCCTGCAGATCAAAAATCCCAACCCGCGCGCCGCCGGTTCCCATATCAATTCCCAATACATAATCCGATCGCTTCATATTCGTATTGTCCTCCATATAAATGTCCGTGTTCTCAGGACATAGCGGGACGCCTTCTCCTATTTCTAAAAGCCGCATCCTTTTTAACAAAATTGTAGTTGAATCAGCACCTTTTCTGTACTATAATAGGCAGGGTAAGCTGCAAGGAAGCCAAGGACTCCCCGATTACAGACGCACTTTAAATACCGCTTTGACAATATCCCGGGGCTCTCCGACCATGCCGCAGGTCCGGTGGGCATCCTCCGGAAAAGCAATCAGAAACTTGTCCGGTGTCAGAAACATTGCCTGTCCGGCGCCGCCGTGGAAAAAGTACGCGTCATTTTCCGGACTCTCTTCATACAGTTCCAGGTTTTCGGGTGTATCGATATCCATCTTCTCGATCCCTTCCAATACAACATGAATGTCGATATATTCATGATGATTTTCATAGAAGGTCTTGTCATCTGGCTTGGTCTGCAAATGGACCTTAAACGCATATACGTCCTTCCCTTTGAGTTCCACACGCTCATCGCCCAGGGAAGCCAGGAATTCGGGGTTGACATGTTTCAGGGCCAGATCGAGACCCGGGTGGATACCGCAGTAACGCAAAGTATCTTTTATGTTAGCATAAATCATCTTTCACTACCTCCTGGTTATAGATCTTGTTTTCTTTACAGCAGAAAGGAATGGTACATATATAATGGAAGCTTATGGTACAGCCGCAGGATTACAGAAAGTCCCGTTATACGAACAGGTAGCGAACCTTTTGGAGTCTCAGATTCTTAATCAACTGGAGGACGGCGACCTGCTTCCTTCCGAACAGCAGCTGGCCGAGCAGTTTTTAGTCAGCCGGGCCATTATCCGCGAGGCACAGAAGCTGCTCAAGGAAAGAGGGCTTCTCGATTCCAAGGCCGGAAAAGGAACCTACGTGAAACGTCTGCACGCGCAGGATATCGCCGTTGTTTTTTCCCGCCTCATCCGCATGGAACGCATCGACTATATCAGCGTCTTTGACATGCGAAATATCCTCGAAGTAGAAGCTGTCGCGCGCGCCTCTCAGAACGCCACTCCCGAGGAGCTGGAAAAAATGGCCGAGATGCTTGATAAGCTAAAGGAGCCGAGCCTGTCCGAAATCCAATATTCGGAATATGATTTTTCCTTCCACTATATGATTGCCAAGGCCTCCGGCAATCCTCTGCTGGCGATTATGACCGAAGCCATCGGCTCCCTCTGCCGTCAAATCATCAGCCGGGCCGTGCAGACACGCGGCGGGGTCGAGGATGCGCTATGGCGGCATGAGCTGATTCTGAAAATGCTCTATGAGCAGAATGAAGCCGGCGCCCGTGAAGCCATGCGGGGGCATCTCGATAAATCGCTGGAAAATTATCAGCAGTATCTGGAACATCTGTCTGATGAACAAAAGGTATAACGGAAAAAGACGCAGGTCCTGACGTTTCAGGGCTGCGTCTCTTTTTTATCTCCGACAGCCGCCCGCGCATTACCTGGAACCGGCGCGCTCCTCTTCGATCCTGCGTACTTTGTCGGTCACCTCCCGGCCCAGCATCATATAATAATCCTGAGGAAAACCAATAGAGAGAAACGACGCCCCGCGCTCCACCCAGAAGCGGGCCATCTCATAATCCATCCCGATCGACGCCCCAAAGGGCTTGCCCGCCTTTTTGCACTTGGCAACGATCTGCTCCATCAAGTCAAGCATTTCCGGATCCCATACCTGGCCGAACTTGTCAATGGACGCCGAAAGGTCGTTGAGACCGCAAATAATGCCGTCCACACCGGGCACTGCCAGGATTTCTTCCAGATTGTCTACCGCTTCCTTGCGTTCGCACTGCATCAGCAGCAAAATGCTGTCGTTGGCCTGCTCAAAATACTCGGCATCGCTCATACCGCCGTACCATTGGGAACGGCGGGGGCCATAGCCGCGGATGCCCGCGGGCGGATACTTGCAGACCTCCACACAGCGGCGGGCCTCCTTTGCCGTGTTAATCAGGGGGAAAATGATGCCGTCGGGGCCGTTTTCCAAAACAGGCTTAATATTGCCCACCGAATGATCCACCACACGGACCAGCGCGGCGACTCCGCCGGCATTGGTAGCCAGAATGGCGTTGACAATCATCGGATTGCTCATCGCGCCGTGCTCGGCATCGATCCAGACATAATCGTAGTCCAGCTGGCCGCACAGTTCATAGAAGGATAAGTCCGTACAGGAGCAGTGGGTGCCAAAGTTCAGCTGGCCGTCTGCAATTTTTTCTCTCAGTTTATTCACGTATTTCATGCATATCACCATCTTTCTTTTTCTTCTTCATCACCGCCTGCACCACCGGGAACAGGAAGGAAGCCGCGATCAGGACCAAAAGCGTCAGCGAAATCGGGCGGGTAATAAAGTAACTCCAATCCCCCTGGGAGATGACCAGCGCGGTGCGCATATTTTTCTCCACCGTACCGCCTAACAGCAGGCCCAGCACCAGCGGGCCGGAGGGGAAATCATAGACTTTTAAAAAGAATCCCAGGATCCCCATGACGAACATGACGATCACATCCATATAGCTGTTGTTAATACAGTAAGAGCCAATGATGCAGAGCGCCCCCACCGCGACCCATACCGTCGGCTGGCTCATATTAAGCAGCTTGGCCGATACCTTGGCCGTCGCCAGGCCAATCACCAAAAAGGCCAGGTTAGCCAGCACCATCAGTGCCATGATCTGCGCCGTAAATCCGATCTGTTCGCTGAACATAGCGTGGCCCGGAGTCATGCCGTACATCATCAGGGAGCCAAGCAAAACCGCCGTCACCGCATCGCCGGGGATGCCCAGCGTCAGCATGGTGCACATCGCGCCGCCGATCACGCCGTTGTTCGCTGTGGCGGAAACAGCCAGCCCTTCGGCCGAACCATGCCCGTACTTGTCTCCCTCTTTGCTGAAACGCTTGGAATTGCCCCAGCAGATAATGGCCGAGATATCGCCGCCGGCCGCGGGAATCGCGCCGATAATGGTCGCCGCTATGCCGGAAATAATACAGCGGGGCGTCCATCGTTTCATCTCGCCGGCCGTAGGCAGTATGCGGCCCAGGGCCTGGCTGACCTTGCGGGCCTCCATCTCCTGCCCGGCCTTTTGTTCATTATAATCGTAAATCTGATAAAACACCTCGCCCAATCCCAGCAGGCCGATCATAACCGGGATAAAGCTGATACCGGCCTGCAGATCAATTCTGCCAAATGTGAAGCGCTGCAGGCCCGAGATGGGACAAAGACCTACCGTGGACAGAAGGAGGCCCAAAAAGCCCAGCATCAGTCCCTTTAATACCTTGCCGTTGGAGACCGCAATCATCATCGTCATGCCGAACAAGGCCACCATGGCATACTCGGCAGGACCGAACTTGATCGTGATATCGGCAATCGGACTTGCAAGCAGGATCAGCAAAAGAATCGAGATCATGCCGCCGATAAAGGAAAACACTACATTGATCCCCAGCGCCAGGCCGCCTTTTCCTTCCTTGTACATCGGGTATCCGTCCCATGCCTGTGTGATCGAAGCCGGCGTTCCGGGCGTGTTGATCAAAATCGCCGTGATGCCGCCCGCAAAAATCGCCGCGTTCCACAGGCCCATCAACATGGCAAAGCCGTCGACCTTGTCCAGCCAAAAGGTAATCGGCGTCACCAGTGCCACCCCCATGGTAGCCGAAAGGCCGGGGAGCGCGCCGATCAGCGTGCCGAGGATCACGCCTACGGCCAGATAGAAGAATACGGAAGGAGTCAGCAATTCGGCAAACGCCGAAGCAAAAATTTCAAACGTCATTCGGCCACCCCCTTTTAAGGATTGAAGCGGATGGAAAAGCCCATCCGAAACAGCACATAGATAAAGGCCGTCATACCCACGGTAAAAAGGATCGTAAATTTTACGCTGCGCTTTAGCAGCCTGTTCACGGCAAAAATATAGATGGGCAGACACACGAAAAACAATCCGCTGATCTTCCAGGCAAGCAGCAGAAGCAGAATCAAAAGCGCCAGCAGGCCAACCGTCTTGAGGTTCTCTTTTCTCTCTTTTGTAAGCCGGAAGTAGTCAACCGTCCCGTTTTGCTTCACGCCGCGCAAGACCAGCAAAAGACCGCATACAATCAGCGCCGCACTGCAGATAAACGGAAAAAAGCCCGGCCCTACGCCGCCGATCACACCTTCGTCTACAATAACCATCTTAGGATTTTGAAAGATATAGATCAGAGTAAAAACCCCTGCGGCCAGCGAAAAAATACCGGGAATCGTATCACCCTTTTTTATCAAAGCAAATACCTCCTCGTCTCTTATGAGACCGGGCCAAAAACTCTTACGAGCCTTTGACCCGGCAGTACACGTAACCTCTGGTTTAAAACACACTCCCGAAGAACTAATTTGCGGACAGGTTAAATTCTTCAATGATGGCAGAGTTCGTACCATACATTTCCTGGGCGTCGGTCTTAAACTGAACCGCTTCCACATGGTACTCGTCAAATCCTCTCTCGGCCAGAGTTGCCTTGAAATCCTCCGAGTTCAGAATCGTTTCGCCTGCCTTGCGCAGGATCTCCATCACCTCGGCGGGCGTACCGGCCGGCGCGGCAAACGCGCCCCAGGAACCGCCGTCACAGGCATAGCCCAATTCGGTGGCCGTCGGCGTATCCGGAAAGAGTGCCGAACGCTCGGCAGACAGGTTGCACAGCAGCCGGAACTCGCCGGAATTGACATAAGACAATGCCTCGGCCGTGCCGGCGGTACAGCACTGTACGTTGCCTCCCATCATCGCCGTGATCGCTTCGGCGGTGCCGCCGCTGAAGTTTACGATATTCATCTCAATACCGGCCGACTTCAGCATTGCGCGCAAACCCAGCTCATAAGCATTTCCCACGCCGGCCGTACCGATAGTAACCGCGCCGGGATCGGCTTTGGCAGCGGCAATCAAGTCCTCCAGCGTATTCCACTCGCTGTCCGCAGGTACGCAGATCAGAGCGCTGATTTTCATGGCCGTGCAGATGAACTCAAAGTTTTCAGGCGTAACGGTCGCATTGCCCATTGCCTCCACGGTGGTTACTTCCGCCGGTATGTAGCCAATGGTATAGCCATCCTTATCCGCGGCGGCGATCGCTTCCAAGCCGATCCCCGCGCCGGCGCCCGGCTTGTTTTCCGTGATAACCGAAACGCCCAGCTCCTTCTCCAGCGCGGCCGCAAACAGACGGCTGATGGTATCGGAACCGCCGCCGGCCGCCAGCGGGCAGATCAGAGTAATCTGCTTACCGGGATAATCGGCCTTGCTGCCGCAGGCAGACAGGCTCAGCACCATAATGAGTGCCAGTAACGTTGCTGCAAATTTCTTCATAGTCTCGTTTCCTCCTTTTTTTGCCCGTGTTCTCAGGGCATAATGGGACACCCTTGCGGTGTTTCCTCCTTTAATAGTGCGTGGTATTTATAAAATCAGAAGGTCCATGGCAGGGCTTCTGAACGTTTCGTACAAGGATCTCGAGATGTCTCAAACGGCAGACTTTGTCCGCATTTGCTTTTCCGCGGTTGTTGATTTTGGGATGTTTCGTATTGTAATATTATATTGTTATCATACCTGACTTCCGTCGTTTCTCTCAAAACCTAGTACTCAGAAGTCAAGCAGCATGCCGTTTTGGAAGAAATTTTCGACTTCCTTTTTGGACAGATACAAGGCATCCAGAGTTGTCAATCCAGTCAGCTTTTTGACTTTTTC
>JAAWCS010000080.1 GCA_022793375.1 Lachnospiraceae bacterium
AGCGACATTATTTCATGTGCTTCGCACATGACCCTCCGGGGGATGCACACGATTCGCTAAGGATTGTCCTCGCTTCGCTCGGACGCGAATCGGCGCGGATATAATGTCTAGCGACATTATATCATGTTCGGATTTCAATGCAAGCGAAAATGGCACATTGAAAGATTTATGCATGAAATTGTAAGGTTTTCTTGATTTTACACCGGTTTTAGATACAATTATACAAATAAAAACGCTGTTCTCATCCTTCCTCCGGCTCGCGTTCGTTGCGCCGCGCGAGAAGCGCCTCGATATAACACTCCAGCATTTTCAGTGCCGGCTTATTGTGCCCGCCGCGCGGAATAATCAGGTCCGCGTACTTTTTGCTGGGCTCGATAAACTTCTCATGCATCGGCTTTACCGTCGTCGTATACTGCGTCAGCACCGATTCAAGACTACGTCCGCGCTCTTTCGTATCGCGCAGAATACGCCGGGCCAGACGTTCTTCGGCGTCTGTGTCCACAAAAATCCGCAGATCCATCAGATTGCGCAATGCCGCGTCCTCCAGCACCAAAATCCCCTCGACCACGATCACCGGCCGCGGCTCCATAAAGACCGTTTCCCTGGCCCGGTTGTGGACCGTATAATCATAGGTCGGATGCTCGATTGAACGGCCCTCCTTCAGTTCCTGGATATGGCGCACCATGTATTCTGTCTCAAACGCGTCCGGATGGTCGTAGTTCAGCAGCGTGCGCTCTGAAAAAGGCATATTGTCATGGGCTTTATAATAATTGTCATGGCCCAACACATGAATCTCCCCCGTAAAGCGTTCCTGGAGTTTTTTTACCACCGTAGTCTTTCCTGACGCCGAACCCCCGGCAATCCCGATAATCGTAATATCCATAGCTTCCCACCCCTTGTACATACATTTTAGGCACTTGTCTTTTGTTGTTCTTATTGTAACATTCCCCCCTGCGATAAGCAAGAGGAAAGGGTGCAAAAATCCGCACGGCCGCAGGCATAAACAGCAAGGGCGGCCGCGACTTATTCGATCGCCTCCGCCCTGCATCTTTTTGTTCTGTTTTACTGCTCATTCAGCCGCGCCAGTTTCTCCGCCTGGTCCGCCGCGATCAGGCTGTCGATAATTTCATACAAATCACCGTTCATCACCGCGTCGATCTTGTACAGAGTCAGCTTGATCCGATGTTCGGTCACACGGCCCTGGGGGAAATTGTAGGTACGAATTTTCTCCGAACGGTCGCCCGTACCGATCTGGCTGCGGCGGTTCTGCGCCTCCTCGTTCTGGCGTCTTTCCAGTTCCATATCGTACAGCTTGGAGCGCAACAGGCGAAATGCCTTTTCTTTATTTTGCAGCTGGGATTTCTCCGTCTGGCTGTAAATCACGATCCCGGTCGGGATGTGTGTCAGGCGTACCGCCGAGTCCGTGGTATTGACGCACTGGCCGCCGTTGCCGGAGGCCCGCATCACATCGATACGGATATCCTTATCGTCGATCACCACGTCAAATTCCTCGGCTTCCGGCATAATCGCCACCGTTGCCGTCGAGGTGTGGATACGGCCGCCGGACTCCGTTTCCGGCACCCGCTGTACGCGGTGGACGCCGCTTTCGTACTTGAGCTTGGAGTACGCGCCCTGGCCGGAAATCATAAACTCCACTTCCTTCATGCCGCCGATTCCGCTCTCGGAAACGTTAATCAGCTCCACTTTCCAGCGCTGGCGCTCCGCAAAGTGCACATACATGCGGTACAGTTCCGAGGCAAACAGCGCCGCTTCATCGCCGCCCGCGCCGGCGCGAATCTCCACGATGACATTCTTTTCATCGTTCGGGTCTTTGGGCAGCAAAAGGATTTTCATCTCCTGCTCCAGTTCGCCGATCCGGGTGCGGGCCTGCGCCAATTCCTCCTTGGCCAGCTCCCGCATTTCCTCGTCGCTCTCTTCTTCCAAAAGGGCCAGGCTGTCCTCCACGTCCTGCTTTGCCGCTTTATAGGCGCTGTAGGCTTCTACCAGCGGGGCCAGGTCCGCCTGCTCCTTCATCAATTTTTTCAAGCGTGCCGGGTCCCCCGCCACCTCCGGCCGCGAGAGTTCTGCCTGCAGTTCTTCATAATGAACCAGTATATCTTCCAAACGATCAAACATTCCAATAAACTCCTCTCACCACGCGGTCATTTCCCGCCAGATCCCGGCGAAGCTCCACCGCCGAAAAGCCTGCCTCCGTAAACAGCCGCCGCACGGCTGTTCCCTGATTATAACCGATTTCCACATACAAACGCCCGCCCGGCTTCAGCCAAAAAGGCGCTTCCTTTGCCAGCCTGCGATAAAAATACAGGCCGTCCGCCTGCCCGTCCAGTGCCATGCGCGGCTCGTAGTCCCGCACCTCCTCCTGAAGCGTTTCGATTACGGAACTTTCAATATAAGGGGGATTGGAAACAATGACATCGTAGCGCTCCCCTTTAGGCAGCGCGTCAAAGAGGTCGCCTGCATACAGCCGGACCTCCACTCCCAGCCTGCGGCCGTTCTCTTCTGCCACTGCCAGCGCCTTCCCCGACAGATCGGCTAACGTCACCTCAAAACCGCCCAGCCGGGCCAACGAAAGTCCGATACAGCCGGAACCGGTGCACAAGTCCAAAAGCGGCCCGCGACGCAAAGCTCTGCTCTCCCCCGGCACACGACCTGCCTCCCTTTCCTGATCCAGCCGCTTTTCATCGGCCAATACCCACTCTACAAGCGTCTCCGTATCCTGTCTGGGAATCAGCACCTCCGGCCCAACCCGGAACGAAAGCCCCATGAACTCGGTGCTTCCCACAATATACGCAAGCGGCTCACGCCGGCAGCGTCGGTCCAGCCGTTCCTGCCAACAGTCGGGAATCACGGGCGGGCAAGATTTCTTTTTCCACAAATAGTCTGCCCGGCTGATCCGAAACGTATCCGACAGCAGATACCATGCATCCAGCGACGCGTCCGGCACGCCGGCAGATATCAGCTGCCGCTCTGCTTTACAAAGAAGAATCTCATAAGATGCTTCCAGTTGAGACTCGTGTGTCTCTAAATTTCCGCTGTCTTGGCCGGCTTCCGCTCCCTGGTTACGATTCATCGGCGTTCGCTCCGTCTGCCGGTATCTTTCTCTCTGGCGCCTTTCCGTCTATCGGTTTCTCCCCGTCTGCCGGTATCTCCACGCCCGGGAAATTCTCCCGCAGATATTCCCGCCAGTCAAAGACCGCTTCCACGGAAGCGATCGCCACCTCAATCATATCGTCGGCCGGCTCGCGCGTCGTAAGGCCCTGCAACCACAGACCCGGCCGGCTCAGCAGGTCGACGATCGGCGAATCGCTGCGCCCGGCCAGCTTCAAAAATTCATATGACAGGCCCGTGATCACCGGCAGCAAAAGGATCCGGCTGAGCATCCGCAGCCAGATCGTATCCGTATGCACAAACATGACCACGACCGTGCTGATTACAATCACAATCAGTAAAAAACTGGTGCCGCAGCGCTTATGCTCCTTGGAGCTTTTCCGCACATTTTCCACGGTCAGGGGCAGGCCGTGCTCGATACAGTTGATACTCTTGTGTTCCGCCCCATGGTACATGAATACCCGGCGGATATCCTTCATCAGCGAAATTCCCGCTACATACGCGATGAAGATCGCGATGCGGATCACACCCTCTAAGGCCGCGACCGCCAGATAATTCTCCGTCCCCTGCGGGGACAAAAAGCCGCGCAAAAAGCCGGCGATCCATGTAGGAAGCAGCATAAAAATCCCCACCGCCAGCGCCAGGCTGAAAGCCATTGTCACGGACATAATAAAATCTTCTTTTTTCTTTTGCCTGGCCTGCTCTTCTTCGCTCAGTTCCTTCTCTTCTTCTTCATAAAAAGAAGCCGAGTAATTCAATATTCCCATACCCAGGCTCAGCGACTCGATAAAATTAAAAATCCCCCGGACAAACGGAACGCGAAACAGCGCGCATTTGCTTGTAATCCCCTCATAGCAGTCTTTTTTGATTTCGATCTCCCCGTCCGGCTTACGGACGGCTACGGCATATTCCCGGCCGTTTTTCATCATAACACCTTCGATGACGGCCTGACCGCCGATCCCGGATGACTTCATTTTAATTTCCTCGCTTCTATGCTCTCGTACCCTGGTGATATGCTGCGCCTACGGCGCACGTATAATTCCGGCAAGTAGAAAAAAGGCTGGCATTTCATGGCATGTGCCCGAAACCCCAACCTTGTCTTTTCTGTCTTACTCCGCTTTGATGCCGTACTTACGATTGAACTTGTCGATACGTCCTCTGGCGGCCGTAGCCTTCTGCTGTCCGGTGTAGAAAGGATGGCACTTGGAGCAGACCTCCACGTGGATCTCTTTCTTCGTAGAGCCGGTCACGAACTCGTTGCCGCAGTTGCAGATCACCTTTGCCTGGTGATACTCGGGATGGATTCCGTCTTTCATCTTTTTCACCTCGTCATTCTCATTTGGATGATTCCAAACATCCTTGTAAATAGCCTGTTCATTGTAGCATAGTCCTCTGTAAAATGCAAGAAAAATTTTTTGTTGTTCAATGAACCTGTCTTTCAAACGTGCCTTTTAAACGATATCAGATAAACCGCGTCTTTCGCGACATGGCGATAAATTCCCGGTTGTTCTTCGTCCGCGCAAACATATCAAGAATCCGCTCCACGGCCTCGTCGCCTTTCATGCCGTTCGTCGCCCGGCGGATATTTTCCACCGCTTCCGCCTCCTCCGGCGTAAGCAGCAGATCGTCGCGCCTGGTTCCCGATTTTAAGATGTCAATAGCCGGAAAAATCCTCTTTTCGGACAGCTTGCGGTTGAGCACCAGTTCCATGTTGCCCGTCCCCTTAAACTCCTCGAACACCACATCGTCCATACGGCTTCCGGTTTCCACCAGCGCCGTCGCGAGGATTGTCAGGCTGCCGCCTTCACGCATATTGCGGGCCGCGCCGAAAAAGCGCTTGGGCATATGCAGGGCTGCCGGGTCCAAACCGCCGGACAGCGTGCGTCCGCTGGGCGCGACGGTCAGATTGTAGGCGCGGGCCAGGCGCGTGATGCTGTCTAAAAGAATCATCACATCTTTGCCGTGTTCGACCAGGCGCTTCGCCCGCTCCAGTACCATTTCCGATACTCTCTTGTGATGTTCCGGCAGTTCGTCAAAGGTCGAATAAATCACTTCGACATTGGTACCGCCAATGGATTCCTTAATATCGGTCACTTCCTCGGGACGCTCGTCAATCAGCAGCACAATCAAATGCATAGAGGGATGGTTAATCTTGATCGACTGGGCAATCTGCTTTAAAAGCGTCGTTTTGCCGGCCTTAGGCGGCGACACAATCATACCTCTCTGCCCTTTGCCGATCGGGGAAAGCAGATCTACGATCCGCATCGATACCTTGCCGCCGGGCACTTCAAGATGCAGCCGGGAATTGGGGAAGATCGGCGTCAAATCCTCAAAGTTCGGGCGGGCTTCCGTCGCTCTCGGCGGCATTCCGTTGATCTCATTTACAAATAAAAGAGCCACGAATTTCTCGGTACCTGTCTTGATGCGCTTTGTTCCGCGGATGATATCTCCTGTTTTCATATTAAAACGGCGAATCTGGGACGGCGCCACATATACGTCGTTTTCCCCGGGAAGGTAATTCTCACAGCGGATAAAGCCAAACCCGTCGGGCATGATCTCCAAAATGCCCTCGGCAATTTCGCCGCTGTCCAACGTCTCCAGGCTGATCCGCTTTTCCTCGTCGCTCATGCGCGGCAATCCCGTCCGATCCGCCGCCGCATTGTAGCGCTCGGCCTGACGGTCGGTGGTTTGGCGATCCGCGCTTCCGCTGCGGTCTGTTGCCGGACGATCACTGCTTCCATAGCGCTCGGCCGTCGGACGATCGCTGCTTCCATAGCGCTCTGGTGCCGGGCGATCACCGCTTCCGTAACGATCTGGCATCGGACGATCACTGCTTCCGTAACGATCGGCTGTCGGACGATCGCTGCTTCCGTAACGATCTGATGCCGGGCGATCACCGTTTCCGTAACGATCGGCTGTCGAACGATCACTGCTTCCATAGCGCTCTGCCGTCGGACGGTCCGCGCCTGCGTGACGCTCGGCCGTCTTTTCTACGGCAGGTTTGGAGACCGGTTTCGGATCGGTCGCCAAAAGCGCCTCCACCACATCCGCTTTCCGCATCGCAGAAAGATTCTTGATCCCTCTGTCCTTCGCAATATCTTTCAGGGTCGATAACGGTAAACTCTCATACTTTGCTCGCATATAATTCCTTTCTTATCCTACTCATTTCTGGGAATACCATGGTGGCAGAAGCCTGCCGGCCAAGAGTTTTCTTAGATACGTGTATAGATGGTTAAATGATTTTCTTTGAAGAATTTGTCCGTCCGCGCGTCGGACTTAAAATAGCTTTGAAATAAACTTATTAAAAATTATACCATACTTTCCGCAAAAAGGAAGCCGGCAATCCAAATTTGTTTGTGTTACACATTCGTTGACGCTTTTTCGCTGCTTTGGCGGTGTTTGATGGCATACTTGTTTTTCCAATGTTTCCTCTATGTATCAGATATGTCCACAGGCTGCAGCGGATATCGCCCCAGCTCTTCGTCTGAATTCCATTCGGAAATATCTACAACTTTCACCTCGTCAATCAGCTTTCGGCCTGTGCCCGTTATTTGCGTTTGAAGGGCAAAGGGCAGGCACTTTTGAAGCTTGTTGCGGATCATTAGCCTGGAAGTAGAATTTCCCAACGGATATTCTAAAATATAAATATACTTTTTAGGTTTATCTTTACCCATTAAATAAAGCCAATGCGAAGAATCATAAAACTTTCTGGCAACCTTCTCTAATTTGTTATCGCCGGAAGGTGCAAAGCGTTCCGGATGTGCCGCTCCCGGAATATTGGCGTTCTTATATTCCACCAGTAAGAGGTGACTTTCGTTTTCAATTACAAAGTCCACATCACATCTCATTAAGCAATTTATCGAATGCCGCAATGATCGGATTGTTCTTTAAATCCGCAAACTTTTCTGACTTTTCGTACACAATTTCATCGGCAGCGTCCTTATGCGACAGAGAATGGTATAGGACTCTGTCTCCCTGTGCCTTTTTTACCTCAAAATAACTTGCAAACATGTAGTCATGGGTGGACACAAATATCTGCACACCCTTTCGCTGCAATTCCAGCAGCAGTTCAACAACGATGGGAATGTAGATGGGATTGATATTGGCTTCCGGCTCATCCCAAAAGAGGACGGAACCTTTTTCAAGTGTACCGTTCTTTACCAGCTGCCACAAAAGCGCCATTTTACGAATGCCTTCTGCGACCAGATTAAACTCCTGTTTTGAGTTTCCGCTTTTTAGATAAAATTCATCACGCTTTGCATCGTAAACTACGGTTCCATGGGTCATTCTTTCAACCGCTTTCAGCATTGCTTTTTTAGAGTCGCTGTTTCTTCCAGCGGAAATGTCAACCTTTGCGGCATTGATGATATCCAAGTATGTGTCGTCAAATTGAACATTCTCCATCTCGGACGCGGCGTTCAGGTTATAACTGTGTGAAAGGATTTCTTTTGCCGGAATAAAAATGCTGCTTACCCCTGCAAACGATTGCTCCCATCCATCTTCGCCAACCACCTCCGCTCCCCACCTTTTTGTTTTCCCGTTAAAGGATGCGGTCAAAACACGATCCCGGGTATCCCCTAATTCCCCCGCGGTAACACGAATAAGACCATTGCGGTTTCCCACTTTTCTGGTAATTAACCGGGAAATTTTGTAGTTGTCCGGCAGCATCGTAGAAACCAGTTTTTGAGAAAACGACGTCTTTTTGCTGACACTTTGGCAGGCAGAATATAGCACCTTCAAAACATGCGTTTTGCCGGTTCCGTTTTCTCCGATGAAAATATTGATTCCCGGGCAGAACTCAATCTGCTGATCTTTAAAAACAGTATAGTTTTCCAGCTTGATTTTTTTAATAATCATAGACGCTTTCGCTTCCTCACTTTTTTGGGGCCAAACATTCGATCGGCGAATTCTTTTCGTTCCTTGGTTGAAATCCTTCGCCAAACTTGCTATTATATATCTATGAGCTGCAAGGAGGTCTTTTTATGTTGTCGGAGCCACTCACGCTTTACAAATTGATGACGCTGTACATGCTGAAGCAGGTTAAATTTCCCCTGTCCGGTTCCCAGCTGTCCGAATTTTTCCTCGACAAGGAATATGCGACCTATTTTACGCTGCAGCAGGTGCTGGTGGAATTAAAAGACGCCCATCTGATTACGGCGGAAGCCATCCGCAACAGTTCTCGCTATCAGATTACCCGCGAAGGAGAGGAGACGCTTTCTTTTTTCGGAAAAGAAATCTCTCCGGCTATTATCCAGGATATGGATGATTTCCTGAAGGCCAACAAAGTACGGCTGCGCGACGAAGTCGGCGTCAGTGCCGAATACTATAAATCTACCAACCAGGATTACGTCGTTCACTGTGAGGTGCGCGAGGGCCGTTCGATCATTATTGAACTGAACATCTCCGTGCCTGACCGCGAACAGGCCGAATACATGTGCAACCGCTGGAGTTCCAGCAATCAAAATATCTATTCTTACGTTGTAAAAGAACTGCTGCGGGAGGGCTGAGCTCCCGCGCGGCTTCCTATGAAGGCAGTTTGTCCCAGGCCCATTTCATAAATTCCTTCAAGCTGCCATGGGTAAAGGGCTCTGTGCCATATCCTTTCAGATCCACCAGATGATCGGTCACCAGGTAGGTCTGCATTCCCAGCTGCCCGGCGCTCATATCGTCGTCCGTGTCGTTGCCGACCATCAGGCAGTTCTTTGCCCGGCATCCGGCGGCGGCCAGCACTTCCTCATAATAGGCCGGGGAAGGTTTGCAGAAACGGCTGTTTTCATAGGTCGTAATCCAGTCAAAGTCCTCCGGCCGAAGCCCGGCCCAGCGAATCCGCGAAACGGTCGCAATGCGCGGAAACAGCGGGTTGGTAGCCAGCACAATCCGGCATCCTCTTTCCCGCAGTCGCCTTACAATCTGCACCGCCTCCTCCACCGGCTGAATCCGGCTTCCGATTTCCTGAAATTCATTTTCATAAAAATGCAGAAACGAATCCTCCACCTGTTCCCGTATCCGCCCGGAAAGTTCCTCAAAAAGCGTCCAAAAACAGTCCTCATTCGTCTGCTGTCCGTCGTTTTTCAGCATTGCCCTGGTGCCTGCCCATACGATCTTTTGCAGTTGGTTCGGATCCCAGCCCTGCTGCCCCATCACTTCACAAAGGCGTTTAAAATATCGCTGTACGAATTCCTCCTGATCCATGGACAAAAGCGTTCCGTCCAAGTCAAATAAAATTGTATCAATCATCGCGGCCCTCCTGTCCCGGCATTGGCTGTTGCATTGACTGTTGCGTTCCCTGCAGCGCTTCCGGTTTTTTAGCTTCCGGCCGATGATACTCGCTTTCACCGGCATGACGGACGCCGCGGCAGTTTTTTTCCACCAGGGTCCTCGGCGTCATAATTCCACGGCCGCAGCCCACGCATTGCAGCCGAAAATCAATCCCCACCCGCAGAACCTCCCATTCATGACTTCCGCAGGGATGCGCCTTTTTCAGCTTAATCCGATCTCCTACCTCAAAATACATATTCCGCTCCTGATTTCTATATTATTGTCCGTCTTTTCAGGACATAATGGGATACCCTTGTGGTATTTCTATGTTATTGTCCGTCTTTTCCGAACATCATACGCGCTCTCCGTCCGGCAGGCATTCCGCCAATATGGAGATCGGCTCGTTCAAAAGTAAATCCGCCCGGCCGTCCATTCCGGTTGCGGATTTATTGATTAACACCAGGCGCCGCCCTCTGTAATAGTCGATCAGCCCGGCGGCCGGATATACGGTCAGGCTGGTCCCGCCCACGATCAGCATGTCCGCCTCGTGAATGCAGCGCACTGCCTCTGAAAGCGTCTCCTGATTCAGGCCTTCTTCATACAGGACTACATCCGGCTTAATCACGCCGCCGCATTCACAGCGGGGGATTCCTTTGCTCTCCAGTATTGTCCCCAGGCCATAAAAACGGCCGCAGCGGCGGCAGACATTGCGCAGTACCGATCCGTGCAGTTCCAATACCTTTTTGCTGCCCGCCGCCTGGTGGAGCCCGTCTATGTTCTGCGTAATGACGGCTTTACACTTACCCTGTTCCTCTAGCCTGGCTAACGCCAGATGCGCCGCATTCGGCCGCGCCTCAGGGAACAGCATTTTATCCCGATAAAATTCAAAAAATTCTTCCGTGTGCGTTTCGTAAAAACTGCGGCTTAAAATCGTTTCCGGCCGGTATTTATATTTTTGACGATACAGCCCGTCGACACCGCGAAAATCCGGTATGCTGCTCTCCGTGGACACTCCTGCCCCGCCGAAAAATACAATATTCCCGCTCTCCCGGATCCACTGCCGCAGGATCTCTTTTTTCTCGCTGGTATTCATAACCGCCCCTCCTGATGCCGTCCGCTTAGTCGGCGTATTTTAGCCGCTCCCGCACGCGCGGCCGTCAAATCCGTCTTTATTATACGGGATTCTTCCAGGAATTTCAATAAAAAACCCGGTCCGTTCCAGATTTTACTTGACAGGGTTTCTTCTTTCACCTATAATTTCTTTTAACTTAAAACTTTTAACTTAAAATAAAAAGCCGCAGACAGCCGTTCTTCTTTATTTATGGTTCGGTTCTGCTCCAAGGAGGATTTTTATGATACGAATTATTACCGATAGTACCTGTGATCTGGATCGTGAGACAGCAGCCCGCCTGGGCATTGAGGTCATTCCCCTGTCGCTGCATTTTGGCAGTCAGGCGTATATTGACGGCGTTTCGATTGACCACGATACCTTTTATCAGAAGCTTTCCGAGGCCGACCGCCTGCCCACGACTTCGCAGTTAAATCCCGCAGACATTTTGGACGTGGTTTTGCCTTATCTGGAACAGGGCGACGATGTGGTCGGCATCTTTTTGTCGTCCAAACTCAGCGGCACGTTCCAATCCGCGGCCATTGCCGCCGCCATGTCCGAATCCGACCGTTTTTATCTGGTGGATTCTCAAAACGTCACCTTTGGCATGGCTCTGCTGGTCCATGTGGCATGCCGCCTGCGCGACGAGGGAAACAGTGCGGCCGAAATCGTGGCCGCTTTAGACAAATTGAAGGGGCGTGTCCGCCTGGTTGCCGTCGTCAATACGTTAAAATATCTGCAGATGGGCGGACGTATCAGCGCCGCCTCCGCCGCTATGGGCAATCTGCTGGGTATCAATCCGCTGGTCGGCGTTATTGACGGAGCGGTGGAAGCGATCGGCAAAACCCGCGGCAAAAAATCGGCCTACCGTCATCTTCTGAAGCTGGTGGAGGCCGATCTGCCGGATCTTTCTTATCCGATCTATTTTGGTCATACCCACTCACCGGAAAATATGACGGAACTCCAGAATGCAATCATGCCTGCCTTGACGGCGCCGGCCGAAATCTACTGTGCTGAGATCGGTTCCGTAATCGGAACGCATGTCGGCCCCGGCGCCGCCGGACTTGCTTATATCGCCAACTAGACGGCTCAGGGCGTACTAAACCAGGTGTTGTCGATTTTACAATAGTCGGTTGCCCAACGATGATAATAGTCTGAACGGAAATAATATACGTTCTCCGGAATTGCCGCCGAGGTCAGCGCTTCTCTTACGGCCTGCTTGACTTCGTCTGTGGCGGCGGCCCGGCGAATCTGCGACGGCCAGGTGGAAAACTGGCCGTCTTGTTTTATGACGCCTTCTACCGTATTCGGATAGTTTTCGCTTAAAACCCGGTTTACAACCACGCAGGCAATGGCCCGCTGGCATTCGTAACTCTCGCCGCCGCCTTCGGCCATCACGCAGCGCTCCAGCAAATCGAGTTGTTCCGTATCGATCGCAATGCGCCATTGGGGGGCGGCTTCGCTGTCCTGGGGCTCATCGTACATGTGCCATTCTACGCTGTTTCCCTCCAGGAGGTCGGCTTCCATCTGGCTCCACTCCAGCTCCTCTTCGTAGTCGGCCTGGGCGGTTGCCGGCCATATTGTCAGGCTAATGGCGAGGATGAGCAGTGCGGCCATTAGACGGGGAAGTTGGGGGGTTGGGTTATTTGGGTTGTTTTGTTTATTCCATTCTTTATTTTGCATGTTTATTGGATCCTTTCTTGGTTATTGCCCGTGTTTGCACGGCGTGATGGGATTCCTTTGTGGTGATTCCTTGTTGTTGCCCTTATTGGCAGGGCATGATGGAATACCCTTGTGGTATTTCTTCGTTGTTGTCTGCGTTTTGGGGCATGGGGGATACCCTTGTGCTCTTTCTTTGGTTTTGCCCTTATTTTGGGAAACGGAAAAATTTGTTATGTTCCCATTATTGACAGGGTTTGAGGGCCTTATTCACTTGCTTGTTTTTCATTTGCAGTCCGGGTGTTTTGCGAAGCTTTGATTTGATTTTGATTTGGCTTCGTTTTATCTTTGTCGCAATGGATATGTGATGGGGTTGTTCCCCGGCTCGCAGTGCACCTCGCCTACGCTTCGCTTCTGCTCGGTCGCGGGCTCCGCCCTATGCATGTGCTGAAATCCGGTTTTCCAGGCACAAATGCCTGGAAAACCTCCTTTCAGCACATGCGCACTGCTTGTTGCCAACGCAAAAACACCCGATTTTTATCGGGTGTGGGGGATGGCTTTCTCACAAGAAGATAGCATAAAGAAATGGATTTGTCAACTTTTTCCAATTTTTTTATTTTATCGTACTGCGATTGCTTCTACTTCGACTCTTACTGCCGGGTTTGGGAATGCTGCCCGGATCATCAGACGGGCGGGGTAGTTTTCACTGAAAAAGGATGCATATACCTGGTTTACAATTGTGGTGTCCGTTTCTGCTGCCACGTATATCGTCGTTTTTACGACATCTTCTAATGTCAAGCCTGCTCCTTCTACCTGTGCCTGGAGATTTTTCATTGCCTGCGCCGTCTGTGCGGCATCTCCGACTGCCATACTACCGGCAGCCGGGTCGATTCCTAACTGGCCGGATACATACAGCGTATCTCCGGCCAATACGGCCCCGCTTAACGGATTTTTCGAGGTTGCACTTTTAAAAAACTTTTTTCCATGTTCGTTCTCCTTTCATTCTCCTGCCCGCCGTCCCCGGAGTACGGCGGAAGATGCTTCGTGCTATGTAACTATTTTCCGGCATAATGATTTGCTCTTTCTTTATCCTTCCAGCCCTAAAATCAGATCCATCAGATGAATCCCTTTTTTGCCGCCGATTTGAATCCCCTGTGTACACGGAACACAGTAGCATACTACCGGTTCGACCGGAATCAAACGGCAATGCTCGCGCATCAAAGCTTCCTGTTGTTCTTTACTGTGAGGTACAAACAAGCCCGGCGCTCTTTTGATAAACCGGTCCGGCGCATACTCTCCGTTTGCTTTGTGCAGCGGGGCATACAACGTGGTTCCGCAGTAACGTGTATGTTGACGATTTTCGGGCAGCTCTACGATGGATACCTGCATTTTTTGCAGCAGACTGCGCACAGCCTGCTGTACCCCCCGCCGGTCATATGCCCGCCAGCAGTCCTGCAGGGCCATCTTAGCTCCGTGCAGATCGGGAAGCGGAAACGTATCGTCCTCATCCAATACTTCCCATATCGATCTTCCCTTTGCCGGAGAATCCTCCGCACAGATGGCCGCGCATGTGTTGCACACCGTAACCGCCGTATCGTCGGCTGTCAGAGCAAAATGCCCTTCCCGGCAACACCCTGCCACGGTAAAACCGTACCGCTCGCGGACAATTTCCGAAATACGGGCGCTGCCGGCCGGCGAAAAGGCCGTGTATTTACAGCTGGGATAATAGATTGTTGCCATAAAATCTCCTTTCTTCTGTCTGTGTTCCCATGGCCTCCTGCTATACCTCCGCGGCCATTAAGTAGAAATTGAAGTAAGATACTGCGGATCCAGCATAATGCCGCGAAATTGCGCAAATGTTTTACAGGACCGCAGAGCCTGAAGGACATCCGTTTCCAAAAGCAGCACGGACAAAGTCTGATACAGTGTCTGAAAATCAATCAGCGTATCCGGGGAAATTGCCATCAAAAACACGGCATGAACCATATATTTTCCCCACAATATACCTTCCAAAGATATATACACCGCAATCGTATTTTGTCTTGCCTGCGAATCTACCGCATGAGGAATCGCAAAGCCGGGATACCCTGTCGATATGGCGGTTTCCCGCGCCAGGACGCTTTCCAGAAAAGAGCAATCCACGCAGCCGTTCTTTTCCAGCCGGCCGCTCAGCTCTTTTATCACCGACTCTTTTGTCTGCCTGTCCCCCAACGCCGTGACAAAATTTCGCTCTTCGAAATAATAGGGGAAATTCTCTGTTAAATAGTTTAGCTGGCGTCGCCGCCAAACACGCTCCAGCGCATTTGCGATATGCTGTAAATCCTGGCGCGACAAAAGAGAAGAAATACAGACCTTTTCCCCGCCTCGCACACAAACCGATTGCTGTGTCGTAATTACCAGGTCATACTCCTGGCCCTTGGGCGCATTCTCCATTGCGGATACCGTCGTTAAAACCAGTTCTTCCCCAAAACGGGACGCTATTTTCTGAACGGCCTGATCGGCCAGCTGCAGGTAATTCGGCAAGATCAACAGACCATTTACCGCTTCTTCCGTCCGATACTGGCGCTGCAGTTCCCCATAAAGATGAAGTACAATAAATGAAACCTCATCCTCGCTCACCGGATGCGACAGCAAGCCCTGGTTACGCATCTCTTCTATAATTGCCAACGCTATATCATACAGAATCGGCGATTCCTGGCGCAGATCATCTTTTAACGGATTGCAAATCTGGTTTTGGCCACGGTTGCGCAGGATCATGTTCTTCAGATGAAGGGTGAACGTCGCCAAAAACGGTTCCTGATCCAGCGCGATCAGGTATCGTTTTTCAACCTGATGCATAATTCTGCGGATTTGGAGCAAAAATCCTGCATCCAAATAATCTGCCAGCGCTTCCATCGTGCCGGCCGCCAAAAAAGCAGAGTTTGATTTGATCAGAAACGCCAGCTGAAGATAGTCCTCATAGCTCACATTTACTTTAAGCCGGTTTTCAATGTAAGAACGCATCCTCAGGGCCAGCTGGTAAGCCGGATCTTTTTTCATGGAATCGGTCAGGCTCATCGCCCCGCTCTCTTCTTTGGCAAGCGGATCCCCGGACCGCAGCCGGCTCACCATAATACAAAGGTGGAGCATCAGGTTGCTGCGGGCAAAATCGTTTAGAAAAAACCCGTTTTCCCGGCAAACGGCCTCCAGCATGCGCAGCAGTCCGTCAACGTCCTCTTTGGGAAAATACTGCCCGAGGACGCCCACGCCCATGAAATCGCTTTGCCGGCGCTCCTGCAGGACATGGCTCATCAACCGGCGCTTGTCCTTTTCCTTTCCATCCATATAAAGACGATTATTGCGGCAGTAAAAACGGATGTGCAGATAGGCATATGATACGTTCATCTTCTGAATATCATTTTTCAGCAGCGAATAACTGATGTAGAGTTCTTCACATAAATCATACATATTCAGAGATAAAGCGTTCTCCAGCAGAAAACGATGGATGATGTAAAAAGATCGTTCCTTATATGTCTGCGGAAATTCTTCTTTTTTTGTATCCGGCCCGCAAAGCAGTTGCTCACGGTCCAGCCAATACCCGTCTTTAGAGGAACGAACAAGCGGTTTTTCGCGGCCGTCGTTGATTTCTTTTACATAGGTAATAATTGTTCGGCCAGAGACGCCCAAAAGCTTTGCGAGCTGACGCCCGGGCATTGGACGTGTGTTTTGCCGCAGCCTTTGAAGCAGCCTTTGCACATTGTCTGACATGTCCTCGATCCTTTCCGCCTGCTGAATGCCTGCTGAGATTATTGTACCATCTCGACTATCGTCTCGATGGCGGCACTCGTCAAATGCCGGTTCGTGCAAGCACGACCGTCACTTTCCTCGTTATTGTAACACATTCGGCAAAAAAAATAGCCAAAACTCCTTCACCGGACCAGGAAATCGCTTTGGTTGAAGCGCACTGTCTCCCTCTGCTATACTGATCGCATCCAAATATCCGTAAGAAAGGAAGGAAAACGATGGAAACACTACGAATACTCTTATGCTGCGGCGACGATTGACGCCCGCAGCGAAAGCCAGATAAGCGCATACATCAGTAAAATTGACGTGCTGCTTCTTGGCCCCCACTATGCAAACGAGGTCGAACATTTTCGGCAGGCCGGCGCGCCTTACGGGGTTGTTGTTGACGTCATTCCGGATGAAATCTATGGGATGGTCGACGGCAAAGGGTTGGTCGAGCTGGCTGTCAAAATGGCAGGCCGGCAATAACAAAACAGGAATCTGCTAAAGAGAGAGGTATTAGTATGAACAAGTTTATGGATTGGCTGACCGATACGTTAGCCCCCGCAACCAAGAAATTTTTTTCCCGCCCTTATATCCATGCCGTAGCCAGCGCTATGCAAAAGATCCTGCCCTTTATTCTGGCAGCCTCCGTCATCTATGTCTACAACGTATTTCGGGCGTATCTCCCGGCCTTGCCGGACCTGTCAAAGCTGATCGATTATACCTACCGATTCCTGGGCATTATCGTTGCTTTTACAGTCGCTTCACAGATCATGGACAAGCTTGCATTACAAAAATATGTGATCCATGCCGGCTTAACGGCCATTCTGGTCTTTATCGTATTTCTCTGTCCTTCTTACAGCGAGGACGGGGCCACGATTCTTTTTACATTCGCCCGCTTTGGCCCCACCGGTATGTTTGTATCCCTGGCGGCCGGTATTTTAACCGGCGTTATCTACCATCTGTTTTCCAAGCTGCATCTGCTGGAAAACAACGATACCCTGCCGGATTTTATTTCCGAATGGATCAACAACATCATCCCGATCCTTTTAAGCGTCGGCTTGGCGATCGTCCTTGTATTCTCCCTGAAGCTCGATATTTTTAACATCGTCCAGGCTGCTTTCATGCCTTTGCAGAATTTCATGCAAAGCCTGCCCGGTATGATTACGCTGTCTCTGGTACAGACATTTTTCTTTACCATGGGCATATCCCCCTGGGTCTGGGGCGCGATCCGCAACCCTGTATTTGCCGTGGCGCTGGCCGCGAATATCGCCGCCGCGGAAGCCGGCCAGGCCCCTGCTTACATCGTAACATATGAAACCATGTTTGCCATCGCTCTGATCACCATGGGCGGCCAGGGCTCTCCTCTTCCCTTAAACGTACTGATGCTCAAATCCAAATCCAAACGGATTCGGACGCTTGGAAAAGTCTGCATCGGACCGACCCTCTTTAACATCAGCGAACCGATTATGTACGGCGCCCCTATCGTATTTAATCCGCTCTTGATGATTCCTGCCTGGGCTGCTTCGGTAATCGGACCTGTTATTGTGTGGTGTGCCATGAAATTTCATTTGCTGGCAATCCCTTCCATGTCCATGAACGTAGGCCAGATTCCCGCGCCGATCTCCACGGTCATGGTCTGCCAGGACTGGCGGGGCGTGATCTGGTATGCGGTCCTGTTTATCGTATATCTGGCGATCTGGTATCCGTTCTTTAAGGTTTGGGATACCCAGGAAGCCGCCAAAGAACAAATGCAAAAGACCATTTCGGAGGAAACGTTATGAATGAAGAACTTGACGAATTAACAGCCGTTGCTTTTCAGATTATTCTAAAAGCCGGCGATGCAAAGGTAGCGGCCGAGGACGCCCTGAAAGCCCTGCATCAATCGAATTTTGCTCTTGCCCAGGCATGCCTGCAAAAGGCAGACGCTTCTCTTTTGCAGGCGCACAACGCGCAGACCGATCTTGTGCAGAGAGAAGCGGCCGGCGAAAAATTTGCCTACTCGGTAATCTTTAACCATGCGCAGGACACCCTTATGACCTCCATGACACAGCTAAGTTTAACCAAAGAAATTTGTGCGCTGTATGAACGGCTCGACCGCAGAATCGACGCCCTGCAAACCTGAAAGGACTCTTTTATGAAGGTGAAAAAAACATTTTTATGGGGCGGCGCTACCGCCAGCTTCCAGTACGAAGGCGGTTATCAGGAGGGGGGACGGGGACTCTCAACCCATGATTTCGAGACAAGCGGCTCCGTATCGTCTCCACGATATACTACGTATCGAACCAAAAACGGACAGAGCGGCCATGCAAAGAGCCATTTCAGCCAGGCAGAGGAAATCCCGGCCGGCGCCGTGCCCTTTTTGGAGAACGACACGTACTACCCCAGTCACCGCGCCGTGGATTTTTACCACCGCTGGCAGGAGGATCTGCGGTTATTGGCGGATATGGGATGCAATGTCTTTCGGTTCAGCATCAGCTGGAGCCGCCTTTTTCCAACCGGCGAGGAGGAAACGCCTAATCCCCACGGGCTTATTTTTTACGACCAAATCATCGATGAATGTATTCGTCTGGGCATGGAGCCTTTGATTACCATCTGCCACGACGAAATGCCGGTTTTTCTGGCCGAAACATACGACGGCTGGTCAAGCCGCCATGTCATTGACTGCTACCTCAAATACTGCCGCGTTTTGTTCACCCGCTACGGAAACAAATGCCGGTATTGGCTTACCTTTAACGAAGTCAACGCTATACGCGGCTTTGCTGCCTGCGGCACGCACAAATGTGATGATCAGACGCATTACAATGCCGTCCATCACATATTTCTGGCTTCCGCATTGGCCGTCCGGCTGGGGCATGAGCTCATACCCGGCTCTCAGTTTGGGGCCATGTACGCCGCCAGTGCCATTTATGCGGCCACCTGCAGACCAGAAGACGTAATGGCGCATCTCAAACAGCGCCGGGAAACCTTTTTCTTTATTGACACGATGGCCAGAGGCGCATATCCCGCCTACGCCCGCAGAATTTTTAAGCACAGAAGCGTCACGCTTCATACCGAGCCGGGAGACGATGCCGTCCTGGCGGCCGGCGCCATCGATTTTATCAGCTTCAGCTATTATCGCTCCAATACTATATCCGCGCAGACACAGGTCAATGTTTTAGGCGGCGATCCCAACCCTTATCTGGCGGCAACCCCCTGGGGCTGGCCGATTGATCCGATCGGACTGCGCTATGTGCTGAATGAATTGTATGACCGCTATCAGAAACCGCTGTTTATTGTAGAAAACGGCCTGGGCGCCATCGACGTGCTGACCTTGCTAAAAACCGTAGAAGATGATTACCGCATCGACTATCTGCAAAATCATCTGCGGGAAATGATAAAGGCCATGGAAGAGGACGGAGTTCCCGTTCTGGGCTATACGATGTGGGCGCCCATTGACCTGGTAAGTCTGGGCACCGGAGAAATGAAAAAGCGATACGGCTTCGTCTATGTGGATATGGATGACCAGGGGCAGGGCACACTGGAGCGTTACCCCAAAAAATCTTATTACTGGATGAAGGAAGTCATCGCTTCCCGGGGAGAAAGCCTGTGGGCCGCGGCCTCTCCCTGATATGACACTTCCCTGCCTACCGGCAAAACGCCAGGCGGCTGTACTCCAATAAAGGCAGCCGCCCATCGTGGCTGTCCGGCAGACAGACATCGGACATCTCCTCGATGCCGCAGATCCGCGTCACCCCGGCGGCCGCCAGACGACGGATCCGTTCTTCTTCCTTGGGATAGATGCCGGCGGTCTGCAAATATCCCTTCTGCGGCCAGAGCGCGGCAGTCAGTTTTTTCTCCGACAGCGGTTTCACATACACGTTCCCAAACTGGGGGGAGAGCTCCAGCCGGCTGTCCGCACGGCAGATCACGCTGCTTTGCCGGTTGCGGTAACAGGGATTCTTTTCGTAAAATCCCTCCAGCTTCTTGGTCAGACTCTCGATCGTCAGCTTGCCTTGTATCGGCCCGGGAAGCGGGTATTCTTTTTCCTGCTCCCGTAAAAGCCGCGCAAAACGACGGCCAAACGATTTTACCGCTTCAAAATCGTCGGTGTTCACAAAAATCACCTGGCAGGAGCTGCACAATAGCTGGCGGGTCGCCAGGATATGCCGCGCCAGCCCCCGCAGTTTTTCCTCCGGCACTTCACTGTCGTACAGATAAGCAAAGCTCAGCTTATGCCCCCATTCAATGAGTTTCACATTCGCCGGCGCCGCCGCGCGGACCGCCTGCACCGCCGCGTCCGATCCCCATACGGCAATCCCATGCGCCAGCTCCATCAGCTGACGCATTTTCTGCGTATCGGCGGACGGGGTGTCAAATACGTAGATATAGTCCTGCAGCTTCTTCTCATATTCAATCAGGCGCTTTAACAGCCAAAGAGACAGGCCGCTGTCCGCGGAGGGCAGCTTTAAGAGGTTAATGTTGCCCGCCAGCAAGCCCTCCAGGACACTGTAGGCCGGCAGTACGTCCATATTGCCGGCCGCTATATGCAAAAGGACGCCCAGCGGCTGACGCAAGAAGCGCCCGCCCTGCCCGTTTTCCCGCGGCAGATGCGACAGCTCCAGCCGATACCGCTTTTCAAGATTTTCCCGCAAAAACATCCGCGCGATCCCCGCCACGTCATAACCGGGCGCGGCCCATGCCAGGCGGCCCTCCAGGACCTCCCGCGCCAGCCGGTCCGCCGCGGCCGCCACCGTTTCCATTGCCAGGGGCTCTGCCGCCAGCGTTCGCGGAATCTGCCGGCGCAGCTTTCTGAGCGCTTCTTCTGTCTGCCGGTTTTTTTGGACTTTACCCTGAATTAACAGCATCGCCTTCACCCCCCTCTTCTCACTGCCTGTTCCAATATTCCTGCGCTCCCGCCGAGCAGGTCCCAAGCCCGGCCGCTCCGACGCGGCCGAGGATTTCCAGCCAGGGAGCCGTAATCCCGCAGCCGCAGGCTTTGCCCGGATGCACGACCCCCAGGTCGTCGGTCATCACGCTCATCAGCGGCAGACTGCCCGTCATCGGCGTCAGCAGGTTGACAAGGCCTGGCTGTCCCGGCGGCAGCGGCTTTAGCGTCGCCGTATCGCGGATCAGCACCCTGGCGTAGGCCGGGATATGGAAGTGCCCGTTGGCACAGGTGCAGTACAAAACCGGATGCTCCGCCGCGCCGAAAAACTCGTGGATTCCCTCGGCCGGAATCCCCAGCACCTCCCAAAACAGTTCTTTCAGTTCTTCTTTCGATATTTCCAGGCCGGCAAACTGCTTCCAGCCGCCGCCCAAAAGCGCGCAGGAGCCGGCCGGCAGACGGCAGCACTTTCCCTTTTTCTTCATCCATTTCAAAAGAAAGCTGGCATACGACGGAAAACCGATCACCCGCACCGGATGCCGGCCCTGGCTGCAGCGAAGCAGACGCCGCACCAGCGCCGCCGCTTCCAGACGGTATTCTCCCTCCCGCCGCATGAGCGCATAGGTCCGGCTCAGCGCCGGCGCGTACCAGGTCGAAAGGTACGCAGTCTTGGAGATTACCATCGGATTGCGGATACTGGGCTGATACCCGAGAATGAGGTAGTGTACCGGTTTTGTCGAAAACAGCCCGTGAAAGCGCCCCAGGCAGACCGCCATCTGCGCCATCATCCGCAGTTCCGCCGCCGAATAGCGGATGCGGCTGACCTGTCCGCTGGTCCCTGAGGAGGTGACTTCCACTCCGATTCCGTGCTTTAACGTGAAGTCATTGCGCTTAAAGTAGAGCGTCGGGATCGGCGGGATCCGCTCTAAGTCCTTCACAGTGCGAAGCACCGGCGGCGCAAAAGAAAACGAAGTCGCCAAGGCGCGGTACTTTGGCGAAGCGCTCCATACCGCTCGCACCGTTTCCTGCATGGCCGCCAGAAACCGCGCTTCGTTTTCTTCTATATTATAAGGGGACTTTGTCCCGAACAGCTGTCTCAGAGTATGATTGCCCACGATTGTGCCCTGCCTTTCGTGTCTATCATAACACAGCCTTGCCCATTCGAAAAGCCTCTCGATGATCGGAGACAGTACAATGTTTTCCCATGAAACAAAAAAGAGCCGGCGCTTCACGATCGTTTTATCGTAAATGCGACTGCTCTTTTTCATAAGAGGCGTCAACCGGAATCGAACCGGTGATAGAGGTGTTGCAGACCTTTGCCTTACCGCTTGGCTATGACGCCTTGCAAAGTCTCTTCGCGTGCTGCTATACTCACAGTATATGCAGTGTGCGAAAATTCGTGACTCCACCGGGAATCGAACCCGGGTTACCGCCGTGAAAGGGCGATGTCTTGACCGCTTGACCATGGAGCCATAGAATTGGGGCGACAGAGGAATCTTTATCGCCGCTCAAAATGTCCGTCGTTGCGAACGGATTTCATTATACCATGTCGAAATGAGTTTGGCAAGAGGGTTTTTAAATTTTTTTTCGGCGGAAATGAAAAGTTTTTGCCCTCTTAATATTTTCTTCATATTTTTTTATGTAAATTGTAAGTCGCCTTATCTTGCATTTTTTTTATTCCTTATTATAATGATTGTTCAGAGTCCGGCATCATTCACAAGAAAAGCAGGGGAAGAATTTTATGGAACTTTTTTTGACCAGCATAAACCGAGCACTGTTTCTTTTATTTTTTGTGCTGTATTTTTATCAATTTTTCTATCTTTTTGCCGGCCTGGCCAAAAAAGAGAAGCCTTTGCCGGCGGCTTCCCGTCAGTACCGCTATTGTGTGCTGATCGCGGCCCGCAACGAAGAGCGGGTCATTGCCAACCTGATTCATTCGATCCGGGAGCAGACCTATCCGCAGGCCCTGATCGATATCTGCGTCGTCGCCGACAACTGTACGGACGCCACGGCCCGTATTGCCCGCGAGGCCAGCGCCTATGTGGTGGAACGCCAAAACGCTTCCCTCGTCGGCAAGGGCTATGCTTTGGATTATCTGCTGAAAAACCTGCCCGTCACGCAGGCGCCGGACGCGTATCTGGTTTTTGACGCGGACAATATACTGGATCCGCATTACATAGAAGAGATGAACAAGGTCTACGCGGCCGGCTATCTGGCTTCTACCAGCTATCGCAACAGCTGCAACTACGATACCAACTGGATCTCCGCCGGCTATGCGCAGTGGTTTCTGCGCGAATCCCGCTTTTTAAACCAGGTCCGCATGCAGCTGGGAACCAGCTGTGCCATTTCCGGCACCGGCTTTATGGTCGCTGCCAGCATAATTGAAAAAAACAATGGCTGGATTCACCATCTGCTGACCGAGGATGTGGAGTTTTCCGTGGACTGCGTCCTGCATGGCATTACGATCGGCTATTGCGGCCGGGCCATTGTCTACGACGAGCAGCCGGTCACCTTCCGCCAGTCCTGGAATCAACGGCTGCGCTGGTGCAAGGGCTTTTACCAGGTGCTCGCCCGCTATGGCGGCGGCCTGCTCCATACGATTTTGAAACAGCGCTGTTTCGCGGCCTTTGATATGCTGATGGCTATCGCGCCGGCGGCTTTGATCTCTGTCAGTACGCTTCTTATCAACACGGTCTGCCTGGTGATCAGCCTCCTGGCAGAATCCCCTGCTTTGATTACGCTGTGCGCGGACAATCTCTTGGGCAGCCTGTGGGGATATTACCAAGTGCTGTTTGTACTGGGAGCCGTTACGGTCGTCATCGAATGGAAATCCATCCGCACCAGCGCCTTTAAAAAGATTCTTTACAGTTTCACGTTTCCTTTATTTATGTTTACCTATGTGCCGATTGCCATCGCGGCTTTCCGCAAAAACGTCACCTGGAGTCCCATTGCCCATACGGGGTATCAGATTAACCATCCGTAGCGCGCTGTCCCGGACGCCGCCGCTTTCCCCGGCCCCTTTCAGCCCATAAAGCGGCGGATCAGCGCTTCTTTCCAGCCCCGGTAGGGCTGATAGCGGATCGGCAGATCCAGCCAGGTTTTCTTATCGACAATACTTTTGTAGTGCGTAAACGTATCAAAACCATATCTTCCATGGTAATTTCCCATCCCGCTTTCGCCGACCCCGCCAAAAGGCATGGCCGTGGTCGCCAGATGGATAATGGTATCGTTGATGCAGCCGCCGCCAAAACGCAGGCGGCCAAGCGCCTGTTTCTGCCAGCGCTTGTCCTCGCTGAACAGATAGAGCGCCAGCGGACGCGGCCGGCTTTCCACAAACGAGATCACTTCCTCACGTTCTTTAAACGTCAGTATCGGCAGCACCGGCCCGAATATCTCCTCCTGCATGCATTTACTCTGCGGCCGCGCCGGCAGGATTAACGGCGCGATCTGCCGTGTTTCCGGCCTGAAAACCGCCCGACTCTGCGCCGAAAAATCCCGACCGGACCTGTCATTTTGTGCGTCCTTTGTCTGTGCCCCTACGCAAACCCGGCCCTCAGCCGTCCAGATCGTCTCGCCCGCCAGCATCCGGCACAGCCGGTCATAATGCTTTCGATTCACAATATGCCCGTAATCCGCATTTTTCAGGGGTTCCCGGCCAAACTGCCGGCGGATTTCCTTCAAAAGACAGCGCATCAGCTCGTTTTTTACGCTCTCCTGTACCAAAATATAATCCGGCGCCACGCAGGTCTGTCCCGCGTTTAAATACTTGCCGAACACAATCCGCCGCGCCGCCAGCTTAAGATCGGCCGTCTCATCCACAATGCAGGGGCTTTTGCCGCCCAGCTCCAGCGTCACCGGCGTGACATGGCGGGCCGCTTTTTCCATGACCAGACGCCCGACCGTCACCCCGCCGGTAAAAAAGATATAATCGTATCGCTGCTCCAGTAAATCCTCGTTCACCTCGCGCCCGCCGGTTACCACATGCACGGCTTCCGGCGGCACGCAGGCCGCAAACAGCTTTTGCAGTACTTTGCTCACGGCCGGCGAATAGGCGCTTGGCTTTAGCAGTACCGTATTGCCGGCCGCCACCGCGGCGATCACCGGATCCACCGCCAAAAGGAACGGGTAATTCCACGGACTCATCACCAAAACGCTGCCATACGGTTCCGGCAGAATATAGCTGGAGGCCGCAAACTGGGCAAGCGGCGTGCGCACCCGGCGCTTTTGCATCCGGCTGTGCAGATTCTTCTCCAGATCCGCCAGTTCCTCCAATACCATCCCGACCTCGCTCATATAGCCCTCGGTGCGGCTTTTGCCCAGATCGCTTTTGAGCGCCTCTAAAATCTCCTCCTCATACGCGCGGATGCCCCGGCCGACCGCCTGCAGAATCCCCCGCCGCCAAGTCTCGCTCCGCGTCGCGCCGGAAGCAAAAAACCGTTGCTGCCGCTTTAATATCTCCTGCGTGTTCATTTCTGACCTCCTGCTTTCTTTATTATTGCCCAAGTTTCCCCGGGCATCACGGCTATGCCCCCGTACCTTTTTCCCCGGCGGCGCTGAAAAACCGCTCCAGCGTATCCAGCGAATGAATCAGCGTGTCCCACTCCCCGTCGTCAAGCCGCGCTTCCAGGCTGTCCACCATCTGCTCGTGAAACATTTGGTGACGCTTTGCCGCCTCCCGGCCCTGGTCCGTCAATTTTACATACACGACGCGCCGGTCTTTCTCCCCGTTCTCCCGGACCAGATAGCCTTTGCGCACCAGCACATTTACGGCGGTCGTCAGCGCCCCTACGCTGATGAACAGCCGCGCCGCCGTATGGCTCATACGGTTGCGCCCCTCTTTCTCCAGCGCTCCCACGGCCTCCAGCACATGAAATTCCCGCACCGAAAGGTCCGGACATCCGGCCCGGTTCAGCGCCTGTTCCTCGTAGAGCAAAATCTTATTAAACACATTTACAAAAAAGTCGTTTACAGCTTTGCGGTGTTCGTCCGTCATTGAACCGCCCTCTCTTCGGATTTGTTTTCTTTTATTGTAGAACAACTTTAATCAAAAGTCTATATCTGCCCGTGAAAAGAAAGGGGCTGTATAGTTTATAATGGTTTACGACAATTACGATTAGCAGACAAAATCCAAACTTTGTCAGCATTAAGTTGTTGCAATTTTCGGGACGTTATGCCATAATAACCGCGTACAATATTCATTTCTTGCTCTAAGACATTGGAGGGAAAGTAGTTCCCTGTGCTCTTCCCCGCCGATCGCCAACAGCCGTCGGCTTTAAAAACTTTTTCTCCGATTTTTCTTGTACTTTTGATCTCGTATCTGGTATAATTGTTTCATATACCACAAGCAAAATTTGTATTTCACTTTCTACTATAAGCAACGAGCAGGAAACACAAACGTAACATACGAACTCTTTTAGCTGTGTTAATAATGATGAAGAATTAAAACGTCTGCATTGGAGGAGATTATCATTATGTCATTTCCAAACCAAAACGTTTATACGGAAGAAGATTATTATAACCTTCCTGAAGATGTCCGGGCAGAGTTGATTGATGGTCAAATATTTTATCAGGCTGCTCCAAGCCGCATTCATCAGAAAATGCTAATGGCGCTTTCTTCTGCCATTCACAATTACATTCGTTCAAAGAAAGGTCCCTGTGAAGTCTACCCAGCTCCTTTCGCGGTTAAACTTCGCAAGGACAGAGATACAATCGTTGAACCTGACATAAGTGTGATCTGCAAATCACGATTTCGGAGCTATTGAACTAAATCACACCTGTCATACTCTTATAAATCACATAAGAAGTCCTTTTGCGATCACAATCAGCAAAAGAAATGGAGGATCTCGGCTCCGACAAAGGAAACATATCAGAAATATATAGACTCACTAAAATAAAAGACCTGTATAATGATAGACACTATACTTTTTCTTTTCTGGCTTGTTTCCAAAAGCTATCTAACAAATTAAAATTACTGCGGCATTTTAACAAAAACTCAAGAAAAGAGGTAACTTATCATGAAAAAACTTTTTTTACTAACCTTAACAGCAGCACTGATTTTGTCAGGATGTTCACCGACACCATCCGCCGACGATTCATCTGAACTCGAAAGCTTACGAACACAGTTAAAAATTCTTCAAGAGGAAAATGAATCACTAAAAGAACAGCTTAACATACCTCCTGAAACTATATCTCCTGAGACAGCACTGGAAGAAACAACTACCTCTCAACAGGGATTAACGATCTCCGTCGGTGAGACCATCGTCACCGACTATGCAGAAATTACTATCAATAAAATAGAATTAACCTATGATGTATTACCTGATAATACCTCTGGTTTTTACTCTCATTATGAAGCCGATTCTGGAAATGTTTATATACACTTAGATGTAGATGTAAAGAATTTGGGAAAACAGAATTTAAGATGTGATGATATTTTATCTGCCGCAGCCGACTATAATGATGGTTATACTTATTCTAGTTTTGCAGTAGCAGAAGATAGTAATACCGGATTTACTTATGCCAACATTACTTCAATAAAACCTTTGGAGACCCTTGGTGTCCACTATCTGTTCAAATGTCCGCAAGAGGTAGAAGAAAGCACAAATCCGCTTTTTATAACGATAACACCGAATTCTTCTCAAGATAGTTATATTTTAACAATTCGGTAAGTTTTATAGACGCCCTGAAATGCCACATCCTTATGTATTATTGCAAAAAGTGAAATCGCAAAAATAAAGGAGGTCCATCATGTCTCTGCCCAAAGAAACGGCCTGCACCATAGAAGACATCTATGCGCTGCCCGACGGCCAGCGCGCCGAACTGATCGACGGCCAGATGTATATGATGGCCCCTCCAAAACGAATTCATCAAAAACTTCTCAGCAATCTTCACTATAAAATTTATGGATATATTGACAGTAAAAAAGGCTCCTGTGAAGTTTACCCCGCTCCCTTTGCCGTTTTCTTAAACATGGATGATTGCACTTATGTGGAACCAGATTTGTGCATTATCTGCGATCGCAATAAATTAACAGACGATGGATGTAAGGGAGCACCCGACTGGATTATTGAAATTGTTTCCCCCAGTACCGAACGCATGGATTACGGCATAAAGCTATTTAAATACCGCTCTGCCGGCGTCCGCGAATATTGGGTTGTAAATCCGATAAAAAAGACGATCAATGTTTACGACTTTGAAAATGATAATCTTACAGGTCTGTATTCATTCCAGGATGAAATTCATTCCTGCACCTTCCCAGACCTTGCTATTTTGATGGAGACAATGACCGAATAAAGCGAAACCGGCCCCTGCGCCAACAGGAACCCGGCATTCGATATTACACAAAACCCGAGAGCTATGTGCAACACCCAACCAAAGCTGTCATAGCACATTCTCCCGGGTTTCGGCAAGTCCCGGGCATTTTTTGCCCAAAAATCCGTAATGTAGTAGGCGGTTTGTTTATTTACTTAGTTACCGATTTTGACAGCAGAGTAATGGTCTATCTACGCCCACCGGTAATACATCTCCCGACGCCTTTCCCTCCGCCGTTGACTTTCTCCCCTGCTTCCTGTAAAATAAAACCCAGGACAAACGTCCCCCAAAAATAAACGAAAAAGGACATCTTGCCATGAAAACCTATCGAGGCGCTATTTTTGATCTGGATGGAACGTTATTTGATACGGTGGCCGACATTGCCGACAGTGCCAACCGCGTGCTGGCCGAATACGGCTGTCCCGGACATGACTACGCGGCCTACAAGACGTTTGTCGGCCGCGGCTTTATGGATTTGCTGCACCGGTGTTTCCCGGCCGGCACGCCGGAGGAACAGTTCCCGGCAATTTTAGAACGGATGCTGGCCGTCTACGGCGAGCACTATCTGGACAAGACCGCTCCCTATCCCGGTATGCCAGAGCTTCTGCAAAAACTGCAAAAGGCCGGTATTGCCCTGGCCGTCAATTCCAACAAGCGCGACCTGTACACAAAAAAAATCGCCGCCACCCTGCTGCCGGACATCCGTTTTGTCGAAGTGCTCGGCGAGGGAAACGGCTTCCCCCGCAAGCCGCAGCCGGACGGCGCCCTGCACATCGCCGGGCAGATGAACCTTACGCCGGCGCAGATTCTTTACATCGGGGATTCCGGTACGGATATGGATACCGGCAAAAACGCCGGTATGGATACGGTCGGCTGTCTGTGGGGATTCCGCGGAGAAAAAGAATTGAAGGAGCACCACGCCGTGTATCTGGCAGGCTCGGCGCAGGAGATAGAACAGCTGTTTTTATGTTAAGAACCTTGCAAAGAATTTGCCGCAATGCGGCCGGGCCCTGTAAAACAGGCAGACCCGGCCGCGTTTTTTTGTTTATGCCGCTTTCAGCTTCCTCTCATAATAATGAATCCAGTCCACCTTCCAGATATACAGCAAAAACAGCGCTGCGCTCATGGCCCAGGTCACCGGATACCCGGCCAGCACCAACGGCAGGCTTTCCAGCCGCCGCCCGATAAACACAATCCACAGCACCCGCGCCACACACCAGCACAGCACCATAATCACCATCGGCGCACGGGTCAGACCCACGCCGCGCACGGCCCCGGCCAGACAGTGCGATATCGCCAGCAGGCAGTAGCCGATCGAGAGCACCCGCATCATCTGCAGGCCGTAGCCGATCACCGTCTCGTCCTCCGAAAAGATGCGCAAAAGCAAAACTCCGCCCACCTGCAGTAAAAGGGTCAGCGCCAGCGTGATTCCCACCCCCAGCGCCACGCCAAGCCGGGTGCCCTTTTTGACCCGCTCATGTTCCAGCGCACCGATATTCTGCCCGACAAAGGTCGTCAGCGTCATCGACATGCTCATCACCGGCAGGACCACAAAGCCGTCGATTTTTATGTACGCGCTGCAGCCGGCCATCACTGTCTCCCCGAAAAAGTTGATGTTGCTCTGCACCAGCACATTGGAAAAGCTGACAATCGCCCCCTGAATGCCGCTGGGCAGACCGATGCGGATGATGGCCCGCAGCTTGTCCCAGTGAAAACGGATTTCGCCAAGCGTCACTTTATATGCTTCCTCCGTGCGAACCATCACCGCCATAATCAGCACCGCGCTGACCATCTGCGCCAGCACCGTCGCCAGCGCTGCGCCGGCCACCCCCATGCCAAAGGAAGCCACAAACAGGATGTCCAGCACAATATTCAAAAGCGACGCCAGGATCAGGAAATAAAGAGGCCGCTTCGAATCGCCGAGCGCCCGCAGAAGGCCGCTGCCCATATTATAAAACACCATCGGCAGCGCCCCCAGGAAAATAATCCGCAGGTACAAAACCGACAGCGGCATGACTTCCTCCGGCGTGTCCATAAACTGTAAAATCATCGGCGAAGCCAGCGCTCCGACAATCGTAATCAATACGCCGGCGACCCCCGAAAAAGCCAGCACAGTATGGATCGCATCGTGAAGCCCCTGATTGTCTCGGGCTCCGTAATACTGCGAGATAATCACGCTGCCGCCCACCGCCACGCCCATGAACAGGCTGACAATCATGTTAATAAGGCTGGCCGAGGAGCCGACCGCCGCCAGCGCCCCATCCCCGACATAATGGCCCACTACGGCCGAATCCACCGCATTGTACAGCTGCTGGAACAGATTGCCCAGCAGAAGCGGCATGGCAAAGGCCAACAGCTGTTTCAGGATCGGCCCCTCGGTCATCAGGCCCTCCTGTCGCTTTTCCAAAACCATCTCTTTCCTCTTCCCTTTTGTTCTGTCAAAAAATCCTCATGCGTTCCCGGAATTGGCAGGCCGCCGCGTCTTATTCGTTTTTAAACAATTCGTCGCAGCGGCCGCTAATCTCTGCCTCCAGTTTTATGAACTGCGGAATATACTCTGTGAGAATCCGCTCTACCAGCCGCCGGGCCGCCGGCCCATCGTATATATGTGCCATATCGTTTCGGTCCCTCAGCATCTTCAGCCAGGCGTCCCCGTCAAAAAAAGGATAGACTGCGTAGGCCTCTTTGATAATTTCCCTGGGTGAACCGGTTGTTGCAGCCCGGCTTCCCTCATAAGCCAGCAGTTCTTTCAGCGTTTTCCAGCCCAGTTCAAACTGAAGGGAAAATTTGTCGATGATTCCGCTGATAATAAATTCATTCTCCAAATTTTCCCCGCCGGCCTGTTTCAGAACACGCAGATGAGAAACATAATTCTCAAACTTCTTCATATAAAAGGATTCCTTCCGTTTCAATCGACGTCCGCAAAGCTTCTCCCACGTTTTCGTCCAGATCGATCACATCGTACTTCAAAGGCGTCGATGTCTCCTCCTCCACCTCCAGCGCAAAGCGGGAAACGTTCCCTCCGCACACGGCCAGGTCGATATCGCTGGCCCGCTTATAATCCCCTCTGGCCCGGGAACCGAAGAGAACGACTTTCCCGATATGATATTTTTTTGCCAGACCGCGTATTTCCTCCAGAACTTCTTTGCGGATCCCTGTTTCCTTCATAATCTGCCCTCACTGCCATCTGCCGCAAAACATAACAGATTCTTTTTTTCTCCCTTACGGCCGATGATGCGCCCGGTAATAATTGATCAGACAGCCGTCCAGGATAATCTGACGCTCGTCGGCCGTCATCTCGCCGATCCCCAGCGTAAACGGTATCAGCTCGCCGTCCTTGATGCGGTAGGCCGTAATCCCCGAAGCGCCCTCGGCAATCGCCGTGCGGATGCCGGGAATAAAGAGGAAATCCAACTCCTCAAAGGGCAGTTCCTCCGACGGCAGAACAAAGGGAATCATGCCCCAGTTAATCAGGTTGGAGCGATACCGCTTGGTGGCGTATTCACGGGCGATATTGGCCCAGCCGCCCAGCACCTTCTGGCAGGAGGCGGCCTGCTCTCTGGCCGATCCGTCGCCGGGCTTTACGGCGTAGATGGTCGTGCCGATGCCGGTCGCACGGGCCTTTAAGTCAGGATAAACGGCCTTGACCGCGCGGAATGCATCGCCGACCGCCTGGTTTTCGCGCATCGGGCAGGTGTTGGTGCGGCGGATGAACTCCGTCTCGCGGATCTCCTTGGCCCGCCCCACATACGCCGGCACGCGGCGCGAGAGCGCAAACTGCGACAGCGCTTCCGGGTTTGAGCGATACGAAGAAGTTTCCCCCGAAGGAATCAGCTCGTCGGTCGTCGTCACCGGGTCGTGGATCACCGCCGCCACGCGCAGCAGAATATCTTCGGTCAGCGGCACCATCTCCGGCCAGTCCTTGATATTGGGGCCAAACTGGATCTCCGCCGTCGGATCGGCTTCTCCGTGGCTGTCAAACACGCGGTTTTTGTAAATCGTCCCGTCAAAATGGTAGGTCGGGCCCGTATACTCCACCTCCAGTTCATCGGCCCCGGTGAGGAAGCCGCGGGCGGCCGCCGTCGCCGCGATCGAGCGGGCATCCATCAGAGCCACCGAAGCAATCTGGCCTTCCTGCAGCTTTGACCCCTCCCGGTTCGGGAAGTTGCGCGTCGAATGACGGATGCTGAAGGCATTGTTGGCCGGCGTGTCCCCGGCGCCAAAGCAGGGGCCGCAGAACGCCGTTTTCACTACCGCGCCGGCGCTTAACAGATCGCCGGCCGCGCCGTTCTTCATCAGCTCGTGGAAAATCGGCGTGCTGGCAGGGTATACGCTCAGCGTGAAACGGCCGTCGCCGATGCTCCGGCCGCGCAGGATGTCGGCCGCCGCACAGATATTTTCAAAACCGCCGCCCGCACAGCCGGCAATGATGCCCTGCTCTACATAGAGCCGGCCGTCCACAATCTTGTCATGCAGACGGTAATGGATGTTGCCGCCCAGGCTTACGCGGGCTTTTTCCTCGCAGTCCGCCAAGATATCGCTGAGGTTGTCTTTCAGCTCGTGGATCGGATAGACGTGGCTCGGATGGAACGGCATGGCGATCATCGGCCGCACGGCGCCCAGATCCACCTCCACAAGGCCGTCGTAGTACGCGTTTTCACCCGGGGCCAGCGCGCGGTAGCATTGCGGCCGGCCATGGACGGCGTAGTACTCCTCCACAAGGCTGTCGGTCGTCCAGATCGAGGACAGACAGGTCGTCTCCGTCGTCATCACGTCGATGCCGATGCGCTCATCGACCGTCAGATTCGCCACGCCGGGACCGACAAATTCCATAATCTTATTTTTCACATAGCCGCAGGAGAACACGGCCCCGATGATCGCCAGCGCAATGTCCTGCGGACCGACGCCTTTGCGCGGCGCGCCGGTTAAGTAGACGGCCACCACCTCCGGCCGCCGGATATCGTAGGTGCGGCCCAGCAGCTGCTTGACCAGTTCCGGCCCGCCCTCGCCGACCGCCATGGTACCCAGCGCCCCGTAACGGGTATGGCTGTCCGAGCCGAGGATCATGGCGCCGCCCTCGGCCATCTGCTCTCTGGCGTACTGATGGATGACCGCCTGGTGCGGCGGCACATAGACGCCGCCGTAGCGCTTCGCGCAGGTTAGGCCAAACATGTGGTCGTCCTCGTTGATCGTTCCGCCCACGGCACAGAGACTGTTGTGACAGTTCGTCAGCACGTAGGGAATCGGGAAACGCGTAAGGCCGCTGGCCCGCGCCGTCTGGATAATGCCCACAAAGGTAATGTCATGGGAAACCAGCTTATCAAACCGGATGCGCAGTTCCTCCGCATTGCCCGAGGTATTATGCGCCTGCAAAATCCCGTAGGCCATCGTGCGCTTTGCCGCCTCCGCCGGGGCCGGAAGCCCCGCCGCTTCTGCCGCGGGCAGCGGGCCGTTTTTCGTTATATAGGCGCCTGTTTCATATAATCGGATCATGGTACGTCCTCCTTCTTTCGCAATCACATAGGTTTTGGGTATACGGGTATCGTAAAACACCGGACTTTCTTTTCATTCTAGCATACTATGATGTTGGGGTCAAAAGGTATTTTGACCCTTATGATACTATAAAGTTTCGTATTTATTCCCGAAAACCCCCTCTTTCCGGCTCTTGCCCAAACGCTTCAATCATTGTACAATGGAAAAGGAAATTAAAAACCTGTCCATAAAAAAGGAGGTTCCCCATGTACTGCCCCTCAGACGACCGCTACTCTGCCATGACTTACAACCGCTGCGGCCAGAGCGGCCTGCTTTTGCCGGCCGTTTCCCTTGGTCTCTGGCACAATTTCGGCGATACCGCCGCCTACGACACCATGCGCCGCATGTGCCGTACCGCCTTTGACCACGGCATCACTCATTTTGACCTGGCCAACAATTACGGGCCGCAACCCGGCGCCGCCGAGCGCAGCTTCGGCCAAATCCTCAAAGACGACTTAGGGCCCTGGCGCGATGAGCTTATCATCAGCACCAAGGCCGGGTATGAAATGTGGCCGGGGCCTTACGGCAACTGGGGCAGCCGCAAGTATCTGCTCGCCAGCCTTGACCAGAGCCTTCTGCGCATGGGGCTGGATTACGTCGATATCTTTTACCATCACCGCATGGATCCCGATACGCCGCTCGAAGAAAGCATGGGAGCGCTGGCCCAGGCCGTGCACGCCGGCAAGGCCCTCTACGCAGGTCTGTCCAACTATGACGGCCCCACGATGGCCCGCGCATGCCAAATCCTCGACGAACTCCATTGCCCCTGTATCATCAATCAGAACCGCTACAATATCTTCCTGCGCGTCACCGAAGAAAACGGCCTTAAAGCCATGGCCCGCGAAAAAGGCCGCGGGCTGATCTGCTTCACGCCCCTGGCCCAAGGTCTCTTAACCGACCGCTATCTGCACGGGATCCCGGCCGACAGCCGCGTGATGACCGACGGCCGCTTCCTGAAAAAGGAGCAGGTCACCGAAGAACGCCTGGCTCAGATCCGTGCCCTGCATGAGATCGCCGCCGCGCGCGGCGAAAGCCTGGCCGTCATGGCCCTCAAATGGGTGCTCAAAGACGGGGACGTAACCAGCGTGCTGATCGGCGCTTCCAGGCCGGAGCAGATTCTTGAAAATCTCAAGGTATTGAACGGCCCGCCGTTGTCGGCCGAAGAACTGCGGCAGATCGACGCGGTGGTGTACGCGGCCCCTACGCAAGCATAATTTCCTTTACGGAAATCTTGCGGATTTTTTCCGAATACACATGCATCACCAGTTCATACAGACCTGCAAAACATGCCAGCGAGACCAGCATGACCGGGACATCCGGTTCGTATACCGGTACTCCTGCAAAGTCCTTGAATACCAGGTCGACCATCAGCCGCAGCAGAACGTATTGATACATGGTTCCCACCGCAAAGCCAAGACATGCCATCGAGCGGTATGCGCCCAGAATCGCCCGGCCGCACTCCTTTTGCGAATAGCCGAACACGCGCATCATGGCAATCGTTCTCGTGTTCCCCCTGATGACGGTCGTAATCGCCAGAAACAGCGTCGTGCCGGCCAGCACGAGCCCGATCAGCAGAATCATCCACCCCATCATCTCGCTTCCTAAGTCCTTCATGCCGGCCGACATCTGCGTCATCGAAGAAAAGCAAAACGAGGCAAAAAAGATAAAAAACGCCAGCGTTTTCTTCGTCCTAAGCGTACTCCTTCTAAGCCCGTCCAGAAAAGGCCCGGCCGCTTCCCTGCGGCCGCCTTTTTTATTTGAAAGCGCCTGCGCCTGCCCGCGCAAAAGCGAGAGGACCGGCTTTTTGAGCTGAAACGCCGCATAGACAACGGCAAGAAGCGCAAACGCGGCCGACGGCAAAATCACAAAATACAAAAGCAGTTCCGGATGAAATCCGATCGCTATTTCCGGTAAAATTCCCTCCTTATTCTGCAATTCATAAAACTTCGGCATGAGGGCAAACGCCCCCGCAAAGCCGGCCGCCGTCCCGGTAAAAACGCCGCTCCCGAATACCCAGAAATGGACGGCGATTCTCCACTCGGAATACCCAAGCGCCTTCAAAATCCCCAGTTCCTTTTTATGTACGTCAATATAATGCTTGATGTAAAAAAGAAGCATTACCACGGAGGTCATAAGCAAACAGCCCCCGCTTACCAGACAAACCACCCGCGCCGTAGCCACCTGCGCCTCATAAAATATCCGTGCCTGCGCCGGCAGAACCGTCGCTTCGATTTGCCGGATATCCAGATAAAAATTGCAAAACATGGTGCAGACCAGCACCGCACAGCAGGCAATTACCGAAATCCCCAAAAGCTTTGCCGCATCCCGTATCCGTATTACCATCCCGTCACCACCCGATCTCATACGCGGTTTTACGCGTGTCATTCGCATACGATTGCCATATTTTCCCGCTGTTCATCCGCATGACCGTATGGGCCATTTTGGCAATATTCTCATTGTGGGTCACCATGACAACGGTAAATTGATACTGCTCGTGCAGCTTGTCGATATAATCCAGCACATTTCGGCCCGTCTGCTCATCCAAAGCGCCCGTCGGTTCGTCGAGAAACAGCACGCGCGGCCTTTTGGCCAAGGCCCTGGCGACCGAAACCCTCTGCTGCTCGCCGCCCGAAAGCTCGGCAGGATATTTCTGCCGCTTATCCCAGAGCCCCACTGCCCGCAAAATCTCCGGATAGTCCCCATTGCCGGCAAGATCGGCGCCCATGCGGACGTTTTTCTCCACCGTCATGTCCGGCAAAAGATAGTACTGCTGAAAAATAAAGCCCACCGTTTCCCGGCGAAAGGCGGTCAGCTCATTGTCCGGCAGCGCGGCAATATCCCTGCCGTCGTATTTCACGTTTCCTTCGTCCGGACGCTCCAGGCCCGAAACCACGTTCAAAAAGGTCGATTTGCCCGAACCAGAAGCACCGAGGATCACGACAAAATCCCCGTCGGCAATCGTTGCCGAAATCCCGCCAAGCACCTGAAAACGGTTTTCCCGGTTCCCATACGATTTTTTTATTTCACGAATCTCAATCATTTTCCTTGTTCCTCGCTTTCTTGTCTCCCGCTTTCTTCAGCATCGCTTCCCTGTTCCCCGCGTCCTTAGTGCTCGTTTCCTGTTCTCTCGCTTCACTCAGCATCGCTTCCCTGTTCCCCGCGCCCTTATCCCCCGTTTCCTTCTCTCTCGCTTCCTTCAGCATCGCAATACAAACCTCTGTCAGCATCCGGCCGATCTCTTCTGCGGAAAAACGGCACATTTTGGTCGCGCAAAGCACCGCAATGCCGTGCGTATACACCCACAGATGACGATACAGCCATTCCGCGGCCGGCGCCTCCAAGGAATGACAGCTTTGAACCGACTGCAAAATCTGTGAATAATGCTCTTCGATCACCGGCAAGACCTCCTGCACGCCGGGCTTTTGCGGATATTCCGCCATAAATAAAAGCCGAAACAGCTTTGGCTCCTGGATTGCAAACCGTATGTACTGCATGCCGGCTCCCTTAAAAGCCGGCATTTCTGTCTGGCAAAGCCCCTGCTCCACATACTGCGCATACAGGCGCCTGGCCGCGGCCACGACCTCCTGCTGTACCTCCTCCATGCTTTGGAACACCGTAAAGACCGGCCGCGCCGAACTGCCGAGACGCTCGCCCAGCGCCCTGGCGGTCAGCGCCTCCTGCCCCTCTGTCCGGACCAGGTCCAATGCCGCTTTTACTATCTCTTCTTTGGTAAACTTTGCTTTCGGTGGCATGATACGTCCTCTCTTATACTAAAACAATCGTTCTGTAACATGTGTTTTAGTATATCGCGTTTTTCCGGCCCTGTCAATCCCCTGACAAAAAAGCGGCAGGCTTTTATGAAGTTATAACGTTTGGTATTGTAAAGAGGAGGGATGTATGTTAGAACTGAAGCATACTTAGATTACAGCGAGGAAACTCCGCAAGGGTGTACCATTATGCCCTGAAAAGACGGGCAGACAGAAGAAACTCCGCAAGGGTGTACCATTATGCCCTGAAAAGACGGGCAGACAGAAGAAACACCGCGAGGGTGTACCATTATGCCCTGAAAAGACGGGCAGACAGAAGAAAGGAAACAACGTTATGGATCTGAAGAAACTTATCAACACGGACCGCCTGGTTGCGCTCTTTTGCGATTTGGTCGCGATTGACAGCCCCTCCTATCACGAAGAAGAGATGTGCGCGGTTTTGAAAAAACACCTGGAGACACTCGGTCTTTCGGTAACGCAGGATGACGCCGGTCGCCATTATGACGCGGCATACGGAAATCTGCTCGGTTTTCTGCCGGGAGCCGGCGGCGAAAAGGAACTGCCGCCGCTCTTGTTCTGCTGCCACATGGACACGGTCGTGCCGGCGATCGGCAAAAAAGCTCTTGTCCGCGAGGACGGGACGATCACCAGCGACGGCTCCACGGTCCTCGGCGCAGACGATGTCTCCGGCATTGTTTCCGTACTCGAAGCGCTGCAGGTCATACGGGAAAACGGCCTGCCGCACAGGCCGCTGGAAATCCTTTTTACCATGTCCGAGGAGGTCTACAGCCGCGGAATGCTCTATTTTGACGAAACGAGCCTTCGATCCCGCGAGGGTTATACGCTTGACCTGACCGGGCCGGTCGGTACGGCGGCTTACGCCGCTCCCAGCATCGTGCCTTTTACCGTTGTCTGCAAAGGGCGCGCCGCTCATGCCGGTTTTGCTCCGGAGAGCGGCGTACACGCGATTGCCATAGCCAGCGCCGCAATCGGACGGCTGCCGCTTGGACATGTCAATGACTGCACCACCCTCAATATCGGCTGCATAGAAGGCGGCAAAGCGACCAACATCGTGCCCGAATCGTGCACCGTCACCGGCGAAGTGCGCAGTCTCAGCCACGAAACCGCCATGGCACAGCTTGCCTTTACCCGGCGCGTTTTTGAGGAAGAAGCCGCCCGTTTCGGCGGCGAAATCGAATTTTCCCATTTCATCGGCTGTAAAGCCTACGCCACCGATCCTGCCCGGCCGGTCGTGCGGCGCTTTGAGAACGCCTGCACACAGTTAGGGCTTACTCCTTCGCTTGTCAAGACCTTCGGCGGCAGCGACAACAACTGCCTGGCACAGGGCAATTTTCAGGGGATCGTCCTTGCCAACGCCATGAACCGGTGCCATTCCTGTGAGGAATACACCTCCATCGACGAGCTGGTCCGCAGCGCCGCCCTGACGCTGACCCTGATGTGCTCCGGCGAATAAAGGCTTTTACACGCCTGAAAGCGTCCGGATCACATATCCGGCCAGGATCAGTCCGGCTGCGGCCGGGACAAACGAATTACTGCCGGGAACGGCCCGCGGACGGCCCGCCGTCCCGGCACTCTCCACTGCAAACATAGGCTTTACCGCCGGCTCCCGCGAATACACCACCGGACAGCGCCGCACGCCGCGGGCCTTTAATTCCCGCCGCATCACGCGGGCCAGCGGGCAGACGCTTGTCTCATAGATGTCGGCGACCGTCAGCTGTGTGGGGTCCAGTTTATTTCCGGCTCCCATACAGCTGATGATCGGCGTCCCGGCCGCCTGCGCACGCACGATCAGTTCTGTTTTGGCCGCGATTGTATCAATGGCATCCACGATAAAGTCATACGCATGCAGGTCATACGTCTCCGCATTTTCCGGCAGGTAAAAACAATGATGCGTCCGCACCTGCGCCTGCGGATGAATCTGCGCGATCCGCTCCCGCATCACATCGGTCTTATGCCGGCCGATCGTGTCAATCGTCGCCGCCAGCTGGCGGTTTATATTGGAGGGGGAAACCACATCATGGTCAAATAGATCCAGCCGGCCGATCCCGCCCCGCGCCAGCGCTTCCACCGCATGGCCGCCTACGCCGCCTATACCAAATACGGCCACCCTTGCGCCGTACAGCCGTTCCATCGCCTCCCGCCCGAACATGGCTTCACTGCGGACGAACAGTTCGTCCCGCCCATACACGCCGCTGTCTTTTTCTTCCATATTTTCGTCTCCTTCCTGCTTTACTGTGCTGTCTGGATTGTATTTGGACAATATACTGCTATCCCGGTTTTTTACAGTGTAGCGAAATCTTTTATAAAACGCAAGATTTTTGTTGACTATCTGAAAAAACATGGTAGAATAGAAGTGCTGGAGACATAGCTCAGCTGGGAGAGCATTTGCTTGACGTGTAAAGGGTCGCAGGTTCGAGTCCTGTTGTCTCCATAGACGCCGACAGGGCGTGAGAAACCGGGAAACCTTGATTTTTCAGGGGATTCCCGGTTTTTGTATTTTGGAATTTTGGGAGAAAAAACGGAAATTTTATATGATTTCAGGAAAAGACTTGACACGAAACATGACACAAAATTTCAGCCGGTGGAAATGTATTCCACTGGCTGAAACACTGCCTTATCGATGATTCAGATACCCGCCGTACACCCACCCGGTATGTGCGCCGGCGATACGCAGCTTGTACCACAGATTGCCGTTAGGGGCTAGGCCCTCGCCGGGCCCGCTCTTACAAAGATCATTTTCTTTTCCTTTCTCTTGCGACGTCGCAAGATATCTTAATCACTCAAATACCTTCCAATCTCGCCACGTCCCACCATATCTAAACCGAATCGCGATTTTTTGCACATTGTATCCAAAAACAACCTGCGTAAGGTTCCGAACGCCGATTGCCGTACTATCAGCCCCATAAGACAGCACAAGCAGATATCCCCAAAAACCAGGACCGTTTGGCGTGTCCTTACTAATCGCTTTCGCATAAAACCCTGGTGCATATAGATCATTGCAATCTTCTGCGTTTTCTCCATATGCATGGAAATTATTTCCCAGTATTCTTGTTATCTTATTTGTTTTTTCTTCCAATGCGCTTTCTAGTGTACCCAGCTTTGCTTCCATTGTCTGGATGTGCTTTTTTAAGCTTTTTATTTCTTCAAGAGTGAAGAGATTATCCCCCTTTGCTCCATTTACGTTTCCCACATATTTTCGCTCCTTTCCTCTTCCCATTAAATTCCATATCCTTGTAATGCTTGCCCTTCCCATTTTGCCGTATGTTTCGTTAATACTCCTGCCCACTTTTGGTAATATATAATTTGCGGCAATCTGTAAGAAAATACAATTGCTGATGCATACTCACGACTTGAGTAAGGCTGTATTATTGCTCTATAAATTGACCCTACTGTAAATGTACAAATGTATGTAAGTTTCCCCGTTCCATCCAACGGCATTGCCTGAGTTAAAATATAATTCATTACAGTATCAACATTTTCGGTAGCACTATTATGCACTCCAAAATCAAAAGTCTTTACAAGGCTGGTATCTGCTACCAGTGTATCTATTTTTGATTTTATAATCTGGTTTTCTTTTTTTAAACCTTCAATCTCTGCGTTGACGAAGAGTTGCCCCCCCCCCGCTCCATTTACGTTTCCCATACTCTTTCCTTTCTATGCTTTTCATGCATCATGTCCATACAGAAAAACTATTTATATCTGAATTTGCATTAAAAGTCCACACTTTACTTGTAGTATTGTATCTATAGCTCACGGACACATTTGGCGAAAGATATATTGTTCCTGCGGTGTTTGTAATGCCTACTCCTGTAAGCCAAATGTCCCTATGCCGACCAAAAAAATAAATAACACTATTAAGCTTTTTATCACTTGTGATTTCATGCGCCACATTCGCTTTCAGCTCTAAATTTTCGATGAAAGGCATTACATCTATCTTTCTTTTTAGATCGTCGATCTCATCTTTTACAGTCCGCTTAGCCAACTTATTGTACCAAACCGCAGCAGCATGTGTGCGAATAAAAGCAAGCTTATCCAATATACCTCCTATAATAGGATAGGTATTTAGAACCTTATATGAGGATGTTTGTTCTACCCCCCCCAATGGAAGGAGTGTAGCTTTCTGTTATTGTTTCGATATTTTCCGGTCTGATATCCGGAATCAAAATTGTTCTTGTTTTTGTGTTTGGCATAAATAACAATCCTCCTTAATTTTGATACCACACGGCCATTCGAGCCTTTCGCAAGAGCGCCAAATACTACTTTTTGGGGACTGACGTAGTTAAATGCAATCACTTCTCGTTCAGATACTGCTTGCGCCAATGCTTCCAGATGTAGTTCCCATATTATTACCTCCATATTTTTCTATTCTTTGATAATCTAAATGACATTGTGAAGGGCTATCGGTTTCTTCGCTTACCCAGTTATAGTAGGTTCTCGTCGATATACCCAATTCACCGGATAACTCATCTTTGGATAGTCCACGTCGAGCCCTTTCAGCCTCAATACTTTGAGCATTTTTTCTCTCCTTTCTGCTCGTTTTGAGCTTTTCTGCCTGTAGAATACATCCTTTTCGAGCATTTGTCAATAGGTTTTTGAAACAATTTGCCCATTTTGAGCACTTCCTTGTTGACACTCTGCAATTTATTTCTTATACTGTGATTGGAGGTAACAAAAATGAACTTTGGCGAACGCATCACACAGCTGCGAAAAGAATTCGGATATTCTACTAGAAATGAATTTGCTAATAAATTAGGAATTCCAAGTACCACACTTAGAAATTACGAAACAAATGTTCGTGAACCTGGACATACATTTTTAAAACAGTTATCTGAATTATTCAATGTATCAGTAGATTACCTGCTTTGTCTTACAGATGACAGGGAAGTACTAAATTCTTTCAGGTTAAGAATTGCCGAGCAAGATATGATAGAAAAATACCGCGCTCTCGACGACTACGGCAGAGAAACGGTAGATATAGCGCTGGAACGCGAAACCCGGCGCACCCAGTCTCTCAAAGCCCTATCCGATCAGGCTGACCAGTTCCAGGCCGAGCTTTCGCGGCAAAGAACTGTTACCCGCTATTTTTCCTACTACGGCCGAGTTGCGGCCGCCGGCGCCAGCTTCGGCTTTGAGGATATCGTGGAAAACGCTACGATCATGGAACTTCCCCTCACCGATCTGAACCGCAGTGCCGACTACCTGATCGGCGTGAACGGGGATTCTATGGAGCCAGCCTATAGCGATGGCGATATCGTCTACGTAAAAAAGACCGACCATCTCGAAATCGGCCAGGTCGGCATCTTCCAAAAAGATAATGGAATTTATATCAAAGAAGTGGGCGAAAATGGCCTGATCTCCCGCAATGAAAAATACAAGCCCATGATAAACGGCGGCGACGTGATCTGCCTTGGACGGGTGATCGGGAAGATTGAGGAATAGGATTATAGCAGGAGAAATGATTTGGAAATACAATACTCTAAGCAGGCAGAAAAGTTTTTAAAAAAGCGAGATGCCGCAACACGGAATCGCATTCTAAATGCAATCCACCAGCTACCCGCTGGCGATGTCAAAAAGTTCCAGGGTTATGCTGGCTATCGTTTAAGAGTCGGCGATTATTAGGTTATTTTTAATAAAGACGGGCACATACTGTATATAGAACGCATTGATAACAAAGGACAGATTTATAAGGAGATATGAAATGACTGCTATTTAAAGAAAGAATTATGGGCGCCGTTACTGTGATGAATGACGATGAAGCTGAAAATCTGTGGAAAATCATTGTAAGAACATATTCTTCCGCTTGGGACATGATTGAAGAAGAAGCTCCTGACGAAACGGATCTGCTAATGCTGGCAGCAATCAAAAATGACCCTGAATGCCACGAGTTTTCCAGCGAAAGTGCTATCGACTGGGATTTACAATAATGTTCCGCCTTAAATCGCGGCGGTGCCCAATAATCACCGGTTACCAGCAGCGATACGCTGCTACTGGAGCCAACCGTAGCACTTTTAATTGAGAAAAGATCCAGAGAACATACTAAACCTGAATTATTCACGGCTGTGCTGTGAAAGTGACTGAAAGCCACATGGTTACTATATTTAAGCTGTTTATTGCATTTCATCTATTAAGTGAATAGAAAAAGAGACCAATTATGTGGTAAAATTTTGGTGTCGAATCC
>JAAWCS010000081.1 GCA_022793375.1 Lachnospiraceae bacterium
ACAGTAGCCTTACGGCGGTTTTGAAATAGTAAATTTCAAGCCGCCGTTTTCTTTTTGAAAAATGAGAATACGGAGGGTGTATTAAAGTCACCCATTTTTAAGGACACGGCGGTATCCGGGAGGTATCGTTGTGTCCTTTAATAAAAAATGATAAAAGGAACAACTTTATATCAGAAGTATAATGACAAGGCTTTTTTCATATGGTACAATATCATGTGAGGAAAGAATAAACCCTCATACACATTAAACGGAGAATCTGCCATGTTGTTCGGAATCCAAAATACCTATAGGCTTTGCCGTGAATGCAGACTCAGCCAGCCTTGGAGTGAGATACAGGGCTTTTTTGTGGTAAATTCAGATTCGACAGATTCCAATCCGATAGTGCGGGAGACCGGACAAAGTCCGGGGCAAAAGCGATAAGAAATGTGAAACGCAAGGCCGCTTATCTTTTGGGATAGGCGGTTTTTTGTTTGGAAAAAGACAGAAAAAGGAGGGACGACATGTTAGAGATCAAAGGAAAAGTAAGCACCGCCGTATGCTACGCAAAAGTAATTGAGGACGAAGCGATCGAGCAGATTCGCACGATGTGCGACCAGGAATTTACGCGGGGAAGCCGGATCCGCATTATGCCGGACGTACACGCAGGCTACGGATGCACGATCGGCACTACGATGACAATTCTTGACAAAGCGGTTCCCAACGTGGTCGGCGTGGATATCGGCTGCGGGATGTATACGATCGGGCTGGGAAAGGATTTACTTGATTTGCCGGCGCTGGATGAGGCCGCGCATTTTGTACCGTCGGGTATGAATGTATGGGAAGGACGGCAGGAGCACTTTGACCTGCAACGGCTGCGCTGCTACCGGGCGCTGCGGGATACCAAACGACTGGAGCGCAGTCTGGGAACGCTGGGCGGCGGCAATCATTTTATCGAGGTGGACCGGGCCGGAGACGGCAGCCAGTACCTGGTGATCCACACAGGCAGCCGTAATCTGGGCAAACAGGTCGCCGAGTATTATCAGAATCTGGCCGTTGATCTGCATCAGGGCAAGGAGGAATACTTTGCCAAAAAAGACGCCTTGATCGCCGAATATAAGGCAGTCGGCCGCAGAAAAGAGATTCAGGCCGCGCTAAAGGAACTGCATTGGAAAAACCGGGAGTTGCTGCTTCCGAAAGATTTGTGTTATTTATATGGAAGCTGGTTTGAGGACTACCTGTACGACGTAGAGATCTGCCAGGAGTTTGCCAGAAGAAACCGGGAACTGATTGCCGAGATTTTGATTCGTCGCGCCGGCTTAAAGGCGGCTGAGGGCTTCCATACGATCCACAACTACATCGATACCGAAGAGCGAATTTTGCGAAAAGGCGCGATTGCGGCCAGACAGGGCGAGAAAGTGCTGATTCCCATCAACATGCGTGATGGAAGCGTGCTCGCCGTGGGCAAGGGAAATTCGGAGTGGAACAATTCCGCGCCTCATGGAGCGGGCCGGCTCATGTCCCGCGGCAAGGCCCGGGCGACGCTTTCGATGCAGGAGTACCGCGACGCGATGGCGGGCGTGTATACGACCTCGGTCAGCGAGGCGACGATTGACGAAGCGCCGATGGCCTACAAATCCCTTGCGGATATTCTGGAGGTAATCGAAGCAGCCGTAACCATTGTCGACGTAATGAAACCGATCTATAATTTTAAAGCTTCTGACTGAATCATAGATTTCAGTTCGGCCAGCCGAGGGCGAGGGGGGAAGAGGAGGGAACTGCCTTTTATTTAGAAGGAATACTTGAAAATTAGATCGTTCGATAGTATACTGAAAACCGTAAGTGCAATGCTTGCGGTTTTCATGCGCTGGCAACGGCGCATGCAGGCTTAGAAAAAGAACAGAAAGCGAGCTCCCATGAAGATAAAGGAAATCCTGTCCCAGAAAACACCGTCCATATCCTTTGAAATATTCCCTCCCAATGCCCGCATGTCCTTAAACCAGGTCATGTCGGCCGCGGCGGCCATGGCCGTGCAGAAGCCGGATTTTATGAGCGTCACGTATGGAGCGGCCGGCGGTACGAAGGCCAATACCGTAAAGATTGCCGCCAGCCTGCAGGAATTTCTGGGCATTCCCTCGATTGCGCATTTGACCTGCGTGGCGACGGACAAGGAGCAGGTAAAGGCGATTGCCATGGAGATGAAGGCGGCCGGCATCGAAAACGTGCTGGCTTTGCGGGGCGATGTGCCGGAGGGCATGGTTTATCCGTCTCCCAACCGCTATGCCCATGCCAGCGAACTGGTAGAACAGATCCGCAGTCTGGGAGATTTCTGCATTGGGGGAGCCTGCTATCCGGAGGGCCATGTAGAATCGTCCGGCCTGGAAGAGGATATCTGTCATTTGAAGGAGAAGGTGGATGCCGGCTGTGATTTTTTGACGACACAGATGTTTTTTGATAACGATTTGTTCCGGGATTACCTCTGCCGGCTGAGAAAAAAAGGGATTTCGGTACCGGTTTTGGCGGGGATTATGCCGGTGACGAACGCGGCTCAGCTGCGCCGGATCAACAGCCTGTCCGGGGCATATCTTCCCAAGCGTTTTGAGCGCCTGGTGGAGCGCTTCGGCGATCGGCCGCAGGCAATGATGCAGGCCGGCATCGCTTACGCGGTGGAGCAGATCATCGACCTGATCGCTTCGGGAGTCAGCGGAATTCATATTTACACGATGAATAAGCCGGAGGTGGCGGCCCGGATCAGGGAAAGCCTGAAGGACATACTGTAATGGAAAAGGAACGTTGGCATAGCCGGATTGCGGCACGGGAAATCTACCGTTATATGGGAATGAAGGAGCAGGACGCCGACGAAGCCCTGCAAAGAAGGGTAGAAGAGCAGTTGGCGCGTCTTTTGGCAGTCTGCCGGGTCCGAAGCTTTTACCGGCTCTTTCCTCTCAGGATAAAGGAGAACCGGCGGCAGGAGACGGCGTCTCCAAACGAAGGGACGGCGCCGCTTTTGGAACTGGGACCGATGACGATTGCCAGCCGCGGCCTGGCGAGGAATCTGCGGGGCTGTGACCAGGCCGCGCTCTTTGGCGTGACGCTGGGGCTGGAGGCTGACCGGCTGATTTATCGGCTGGGGCAGACGGCAGTGGGAGAGGCGCTCATTACCGACGCTTGCGCGGCGGCGGCGATTGAGGCGGTCTGTGACGAACTGTGCGAGACATTGCGCCGGGAGGCTGCGAAAGCCGGCCGGAAAATCCGTCCGCGCTTCAGCCCGGGATTTGGCGATTTTACGCTGGCGTACCAGCCGGCGATTTTTAACACGCTGGAGCTTTCCAAACGAATCGGCGTGACCCTGACAGCCGGCGGCATGATGACGCCGTCCAAATCGGTGACAGCGGTTGTGGGCCTGTATAAAGAATCGGCCGGGAAGCCCCACGCACCGGTTGAAGAGAACATAACGACAGGAGGTCTAAGGACAGACGAAAGCTCTGTCTGACAGCAGGATGAAGAACGACATTCGGGATTACCTGGGCAAGGAATTTTTATTTTATGACGGCGGCACCGGCACCTATCTGCAAAGCCACGGGCTGACACCCGGCGAACTGCCGGAGGCCTGGAATATAACGCATCGGCAAACCATGATTCAGATGCACAAAAGCTTCTTGGAAGCCGGCAGCAGCATCCTTTTGACCAATACCTTTGGGGCCAATGCCGGAAAGCTGGCAGGCACACGCTACGATCTGCGGGAATTGATTAGGGCCGGGGTCGAAAATGCGCGCGAAGCCGTCCGGCAGTACCGGGCGGGCCATGCCGGAAAGGAGCAGTACCGGATGCACAGCAGCGGGCAGACGGAAAACGGCACTTTGCCGGAGAGCGGCAAGGAAGCCGCGGACGCCGACCGGACGCGCCCTTTATTTGTGTCTCTGGACATTGGGCCCAGCGGCCGTCTGATGGAGCCATACGGCGATCTGAGTTTTGAAGAAGCGTATGAATGGTTCCGGCAGGCAGCGGTATACGGCGAAGAGGCCGGCGCGGACCTGATTACGATCGAGACGATGAGCGACAGCTATGAGGTAAAGACGGCGCTTTTGGCGGCAAAGGAAAATACGTCGCTGCCCGTATTTGTGACAATGGTCTTTGACGAAAGCGGGCGGCTTTTGACCGGCGGCGGGATTCAGGGCACAGCGGCCCTCTTAGAAGGGCTGGGAGCCGATGCGATCGGCTTAAACTGCGGCCTGGGGCCCTATCAGATGGAAAAGCTGGCAGAAACGCTTCTGGAATGCACCAGCCTGCCGGTGGTCGTCAATCCAAACGCCGGTCTGCCGCGCAGCGAGAACGGCCGCACGGTTTACGACATCGATGCAAAAGAGTTTGGCCGCGTGATGGCGCGCATCGCCGCCAAAGGAGCCTGGGTGCTGGGCGGCTGCTGCGGCACGACGGACGCCTATATCGCGGAGACCGTCAGGCGCTTAAACGGGCAGAAGCCGTCTGTCCGGTCGGTTCAAAAACGAACGCTTGTGACCTCCGGCTCACAGTGTGTGGAGATTGGCGGCGATCCGGTTTTGATTGGAGAGCGCATCAATCCGACCGGGAAAAAGTGGTTGAAACAGGCCCTTTTAACCGGCGACACCGAACGGATTTTAAAGGAGGCGGTCAAAGAGCAGGAGGACGGGGCGCATATCCTCGACGTCAACGCCGGCCTGCCGGGGATTTCGGAAGCGGATAAATTGCGGGAACTGATCCCGGCGCTGCAGGCCGTGACGGACCTGCCGCTGCAGATCGACACAAGCGATCCGGCGGCCATGGAACAGGCGGCGCGGCTGTACAACGGCCGTCCGATGCTCAATTCCGTAAACGGCAAGCAGGAGTCGATGGAGACGGTGTTTCCGATTGCCAAAAAATACGGCGGCGTAGTGGTCGGCCTGTGCCTGGATGAAAACGGGATTCCGGCCGATGCAAACGGGCGGATGCGGATTGCCCGCAAAATCCTAAAGACGGCGGCGTCCTACGGGATTGACAAAAAGGACGTCGTAATCGATGCGCTGGCGCTTACGATCAGTGCCGATGCCGGCAGCGCCAGGGTGACGCTGGAGACGCTCAGGCGGCTGCGGGAGGAACTTGGCGTGTGCACGGTCCTTGGCGTATCGAATATTTCCTTCGGCCTTCCGGCGAGGGAAGTAGTCAATGCCGCCTTTTTTGCCATGGCATTGCAGAACGGATTAAGCTGCGGCATTGTCAATCCGGCCAGCCAGGCGATGCGGGATGCCTATGATTCCTATCGGGCCCTTTACGGATACGATACAAACTGCGGCGATTATATCGCGCACAATGCCGGGCGCACGGCCGGCCCCTTGACGGGGATATCTGCGGGCGTTAAAGCGGCCGCCGGCGCCGGGACCAACCAGGATCGGGAAGGCGGCGCCGGGACAGGGACGCTTCCTTCGGAAGAAGGAAAAGCCGACGGACTGCGCCGCGCTATTGAAAAGGGACTGGCCGGCGAAGCCAGGAAGCGCACAAAGGAGCTGCTCTGCACGCAGGAGCCGCTTGCGGTCATTGACGGGCAGCTGATCCCGGCTCTGGACGCGGTGGGAAAACGGTTTGAAAAGGGGACGCTGTTTTTGCCGCAGCTGTTGATGAGCGCCGACGCGGCGGGAGCGGCCTTTGAGGTGATCCGCGGCTATTTTGCGGAATCCGGCCAGGCGCAGGAGAAAAAAGGAAAGATCGTGATTGCGACGGTCAAGGGGGATATCCACGATATCGGGAAGAATATCGTCAAGGCGCTTTTAGAGAATTATGGGTACGATGTGTTCGATTTAGGCAAGGATGTAGAGCCGCAGCGGGTGGTAGACGCTGCCCGGGAGAGCGGCGCGCCGCTAGTAGGACTCAGCGCGCTGATGACGACAACGGTCGCCTATATGGAAGAAACGATAAAACAGCTGAAAGAGCAGCTCCCCCAGGTAAAAATCATGGTCGGCGGCGCGGTTCTCAACTCCGAATACGCAGCCGCGATTGGCGCGGACTTCTATGGCGCGGATGCCATGGCTTCCGTGCGTTATGCGGAGGAGCTGCTCTTACAGGGGCTTTTTGCCTGAGGCTGTTTTGGTAGCTGCCTGAGAAAGGCTGCCTAGAGCTTGCTGCCTGAGAAAGGCTTGCCTAGGGCTTGCTGCCTGAGAAGCCGCTCAGGGCCGGCGCAGCCACTGCAGGCAGCGCTGCGGCGGCTGGTCGGGGTGGACGGCAAGATATTCGGCCAGCAGTTCGGGAAACGACATGGCATCATAGGCCGGGACCTCCTGCGGCTGTTCGGCTCGGGCCAGCGCCCGGCGCAGGCGAGGCGTCAACTTCTGCATCTCGGCCAGAGAAATTTCCGCTTCGGAGGGCGGAGTCGTCCGAAAGACGATACGAATTCCAATCACCCGGGCAGGTTTGTCCGGGGATTTTTTTTGATAAAAAACAAAGAGAGCGCAGTACGGACCTTCGTCAAGCGGGATGTATTTGCAAAAAGCCTGCCGTTTTTCGTCCCAGGAGTCGTCTGCCAGAATCGAGAGGGCAATCCGGTATTTTTGCTGGCGGCGCTGATCCAGCCGCGTGACGGCGTTCAGACGTCGGAGATCCATGTTATGTTTGAGGTCGGCCTGCTTTACACGGCGGGCCAGGGAATTGGTGCGAAGGGCAGAGACATACTCCATATAAGGAACATCGGATGCGCGGGTCAAAGTCTGCAGAGCATTTAGAACAGGCTGGGAAAACCCCAGGCGCTGGAGATCCATCGTGGTACAAGAAGTATCTTCCATTATATCGTGTAAAAGAGCGACACAGATTTCGTCCTCGGTCTGCATTTGTTCGGCTAAATGCAGTGGGTGGAATACATAGGGAAGCCCCCCATGATCCGTCTGGCCGCTGTGGGCCTGGTAACAGAGCCGAAGCGCTTGCTTGGTCATGGCTGTATACAGCATTTATTTCCTCCCGTATGGTACAGGCAAAGGTTGGCAGAAATGCGGACAATGGGCCGCAGGTATAATAACTAATGACATTGTACCATCTCGACTATCGTCTCGATGGCGGCACTCGTCAAATGCCGGTTCGTGCAAGCACGACCGTCACTTTCCTCGTTATTGTACCATCTCGACTATCGTCTCGATGGCGGCACTCGTCAAATGCCGGTTCGTGCAGGCACGACCGTCACTTTCCTCGTTATTGTACCATATTTCTGAGAAAGTTTACAACTGTTATTGGGACATAAAATATGAATTTTTGTACATAGTAAGCAGAGAAATACGCATGTACGAAAAACAGGAAGGTGGTAGACGATGCAGCAGGGAAAACAGAGCATCCGCTTTGAGCATAAGCCGCGGATTTTGGAGGCGGCTTCCGTGACAGGGGAAAAGGAAGGGCAAGGGCCTCTAGGACGGGAATTTGACGAAATCGAAAAGGATCCGATGTTCGGGACAGAAAACTGGGAGGCGGCGGAGAGCGCCCTGCAGAAACGGGCGGCCGAGCGGGTTTTGGCAAAGGCCGGCCTGGTACGCCGGCAGATTCGCTATCTGTTTGCCGGGGATCTTCTGGGCCAGCTGATCGCTACGTCCTTTGGCACGGTGGATCTGAATATTCCGGTGATGGGGCTGTACGGCGCCTGCTCCACGATGGGGGAGGCGATGGGACTGGCCGCGGCTTTTATCGACAGCGGCAACGCGGACTATACGCTGGCCCTGGCCTCCAGCCATTTTGCCAGCGCGGAAAAGCAGTTTCGTTTTCCCCTGGAGTACGGAAACCAGCGGCCGTATTCGGCGACTTGGACCGTGACAGGGTGCGGGGCGGTGGCGCTTGGCAAAGAGGGCGGCATTGCGGCTATTTCCGGCATGACGCCGGGCAAGATCGTGGATATGGGCTACAAGGACTCCATGAATATGGGGGCGGCGATGGCGCCGGCGGCAGCCGATACCATCTTGCGCAATCTGGAAGATTTTGGCCGCACGGCGGAGGATTATGACCGGATCATCACCGGGGATTTGGGAACGATCGGACAGGAAATTCTTATTGCGTTTCTGAAAAATAAAGGACAGGATATATCCGACCGGCATATGGACTGCGGAATAGAAATCTTTGACGCAGAGAGCCAGGATACGCATGCCGGCGGCAGCGGCTGCGGCTGTTCGGCCGTGACCTTCTGCGCCCACATCCTGCCGAAGGTGAAATCCGGGGAGTGGAAGCGGATACTGTTCGTACCGACGGGCGCTCTGCTTTCGAGTACCAGCTTTAACGAAGGCAAGAGCATTCCGGGTATTGCGCACGCGGTGGTAGTGGAGGCATTGTGAGTCCCATTATGCCCTGAAAACACGGGCAATAATAAGGGGACACCGCAGGGGTGTCCCACTATGCCCTGAAAACACGGGCAGTAATAAGGAGACACCGCAGGGGTGTCCCACTATGCCCTGAAAACATGGGCAGTAATAAGGAGAGAAGCGACATGGATTATATCAAAGCATTTTTGGTAGGCGGGGCGATCTGCGCGCTGGTGCAGCTTTTGATGGACAAGACAAAGCTGATGCCGGGACGGATCATGGTACTGCTGGTATGCAGCGGCGCGGTATTAGGCTGTCTGGGAATATACGGCCCGTTTTCCGAGTGGGCCGGAGCCGGGGCCAATGTGCCGCTCTTAGGTTTCGGCAATCTTTTGTGGAAGGGCGTTCAGGAAGCGATGGCAGAAGAGGGCTTTCTGGGGATTTTTAAAGGCGGGCTGACCAGCGGCTCCGGCGGGATTGGAGCGGCCCTGGTATTCAGTTATTTAGGCGCTCTGATTTTTGAACCAAAGATGAAGCGATAGTGAGACGGAGAGAAAAAACAGCCTCCCGGCTGGCTATTCCTGCCAGTCGGGGGGCTGTTGATCTTGTGGCTGCTGATCTTGCTGCTGGTCCGGCGGCTGCTGATCCGGGAACCACTCTTCGCCGGGCATGGTATCCGGAGAAGGAAGATCGTAGGTGCCTGCCCACCAGAGGTCCTCTCCCTCAGGGAAATAACCGCCGGAATGCAGATAGCAGACATTGTTGTTCAGAAAATCCTGCGGCAGCGCATAGGGCGTGTCGGAGGAAGGGCCGGACCCCTCCGGAACAATGCGAAATACCCGTTCAACCTGCCGCTCATAAGGACAGGATTCCCCGGCCAGCTGGCCGCTGTCGGCACAGATCGTTACTTTTACATGGTGCGTACAGTAGTCGGTGGGAACCGCATTCATGGCAAAGTATTCTTCAAGAACCGTGGAACCTTCGGGGTCACTGTCACAGACGCCTTCGACCGCCAGTTTGCCGGACAGGCTGCAAATCTGTTCGGTGACAATCGTCGGGGGCTTGGGAAAGCCCGTGTTTTCCTTGCCGGCGTGGATGCTCTCCATTACCTCTTTCCAGATGGCTTTATGGAAACTGCCGGTGTGCATGTTTTCCATGGTAATGCTTTCATCGTAGCCGGCCCAGACGGCGGCCGTATAGTAGGGCGTGAAGCCCACCAGCCAGATGTCCCGCGCGCCGGTGGTCGTACCGCTCTTGACAGCGGTATACATATCGGTCAGATTCACATCCAGGCCGGAGGAAGTAACTTGTTTGTCCTGATACATCTGGCGATGGATGGAAGCGCCTTCGTGCATGGCGTCGGTTAGGAGCCAGGCGGCTTCTTCGCTGATGACCTCGCGCGTCTCCGGCTCGTTGGAGAGCAGGATCTTTCCGTTGTTGTCAAGGATCTTCGTATAAAAGATCGGCTGGGTATATATGCCGCCGTTGGCGATGGCCGCATAGGCGGCCGTCAGCTCTAAGTTGGTCACACCGTTGGTAATACCGCCCAGGGCCAGCGTAAGCCCGCGGTCTTTTTCATCGTCCAGGGTGGTGAAGCCGAAGTTTTTCAGGTACTGCATAGCCAGATCCGGGGAGACCGTCTCCATCAAACAGCGCGTGGCAAGGATATTGGACGAATAGACAATCGCTTCGCGGATCGAGCCGTAGCCGCCGTAATAGGATCCCCACCAGTTGACAATCGGCTGGTCGTAATAGGAGTAGGCTTCGTCGTAGTAAGTCGAGGCGATCGTGTCGCCGCAGCTGTCAAGGGCCGGCGCAAAAGCCGCCAGGACTTTGAAGGTGGAGCCGGGCTGGCGGGGGGTACGCGTGGCCCGGTTTAAACTCAGGCTGGCGGTTTTTTCGCCGCGGCCGCCGATAATGGCCGCAACCTGGCCGGTTCCCTGTTCCATGACGACCATGGACATTTGGGGCTGCAGCGTGATATTGAGATTTTCACCCCAGATCGTGTCGCCCTCCTCGCCGTTTTCCAGCACATAATTTTTGAATTCGTCGATGCAGGCCTGGATCTCTTCTTCGTTATTGAAGATCAGCTGGAAGGTCGTCTGCTCCTTGACCGTGCGGTAATACTGCTTGATATGCCCTTCGCTGTAGTTGGTCGTCGAGCCGTCGGCATGCGTGATCGTCAGCTGATACGAGATGCTGATATCTGCCAGGGCTTCGCCGCGGGAATTGATATAGTTCTCCGGATTGTTGATCGCGGTATCGACGGCAAGCTGCACGTCGGGATCCTGGGTGGCAATGATCTTGAGACCGCCGCTGTAGAGCTTATTCTTGGCCTGGGCCTCGGTATAGCCCAGTTTGGTCTGCAGATCCGAACTGACCTGGCGGATCAATTCGTCCACAAAGTATGAATAAGGGGAGACGGATTCGATGACCGCCGTATTGACGTCCTGGATCCGCGAATAGACATCGTCGGCCAGGGCTTCGTCCCACTCCGCTTTGGTGATCATGCCCTGTTCGTACATATTTTTCAGCACCTGTGAGCGCCGCTCGGCATTGCGCTGCGGGTGGCTGATCGGGTTTAAGCTGTAGGGACTCTGCGTGATGGCGGCAATCACCGCGCATTCGGACAGAGTAAGTTCGGAAACATCCTTGTTGAAATAGCGCTTGCTGGCGGCTTGTACGCCGAGCGTATTGCTGCCTAAGTTGATGGTATTTAAGTAGTATTCCAGGATAACGGGCTTGCTCAGCGTTTCCTCCAGCTGCATAGCCAGGTACTGTTCCTGGAGTTTGCGGATCACGCGGTCGCCGAAATTGCGCTCGGCGCCGCCTTCAAAAACATTGTTTTTAATCAGCTGCTGCGTGATGGTGCTGGCGCCCTGGTCGAATTCGCCGTTTTGGAGTCCCAGGATCGCGGCGCGGAAAATTCCTTTGATGTCGATGCCCTGATGAGTCCAGAAGCGCGCGTCCTCAATGGCGACAAAAGCGTCGATTAAGTCCTCGGGAAAATCCGAATAGGAGCGCAGCTCCCGGTTGGAGCCGGCCTCCACAAGCGTTTGGATCAGGTTGCCGTTGCGGTCGTAGATATTGGTGGCAAAGCCGTCCGGGGATACGTCGATATCGCGGATATCCGGGGCATTGTCGATAATGCCCTGATAAATGCCAAACCCGGTGCTAACGCCCACCGCGCCTAAAAGCAGGACGGAAATAAATATAAGTTCAAGCAGGGTAACGCCTGCCTTGGTTCGAAGCTTCTGGGATGTAGATTGCGTGTTCCGCAGACGCTCGGCGGTTCCTCGTTTACTGTAATTCATAAAATTTGCTGCCTCCTGGGGATAGTATACCAAATTTTGACGGATAAATAAAGATTGAATTGGCGATTGCATATTAAGATTACATGTATTAAAATTAAAAAAGACGTAATATATTTGCAAAATTTGCGGGTGCTTGGGGAAAAAGAGGGAATGCCGGCCGCGGGAGAGCGAAAAAGGGCGAGGGTTGCGGCGGGATTCTCTTTCGGAAGCCCTTCTTTCACGGTATACTGTATCTTGCTGGGAGCGGGGGGAATGAACGCCGCTTTCCTGGAGAAAGGAAAGAGGGGATTATGAGAATCAATACCTTGTTTGGTACAAAAGAACTGACCGAAGGCGTATCCGGCCCGATGACGCTTTCCTATTATCTGGTACAGGAAACCGGAAAAGAGGAGGCGGACGCGCCGTCTTACGGGATCGGTATTGTGAAGGAGACGGAAAACGGCGGACAGGAGAAGGAGTGGATCCCGGGCATCAGCAGGAGCCGAAAAGAAACGGAACAGCTTCTGCGGCGAATGATGGCGGGAACCGTGACGCCGGTTAGCGCCGTGTCCGTGGTCGACGATTACCTGGGCATGCAGCCCGGCGAACGGGACAGCGCAAATAAAACGTCCTGAAAAGGGCTTATAACGAGGAAAGGATAGAGGTTTAGGACGAATCGGAAACGCCGTCCGGCCGCAAAAGAAGAAGATGGATCGTACAAAGGAAACGGTAAGAGAACGGGTAAAGGAATATACGACCGTGTACACGGGCGGCACAGGGGAGATTACGGAAAAAAAATCTCGCTTTATCGCTACGATCCGGCCGGTGGAATCGGAGGAACAGGCCGTCGCCTTTATCGAGGAGATGAAAAAGAAGTACTGGAACGCCAGCCACAACTGTTCGGCGTTTATCGTAGGAGAGAGAGGGGAACTTACCCGTTGCAGCGACGACGGGGAGCCGGGGGGCACGGCCGGGCGGCCGATGCTCGATACGCTGGCCGGGGCGGGGCTGTGCAATGTCTGCGCCGTGGTAACGCGCTATTTCGGGGGTACGCTTTTGGGAACCGGCGGTCTGGTACGGGCCTATACGGCGGCCGTGCAGGAGGGGCTTGGCCGATGCGTGCTGGTACATAAAAAACTGGGGTACAAAAAGAAGGCGGTCTGTGACTACGCGGACGTGGGAAAGGTGCAGTACCGGATGGCGCAGGAGGGCATTGCGCAGCTGCATACGGAATATACGGACCGCGTCACGGTCCATATGCTGCTGCCGGTGGACGAAGCGCAGGCCTTTGAAAAGCGGCTGACAGAAGCGACCGCCGGCCGGGTGGCGCTGGAGACCGAGGGCGAAACGTACTTTGGCCTGGCAGGCGAAGAAGTGCTGTTGTTTGAACGTTAGGGCTGCATTACTGCAGCCCTTTTCGGTATTCTTCGATTACGTCCTTCATGGCGGACGGCCCGGGCGCTCCCAGGGTGATACGTTTATCGACGCAGGTCTTGAGGGCGATCGCTTCATAGACCGATTCGTCAAAGACGGGACTGATCTTTTGATATTCTGCCAACGGCAGTTCGTCGAGAGAAATTCCCTTTTCAAGACATACGAGCACCAGCTGGCCGACGATGCCGTGCGCATCCCGGAACGGGACGCCGCGGCCCACCAGATAATCGGCGGCGTCCGTGGCATTTGTAAAGCCGCGGGCCGCGCTCTGCGCCATTACCTCTCTGCGAAACGAAGCGGTAGCCAGCATGCCGGCAAAGAGCCGCAGGCAGTCCTTGGCGGTATCCATGGCGTCAAAGGAAAGCTCTTTGTCCTCCTGCATATCCTTGTTGTAGGCCAGGGGAAGCCCCTTCATTACCGTGAGCAGGCTCAAAAGAGCGCCGTACACCCGGCCGGTTTTGCCGCGCACCAGTTCGGCGATGTCGGGGTTTTTCTTTTGCGGCATGATGCTGGAGCCGGTGCTGTAGGTGTCGTCCAGTTCCAAAAAGCCGTATTCGTTGGAGTTCCAGAGGATGATTTCTTCGCAAAAGCGGCTTAAATGCAGCATGACCAGCGACAGGCCGCTTAAAAATTCCACCAGATAATCGCGGTCGGCAACCGAATCCATGGAATTGCGGGTCGGTCCGGCAAAACCCAGCAGCGACGCTGTGAGCGAGCGGTCCAGCGGATATGTGGTTCCGGCCAGGGCGCCGGCCCCCAGAGGGCAGTAGTTCATGCGCGAAAGACAGTCCGCAAGCCGGGAACGGTCCCGGGAAAACATTTCAAAATAGGCGCCCAGATGATGGGCGAGCGTGACCGGCTGCGCTTTCTGCAGATGGGTAAAGCCGGGCATAAAGGTCTCCGTATGCTCCTCCATCAGCGCAAGCAGTACGGTGAGCAGTTCCTTGAGCAAAAGGTCGGTCTCCCGGATCTGCTCCCGCGTATAAAGGCGCATGTCAAGCGCGACCTGATCGTTGCGGCTGCGTCCGGTATGCAGTTTTTTGCCGGTGTCGCCGATGCGCCGGATCAGTTCCGATTCTACAAAGCTGTGGATATCTTCGCACTGGGAATCCAGGGACAGCGTCCCCTCGGCAAGCTCCTGCCGGATGGCCGTAAGCCCGGCGACAATCGAATCCTTTTCCGCATCCGCGAGTATCCCCTGGCGGGCAAGCATGGTGACGTGAGCAATGCTGCCCTCGATATCCTGTGCGTACAGCCGTCTGTCAAACGGCAGTGAAGCGTTGAATGCGTTTACGTCCGCGTCGGTTTCTTTGGTAAAGCGTCCGCCCCATAATTTCATCTGTTATTTCCTCCCAGGTTTTTCATCATCTGATCAAAAGCTAGTAGCCGTTCCGGATCCGCGGCCGCGGCCTGTTCGTCCTCAGCCGGCGCTGGGCCGGCCGAAGTCTCTGCCTGCGGCGCCGGATTATCTTTGGCTTCCGGTGCGGATGTCTCCGTTTCCGGGGCCTGCGTCCCTTCCGTCACAGGCTTCTTTTCGGGCACGGACGCATCCTCCGCGGCATCCGCCTGCTTTGCTGTGGATGAATCCGCAGGCGCGTCCTCCGTTCCCTTCGTATCCTCCTTGTGGAAGCGCAGCCGCCGCTGTTCGTCCAGGGACGGCCGTTTTGCCGCGCGCCGCCGGAAGATCGTCACGGCGACGGTAAGAAGCAGGATCAGCAGGCTGACCAGCGAGAGAGCGGCGCCCTGTTTTAAGCCGGCCGGCATGTATTCCATGCAAATGGCATGCTCTCCGGCCGGGAGGGCGATGCTGAGAAAGGCGTCGGCGTAGGCTTGTGTCTCGACGGCAGCGCCGTCCACATAGACGGTCCAGCCCTCTTCATAAGGGATAGAAGTAAAGAGGAGGCCGTCGCTAAGAGCCGTCACGCGGCCCTCGATCCGCGTATCGGTGTAGGAATCGACCAGCAGAGGTTCTTCGTTTAACTGGCTGACAGCGTCTATAAATTCTTCCTGCAGCAGGCGGTACATGCTGATGCAGACGCTTTTATCATCGTCTCCGCTTAGCGTCACCGATTCCCCGCCTTTCAGGTATCCGAGATCAAGGATAAAATCCCGGTCTACGTTGCTGTAGGTGGTGGAACGTTCGGCAAAATCGGCCGTAATGTTTTTGACGGAGAAATCGGTGAGGACACCGTAGTAATACCCGTCCTGCGGGGCCGTAAACGTGTAGGAGGAACCGTTTCCGGAGTGTACCATGGTAAAAACGGAACCGACGGCCGTCGTGCAGGCGACAAAATTATTCTGCACCTGGATCGGATTGGTATCTTGATGGTTCCACTCAGAGGCGCTTTCAGGGATCATAAAGCCCAGAGGCAGGGTATAGTCGTTGCGGTACAGGGAGACGGCCCCGTCGGTGGCGATCCAGGTGGTGAGCGGCGTCTCGGCATCGGGCGTTTCGGCCAGGGTATATTTTACGGACAGCAGAGCCTGCACAAAGGGGGTCGCGCCGGTAAAGCTGTACGCATTGGTGCTGCCCTCCATCCCCAGCTGCTTGTATACGGTGGTAATCGCCGCGTTGGTTGTGGAAGAAAAGATGGACGCCGAGCGGTAGCCGGCCCAGGCGCCGTCGTTTTTCGTCTTTTTGACCGCCTTTTCCATGCGGAAAAAGACGCTGCCCTCGGCGTTCTCGGCGGTCTGGGCAAGCCGCTGAAAGCTTTCCGTATTGCGCAGATACGAACTGCGGCTGGTCGTCGTGATGCTGGTGATGCCCATATTAAGCCCCATCTCCAAAAAGACGACGGAAAAAGCCAGCACGCAGAGCGTCGAGACAGCGGCCCGGCGGCGTTTGTGCAGATAGAGGAAGAGCCCGTAGAGTCCGACCAGCAGGATATTGATATAAAACACGTAGAAGCGGAATTCTTCGGCTTCTACGACTTTTTCGCTGAGGAAAATAAAAGCGATCGCGCCCCAGACACTGCCTACGATCTGCGCGAGGGAAGCGGTGCGCAGATGGATAAAGGCCTCAAAGCACATAGCCAGGAGGACGATCGTGTACAAAAAGGACTGCCGGCAGGGCAGGCTGTTGGGATAGTGGAAGCCGTGCCAGATAAAATTGGGAATGTTCCAGGCAAAACTGACCAACAGGAATAAAAGCAGCAGGCATTTGACGATTTTTTCCTTAAAAGGGATGCTCTTATTCATAATGTAGAGCGGCGCAAGCACGAAAACGGCGGCGCAGCTGTAGAGGTTCGGCCAGTGCTCAAGGCCGATTTCCGTCTCCACCCCGGCCATATGCCGGGCCACCATATCGATCATCGGAAAGTAGGTGGACAGGGAATCCGGAAAATTGATATTGGAAGAGGCCGTGGTTTTCAAAGCCAGCATCACCGGCAGCAGAATCACGGCGGCGATTCCGCCGGCCAATAAGGAATAAAAAGCAAATTGCAGGCATTTAAAAAGATATTGCTTAAAGCCGGTTTTATTTTCGCCGACGGACAGTTGTTCCCTGCGGGAGGGGTACATAACGAGCAGGCACAGAAAGTAAAATACCAAAAACAGGCAGAGCATGATCGAGATATAGTAGTTGGTAAGAATGGAAAGGGAAAGCGTCAGACAGTACAAAAGCCCCTTGTTCTCCTCGACCAGCTGCTCCAGTCCCAAAAGGACGAGCGGCGCCAGCCAGATGCAGTCCAGCCACATGATATTCCAGCTGTAGGCGGCCATGTAGCCGGAGAGGGCGTAGGCCATGGCAAAGAGGGCGGCCGCGATCGTGCGGGTACGAAACTTGCGGCACAGATACCAGGCCATCGTAAGGCCGCTGAGCCCGGTTTTAAAAACGATCAGGTAGGTCATAAATTCGATGACCGCCGGCTTGGACAAAAAGAAAAGCGCCAGGTTAAAAGGGCTCAGCAGGTAATAGGCCAGCAGCGTAAGAAAATTGGAACCGGCGCCCACCCGCCAGGAATAAAGAAGGCTCTCGCCGTTTTGCAGCTTCTCGGCAAACTCGGCAAAGAAGGGGGCGTACTGATGGTACATATCGGTACGCAGAAAACTGTTGTCACCAAACGGGTAAATATCCTTTACGAAAAAGATCAGAAGCAGGGCCAGGACCGGCAGCAAGAAGGAGAGCAGGAAAACGATCCGGCCGTTGTTTTTTTTCTCGTTCATAGGGATCCTCCTTTCATTCAGGTAAAGATAAAGAGCTTGCTGGCGATATAGTTGACGATCGTCACGACCACATTGGAAGCGATCTTACAGAGAATATCGTTCCAGCGCATCTTGTCCACCGTCACATACACAAAAGCCACATCAAACCCAAGGGTCAAAAGCCGGGCCGATATAAAACCGGTCAGTTCTTTGAAAACGACGGCTAAGGCCCAGGAGGGAGAGCGGAATACAAAAATTTTGTTGGCGATAAAAGCAAAGGCTACGGCGAGAATCCAGGAGATGATATTGGAAACCACCGTGCCGAGCTTTAGTTTGCGGCGGCAGCCGGCAAAGACCGCGATGCTGATAATGGATGTAATAATGCCGACGATCAGGTAGCTGATCGTCTCGTAGTTGATGAATTTAGACATCAGGTTCGCTATCATGCTGCGTAGGCTCCTCCTTGTGCTTGGTTAAGTTTGTCTGTCGTAGGATAAAAATCGGCCGGTCCTTGGCCTCCATATAAATGTGGGCCACATATTCGCCGAGGATGCCGATGGAAAGCTCAACGATACCGCCCAAAAAAAGGACGGCGCACAGCGTAGTCACATAGCCCGGGACATCGACGCCGAAAATCAGAGTTTGAATCAGGGTGGCGGCAATATACAGGCAGGCAAAAAGGAAAATGAAAAAGCCCATGCCCGATACAAACCGCAGCGGTGTAATCGAAAAAGAGGTAATGCCTCCCAGGGCGTATTTAAACAGCTTCCAAAAGCTCCACTTGGTCGTGCCGAGCGTGCGCTCCACATTCTCATACGGAAGCCACTTGGTTTCAAAGCCGACCCAGGCAAAAATTCCTTTGGAAAAGCGTTCTACCTCTGCCAGGGCGAGGATGGAATCGACCATGTCGCGGGACATGATGCGAAAATCGACCGCGTTTTGCGGCATCTGCACATCGGTCATACGGTTGCTCAGCCGGTAAAAGGCCTGGGAAAACAAACTGCGCAGGCGGGATTCCCCCTCGCGGCTGACACGCCGGGCCGCACAGCAGTCATAACCCTCCTCGATGCCGGCGATCATGGCGGGAATCATAGCCGGCGGGTGCTGTAAGTCAGCATCCATAATAATCACATAATCGCCGGACGAATAGAAAAGCCCGGCGTACATGGCGGCCTCCTTGCCGAAATTGCGGGAAAAGGAGAGGTACTTTACCTCGTCGTGTTCCCTGGCTAATTGTTTCATAATGACAATCGTCTGGTCGCGGCTTCCGTCGTCCACAAAAAGAAAACGAAAGGAATAATGATCAAAAGTACTTGTCACTTTGCTGGTTTCATTATAAAATGTCTCTAGGACCTCTTGCTCATTATAACATGGAACTACAATATCTATGCGTTTCATCCGATTCTCCTTGCCGCTGCCAGCGGGCAGCATTCTTCTATATTCTAGTATAGGATACATAAAATGTAAATGGGATTTTTTTAAAATATCCGTCATAAAATGGTCATTTCTGGAATATATATAGTAACAGACAGCCAATACTATATAAAAAATGGAGGAGAAATACCATGTCAGAAAAAATTCTGGAAAACAACAAAGTAACCGTGATCGGACAGGTGATATCGGACTTTACCTTTAGCCATGAGGTGTTCGGGGAGGGCTTTTATATGATTGACCTGGCCGTAAACCGTTTGAGCGATCAGGAGGACATCATCCCGCTGATGATTTCCGAACGGCTGATCGATGTAAAACAGGACTACCGTGGACAGACCCTGGAGGCGGCCGGTCAGTTTCGCTCGTACAACCGGCATGAGGGCAGTAAAAACCGGCTGGTTCTGTCTGTGTTTGTCAGAGAACTGAGTTTTCTGGAGGAGTTTACCGATTATACAAAGACCAATCAGATCTTTCTGGACGGATATATCTGCAAGGAGCCGATCTATCGAAAGACTCCCCTGGGGAGGGAGATCGCCGATCTTTTGATTGCGGTGAACCGTCCTTACGGCAAATCCGATTATATTCCCTGTATCGCCTGGGGGCGCAACGCCCGGTTTGCTTCGGCGTTTGAGGTCGGCAGCCGCGTGCGCGTATGGGGGCGGGTGCAGAGCCGCGAATATACGAAGAAACTGAGCGAATTGGAGAGTGAAAAGCGCGTTGCCTACGAGGTCTCCGTCAGCAAACTGGAATGTACGGAGGAGGCCTCCTGAGCGAACACATTTTGTTCGGCGGTCGAATTAAAATTCTGCCGGTTGCCATGTGGAACAAAAAATGGTAAAGTAATACATTATAAGTAAAAGCAATCCCGCAAAGGAGCAAAAGATGAGAAAAGGGATGATACGGGTCATTTATGGAGACGGCCGGGGCAAGACCGCCGCTGCCGTCGGCCGGGCCATTACCAGTGCGGAGCGCGAAAAGAAAATCATTATGATTCAGTTTTTAAAAGGAAGCGTGACCCGCTGCGGCGCTTTTTTGCAGCGCTTAGAACCGGAATTCCGTCTGTTTTCGTTTGAAAAACGGGAGGCGGCGTTTGATACGCTGCGGCCGGAGGAGAAACAGGAGGAAATTGCCAATATCCAAAACGGGATGAATTTCGCCAAGAAGGTGATGGTGACCGGAGAGTGCGATATCCTGATCTTAGACGAAGTGCTGGGGCTTTTAGATTATGGTATTGTCAGCCGCGAAGAGATTCTGACTCTTTTGCAGGGAAAGAATGAGGACATGGAAGTCATTTTAACCGGCCGGGTCTTTCCGGAGGACATGAACGACTGGGCGGACGAGATCGTTCATGTAGAAAACCGCAAAGGCGGCCGGGCGATTGTGTGATCGCATTCCGGCAAGACCGGCTTTGTGCGGATGAACCGGCAAATCTGTGGTTGACAAGCCGGGGATACAATGGTAATATGGCGTTAGAAATAAAATAATATAATATCGTAGAGGTCGCGTTGTTCATCAGTAAGCAGGGGATATGACAGGCATAGAAGAAGCTGACGAAAGGGAACGACGCCGAAGGGAAGGCTGCCTGTACAGTTTTTTCTGGGCGTAGGAGCGAACAGCACTGCGACTGTCATCCCAAACGGATGGAGAGCTACAAAAACGACCCCCAACAAGGAAGCTGTCTACCCGTCAGCTTCCTTGATTTTTCACGCAAGCACCAAGCAGTGCGCCTGAGCTGAAAGGAAGGATCGCGTGCATTCATGCACGCGATCCTGGAATTCAGCTCAGGCATAGGGCGCAAGCCCGTGACCGAAATGAAGCGAAGCGGAATTGAGGTTGGCACTGCGTGCCGTGCCGCAAGCCCCTCATCCCCTGGAATTCAGCTCAGGCATAGGGCGCAAGCCCGTGACC
>JAAWCS010000009.1 GCA_022793375.1 Lachnospiraceae bacterium
TCGAGCTTAGTGCGAACTTACTTGTCGAACCCAGGCGAAGCCAGGGTGAGAGAAGTTACCCGAGCCCTTAGCGAGAGCGAGCCGCAGGCGAAGCCTCGAGCTTAGTGCGAACTTACTTGTCGAACCCAGGCGAAGCCAGGGCGAGAGAAGTTACCCGTTATTTTTGAAGGGCATAAATACAAAAATAAAAAACATGGAGGATACCCCTATTATGGCAAGAAGAAAGATTATTGCCGGCAACTGGAAGATGAACATGACTCCCAGCGAAGCCGTAGCCCTGATTGAAACCTTAAAACCTCTGGTAGCGACCGAGGAAGCCGACGTCGTATTCTGCGTACCGGCGATCGATATCATCCCGGCGATGGAAGCGGCTAAGGGCTCCAATATCTGCATTGGCGCCGAAAACATGTATTTTGAGGAAAAGGGCGCCTACACGGGCGAGATTTCCCCGAATATGCTGACCGATGCCGGCGTAAAATACGTGATTATCGGCCATTCGGAGCGCCGCCAGTATTTTGCGGAGACCGACGAGACCGTAAACAAGAAGGTCTTAAAGGCCTTTGAGCATGGCATCACCCCGATCATCTGCTGCGGCGAGACATTGACGCAGAGAGAGCAGGGCGTGACGATCGACTTTATCCGTCAGCAGGTAAAGATCGCTCTGTTAGGCGTAAGCGCCGAGCAGGCGGCGACGGCCGTGATCGCCTATGAGCCGATTTGGGCCATCGGCACCGGCAAGGTGGCGACGACCGAGCAGGCCCAGGAGGTTTGCGCGGCGATTCGTACCTGTGTGGGAGAGATCTACGACGAAGCGACGGCAGCGGCGATCCGCATCCAGTATGGAGGAAGCGTGTCGGCCTCCAGTGCGCCCGAACTGTTCGCACAGCCCGATATCGACGGCGGCCTGGTAGGCGGCGCGGCCCTCAAGCCGGATTTCGGCAAGATTGTCAATTATAAGTAACCCTGAGCGCATTAGCGCACCAGCAAGACATGAAAGGCGGGGGCAGGCCGCAGTTGTATCTGCCCCCGTTTTGCGATATGTCAAAAAGGAGACGACTGTTTATGAGCAAGAAACCTGTTGTACTGATGATTTTGGATGGCTATGGCCTTAATGCCGAGACAAAGGGCAACGCGGTCCGGGAGGCGGCGACGCCGGTCATGGACCGTCTGATGGCAAAATGTCCCTTTGTGGAGGGCAATGCCAGTGGTCTGGCGGTAGGCCTGCCGGACGGACAGATGGGCAATTCCGAGGTCGGCCATATGAATATGGGCGCCGGTCGGATCGTCTATCAGGATCTGACCCGCATTACGAAAGAGATCGAGGACGGAGTGTTCTTTGAGAACGAGGCGCTTCTGGCCGCGGTGGAAAACTGTAAGAAAAACGATTCCTCGCTGCATCTGTACGGCCTGGTATCGGACGGCGGCGTTCACAGCCACAATACGCATATTTACGGGCTGCTGGAACTGGCAAAACGTCATGGACTGGAAAAGGTGTATGTACACTGCTTCCTGGACGGCCGCGATACGCCTCCGGCTTCGGGCGCGGATTATGTAAAAGAATTGTGCGATCGGATGAAAGAGATCGGCGTCGGCAAGGTCGGCGTAGTCAGCGGCCGTTATTATGCGATGGACCGTGACAACCGCTGGGACCGTGTGGAAAAAGCCTTCCGTGCGCTGACGCTGGGAGAGGGCGTGGAGGCTATAGATCCGGTGGCGGCCATCCGCGCGTCCTACGCGCAGGATGTGACCGACGAATTTATGCTGCCGACGGTGATGATGGAGAATGGCAGGCCCGTGACAACGATTCAGGATAAAGACTCGATTATTTTCTTTAATTTCCGTCCGGACCGCGCCCGTGAATTAACCCGCGCGTTCTGCGCCGACACCTTTGACGGTTTTGACCGCGGTGCGAAGAAGGAACTGACCTATGTATGCTTTACCGAATACGACGTGACGATTCCCAACAAGCTGGTGGCTTTCCACAAGATTAAGCTGACCAACACTTTCGGCCAGTTCCTGGCCGCCCATCAAAAGACCCAGGCGCGTATTGCCGAGACCGAGAAGTACGCCCATGTGACGTTCTTTTTCAACGGCGGCGTAGAGGAGCCCAACGAAGGCGAGGACCGTATTTTGGTGAAATCGCCCAAGGTGGCGACCTACGACCTGCAGCCGGAAATGAGCGCGCCGCAGGTCTGCGACAAGCTGGTGGAAGCCATCGGCAGCGGCAAGTACGATGTGATTATCATCAATTTTGCCAATCCCGATATGGTGGGCCATACCGGCGTAGAAGCGGCGGCGGTCAAAGCCGTGGAAGCCGTAGACGCCTGTGTGGGCCGCGCGGTGGAAGCGGTGGAAAAAGCGGACGGCGTAATGTTCTTGTGCGCGGACCACGGCAATGCGGAGCAGCTGATCGATTACGAGACCGGCGCGCCTTTTACGGCGCATACGACAAACCCCGTACCGTTTATCCTCATCAACGATAAGGCGGGGCGCGGACTGCGCGAAGGAGGCTGTCTGGCCGATATCGCGCCGACGCTGATTGAACTGATGGGATTGGAGCAGCCGGCCGAGATGACCGGCAGGAGCCTGCTGGTATAAGGCCGTGCGCGGACGGCAGGGAGGATTGAGAGAATGACGGACCAGACGCTGCCCCAGCGGATGAACCTGTGTAAGAAATACTGCAATATGCTGGACCGGGCCGGAATCGGCTCAAAAGACAAGGCGCTGACCATGTGGCAGATCTGCAAAATCGATCTGCTGCAATTTCTGGCGCACATGGCCTCGGCCGACGGCGGCGTCTGCTATCGGGAGACCTTTTTTATCCGGGAAAACCTGGGCTTTAGCTTTACCCCGGATAAGCTGACCATGTTTAAGTACGAGCGGAATTTGGACAGCGAAGCCTTCCGCAGCCGGATTCCCACCTCCGTAACCTATTTTGCAAACGCCGACGTCAATGCGGCGGATAAGCTGCCGGGCGTAAAGACGGCGGTGACGAAAACGCTGGTCAATACCTTCCGCCAGATGGGCCAGGAGTTCATCGCCTGCAACGATCAGGTGAGCGAGCGGGAAATGGCGGATTTCACGCAGTACATGGCGCTCTTGGACGGCTATATAAAACTGAAGGGTATCCGCGACCACGACGGAGCCGGAGCGCCAAATGGCGGCAGTATCAAAACGGGACAAAACGGCGCCGGCGCGGCAAACGGCGGCGCGCAGGAAAGCCGCCTGCAGCAGGCCGGCGCGCCGCAGGAGACAAAACAGGAGACAAAAGAACTGCCGGAAAAGACCGTAGAAGAATATCTGGCGGAACTGAATGCCTTAACCGGGCTCTACGCGGTCAAACAGGAGGTCAATACCTTAGTCAACCTGATCAAGGTACGCAAGATGCGGGAAGAGATGGCTTTAAAACCGCCGTCGGTATCCCTGCACCTGGTCTTTTCGGGAAATCCCGGTACAGGAAAAACCACGGTGGCCCGGCTGTTGTCCGGCATCTATAAATCGCTGGGGCTTTTGTCGCGCGGCCACCTGGTGGAGGTAGACCGGTCGGGCCTTGTCAGCGGCTACATCGGGCAGACGGCGACGCGCGTGCAGGAGGTAGTAAACCAGGCGCTGGGCGGCGTGCTGTTCATCGACGAGGCGTATGCATTAACCGCCGGCAAAGGCGAAGGCGATTTCGGCCAGGAGGCGGTGGATACGCTTCTGAAAGCCATGGAGGATCAGCGGGACCAGCTGGTGGTGATCGTGGCCGGGTATCCGGATTTGATGAACGATTTTCTCAACTCCAATCCGGGGCTTCGTTCCCGCTTTAATAAGTTTTTGTATTTTGAGGACTACAAAGCCGAAGAACTTACGGAAATCCTCGAAAGCATGTGTGCGAAGGCCGACTACCGCCTGACGCCGGAAGCGAAGGAGTACGCGCGCAGCGTTTTTGCGGAGAAGATCGAGAAAAAAGAGCCTGGTTTTGCCAATGCGAGGGAGGCCCGCAACTTTTTTGAGCGGGCGGTGGCCAATCAGGCGACGCGGATCGTGGAGCTTACGCAGGTAGACGAAACTGTTTTGCAGATTTTGCAAATAGAAGATTTACAAATGCCGAGTTATTGATTATAATAGGATGTATCTAAACCATACAGAAAGAGGGAGAGATTCAAAATGAAGAAGAAATTGGCACTGTTGTTGGTATTGGTTATGGCTGTCAGTATGCTGGGCGCCTGCGGCGGGAAAGACGAGCCGGAGACAGAAACTCAGACGGAAGCCCAGACGGATGCGGAGACGGCCGAGGACGAAGATCTTTCAAACCTGTTCGGTGGGGACGAAGGATCGAACTACGGACCGTATGTACAGAGCTTGCTGGATCTGGACTACAAAGGGATTACCGATACCTATCTGGAACTGGTAGACGATACGAAGGAAAATGCCGAGAGTTTCTACGATCAGTGCATGGAGTACTGGGCATACATACTGGCGAACAACTATCAGCTCGCTGTCGCGGTACAGGGCGATGAGACGGACACGCTGTACGACGAAGGCGTACATGATGCGCTGGTTCAGCTCACCAAAGACATTTTCTCGCATGTAAAATATGAAGTAGCGGACGCGGTAAAGACCGGCGACTATTACACGGTGGAAGTAACGCTTTATCCGATGCTTTTCACGGAGTTGACGAAAGCGGAGATTACGGCCTACCAGGACGAGTTTAACGCGGCGACCAAAGCTGGTGAATACGGCGCTTACGGAGAGGACGAGGCCGATACGCTGGCAGGCGAGATTGCCTATGCGAATCGGGTGATCGAAATTCTGAGCGCCTCCACAAGCAAGATCGATTACGACGCGCCGGTATCCAAAATTGTAAAAATCACCAAGGATGAGATGGGATACTATGGTATCAGCGATCAGGATTATGCGGATTTGGAGAACTATCTGCTGTATTGATTGGCACAAGACCGATTGAGAGATGCCCGCAGGGCTGCCTGTTCCCGAGGGGACAGGCAGCCTTTTATCGCTTTTATCCGGCGCTGAGCCTTTGGCCCGGCGCGAAACCTATAGTACGGAAAGAGGGAGTTGCCTGCAAATGAAAAAGTGTATAGTATTACTGGTGCTGGCACTGGCGGCGAGCCTGCTTGGAGCCTGCGACAGCTACTCAAACCGCGATGCCGTCGATTACGGCACTTATGTAAAGAGCCTCCTGGATCTCGATTATAAGGGGATTACCGATCAGTATCTGGAATTGGTAGACGATACAAAAGAAAATGCCGAGAGCTTTTACCCGAACTGCATGGAGAGCTGGGCCTATGTGCTGGCGGAAAATTACCAGCTTTACGCCGCCGGCGAGGATGAGGAAGTGTATAACGCCCTGCTTACGCTCACCAAGGATATTTTTTCTCATGTAAAATACGAGGTGGCGGAAGCGGTAAAATCCGGCGATTATTACACGGTAGAGGTAACGCTTTATCCGATGCGCTTTGCGGAAATCACGGAGGACGAAATCCAGGCCTACCAGACCGAGTTTAACTCCGCGACCGGCGCCGGAGAATTCGGCGAATACGGGAGCGATGAAGCCGATACGCTGGCGGCGGAGATTGTCTATGCGGAGAAGATATTGGGAATTTTGGAAAAGTCCGTAAGCCAGATCGAATACGCGGATCCGGTATCCAAGATTGTAAAAATTACAAAGGACGAGGACGGCTTTTACGGGATCAGCGATGCGGATTATGCGGATCTGGAAAATTATCTGATTCAGTGACGGCAGTCGGGCTATTTTATGGAGTATTACCGGGAGGTACAGGCTTATGACCTACGATCAGTACATAAATGAGACAACGGCGCTGGGTTTTTTGCAGAAGGGAAAAAAGGTATACGGAGAATACCATGGTTTTCCGATGTACGGTATCTTTGGCGGCGGCGCCAAAGCAAAGATGGTTACGATGGCAGTCAGCTTGAACCGAAATGGCGGCGGCAAGCTGGTCAGGGATCTGAATAAAGCAATCAAGGGGATCGGGACTTCCTCGTAACATGCGGCGGACCATACGGTATTGCTGCTTTCGGTAAAGGTGAAAGAGGAGTTTACCGGGCCCTTTACCCAGGCGATGGAACGGTTTGAGGAGATTGCGGCGCGCTGCGGCGTAGAGCCGCCGACCGTCTGCCCGCTGTGCGGGCGAGAAAACTGCGACGGCAGTGCGATGATAAAAAATGCCTATACATCCGTGCACAAAAGCTGTCTGGAGCGGATGCACCAGGGAGTGAGCGCCCAGGCGGAGAGAAATCTGCGCGAGGGCAGCTATTTGTCCGGGATTTGCGGCGGTCTGGCCTTCGGCATTTTGGCGACCATACCGACGATTCTTTCCATCTGGTTTTTAGAGCGGATTATGGCGCTTTTGATGATGCTGATTCCTCTGGGAGCGTCCTACGGCTACAAAAAGTGTAACGGCAAGCGAAGCCGGGCGGCCGGACCGATCCTGATTATACTGTCCTTAGCCAGCATGTATTTCATGGAATATGTATTTATAGTGCTGACGTACATGCGCTTTCGGAGCCTTACCATGGGAGCGGCGCTTGCAAGGACGCTTCCGTATCTGCTGGATCCGGCCTACTGGATCGATATAACAAAAGGGGCCGGGATGGAACTGATCTTTTTAGGCGTGGCAATCTTCGCCTCCTGGAAAACGCTCATGGAAACGGCGGACGGCGATATTTCGGCGGCGGCCGTTAGTCTGGATACGTTTCAGGGCCGGCCGACGGCCGCTTCGGCGGAGACGGCGGCCGATGCAGAGGGCGGCGTTGTGTCGTTTGGAAGCCGGATTGAATTCTGACTGCGATTTTAGAATCGGTGATTTTGGAATCTGCAGATTTTGGATTCTGTGAAAATAATACTGGACTATTTTGTCGAGATGTGAGAGAATAAGATTGCTATCAGGCATCCCGTTTTGCCCGGAAAATACGGGCAGTCTATTATGCAACACCACAGGGGTGTCCCATTATGCCCAAAAAACACGGGCAATATATAATGAAAGGAGTTTTATCATGATTTATTCACATGAGGTTGAGAAGATGTGCGCCGTAGCTCAGGGCGTAAACCATGGCGCCGCTCCCATTCCCGAAGAGGCAAAGTGGGTAAAGGCAAAGGAAATTAAAGACATTTCCGGCTTGACCCATGGCATTGGCTGGTGTGCGCCTCAGCAGGGCGCCTGCAAGCTGACGCTGAATGTAAAAGAAGGCGTGATCCAGGAAGCGCTGGTGGAGACGATCGGATGTTCCGGTATGACCCACTCGGCGGCCATGGCATCGGAGATCCTGCCGGGCCGCACGCTGCTGGAGGCATTGAATACCGACCTGGTGTGCGATGCGATTAACACGGCGATGAGAGAGCTGTTTTTACAGATCGTATACGGCCGTACACAGAGCGCGTTCTCCGAGGACGGTCTGCCGGTTGGCGCCGGCCTGGAGGATCTGGGCAAGGGCCTGCGTTCTCAGGTAGGCACGATGTACGGCACGCTGAAAAAAGGTCCCCGCTATCTGGAGATGGCCGAAGGCTATGTGACAGGGATTGCCCTGGATGCCGACGATCAGATTATCGGCTACCAGTTCGTATCTTTAGGCAAGATGACCGACTTCATCAAGAAGGGCGACGATCCCAACACGGCTTGGGAGAAGGCCAAGGGTCAGTATGGCCGCGTAGCAGATGCTGTCAAAATCGTGGATCCCCGGGTAGAATAAGGAGGACTGAGAAATGGCTTTATTTGAATCCTATGAGAGAAGAATCGATAAAATTAACGGTGTCCTGAAGGGCTATGGGATCGCTTCGATTGAGGAAGCGGAGAAGATCACCAAGGATGCCGGCCTGGATGTATACCATATGGTAGAGAAGATTCAGCCGATTTGCTTTGAGAACGCGAAGTGGGCTTACACGGTGGGCGCGGCGATCGCCATCAAGAAGGACTGCCGCAAGGCGGCGGATGCCGCGGCTGCGATCGGCGAAGGCCTGCAGGCTTTCTGCATTCCCGGTTCCGTAGCCGATCAGCGCAAGGTTGGCTTAGGCCATGGCAATCTGGGCAAGATGCTGTTGGAGGAAAGCACGGATTGCTTCTGCTTCCTGGCCGGCCATGAGTCGTTTGCGGCGGCGGAAGGCGCGATCGGCATTGCCGAGAAGGCAAACCGTGTTCGCCAGAAACCTCTGCGCGTTATCTTAAACGGTCTGGGCAAGGATGCCGCACAGGTAATCGCGCGCATCAACGGCTTTACGTTTGTGGAGACGGAGATGGATTACTACACCGGCGAGGTGAAGGAGGTATACCGCAAGGCCTACTCCGACGGACCGCGCGCGAAAGTAAACTGCTACGGCGCCAACGATGTAACCGAGGGTGTGGCGATCATGTGGAAAGAGGGCGTGGACGTTTCGATTACCGGTAACTCCACGAACCCGACCCGCTTCCAGCATCCGGTAGCCGGTACATACAAGAAGGAGTGCGTAGAGAAGGGCAAAAAGTACTTCTCCGTGGCCTCCGGAGGCGGCACCGGCCGTACCCTGCATCCCGACAACATGGCGGCCGGCCCTGCTTCCTACGGCATGACCGATACCATGGGCCGTATGCACTCCGACGCGCAGTTTGCGGGTTCTTCCTCCGTTCCTGCCCATGTGGAGATGATGGGTCTGATCGGCGCCGGCAACAACCCGATGGTCGGCATGACCGTATCGGTTGCAGTAGCCATCGAGGAAGCGGCCAAAGAAGGAAAATTTTAATTTCCGCTAGATAACGAAAGGGCTTGCGTGTTTATTCATGCAAGCCTTTTTATGTATGGCGACGGCAGCTGTCATGAGGAACAGTTGTTATTAAGGCCCCATTTTATATCAGAAGTATAATGACAGGGTGGAGGGAATGCCTGTGTTTATGCGGGCTGCGAGTGTTCTGGAAAGTGTTTTACCCCAATAAATACCCCAATTTTGTTTTTTATGCCCCTTATGGCCGTAGATTTTGCAGCGGACAGGAGGGGCATTTATGGCGGCTTAAAATAAAGAGTGATCCTCTTTTTTTATATGTTCTTGTTTCCATCTGGCCTCTATGTCGGAAGTGTTGATTTCCGGCAGCGGTTTATACCTTTTATCTATCAGTCTGGAAAATGCAGTCGTAAGACGATAACAGTTTGCTAAAACATTGGCATCATGCAATCTATGTTCATTCCGGTAATCACAGTATCGTTTCTTGAATTTCGCTTTTTCTTCGGGGGTTTCGGCGGCATCATAATCTGATCTGACCCGATCTTCTATATTGTTTAATTCCTTGCCCTTCTCTCGGTGATAGTCTGCCATATAAAGCAAATCAATTATCGCTAGAAAATAATCGTCTTGGAGTAATTCATTAAGGATTGATAGTTTCAAAAAAGAATTTTTCATGTTTAGTATAATATTGATTACTTCTGTTTCAAGTCCAGTTGCTTCTTTTACGTCGGCGATAACGTGATGTCTTTCGTTATATTCGCAGAGCAAATAGCCCATATCGCAGTTTAATTTCTTTGCTATTTCAAGCAGGACTGATAATGGGGGAATTTTTCCTTTTCTTACACAGTCATTGAAAGCTTGTCTTGAGTAGTGTATATCAGGGCTATTAAAAAAGGATTCCAATGTCCCCCATTCACTTATAGCATCTTTTATTCTTTCGTTAACCATGTTATCATCAACATCGTCAATCAAATTGTAAAGCATTTTTTACAAACCTCCATGCATCATACAATTTTTGTAAAAATATCGGAAATAGTATTTTACATGAAACCATGATATCATATGTTCACGGGATAAACAAGAACAAAAATGAATGGAGATTTTATGAATAAGAGATTGGATCGAAGCAATGTGGAAGTGGATGCTAGGACTGGTAGAATTGAGAAAGCATGCGCTAAATACGGGGTGGGTCGGAATACTATGCGGCAAATCGCTGAGCAAGCCGGGGCGGTAATTCGGTTTGGCCGCAATTATTTGATTGACTTCAAAAGGATCGATGAATTTTTAGATTCTTTGGCTGGTAACAAATAAAAGTGACGGGAAGGAAAAGTTTGGCGAAAACATGGGAAGGAAAGGTGGCTATGGCATGGTTTACCAGGGGGTAATGAGAAATAAGTTGCTTTCCCCGGAGGCAAAAGCATTGCTAAAAGATTATGAAATGAGGAATATTGAATATGGCAAACAGAAGAATGTTCTCTCTGGACGTGGTTGACACAGACGCTTTCTTGGATTTGCCGATTTCTTCTCAGGCATTGTACTTTCACCTCGGCATGCGCGCCGATGACGATGGTTTTGTTTCTTCTCCCAAGCGGGTGACTGCTATGATCGGGGCAAATCAGGACGACTTAAAGTTGTTAATCGCAAAAGGCTTCGCTATCTGTCTGAAAAACGGAATTGTTGTGATTCGGCATTGGAAACAGAACAATTACATACAGAGGGACAGGTATAAAGGGACCATTTACCAAGAAGATTTAGCTCTTTTATCAGTGGAAAATGGGGTCTATAAAGAGGGCGCATCCAAAATGGATACATTTTGTATCCAGGATGTATCCACAGGTAAGTATAGTATAGATAATAATATATTATGCTCTCCTGACGGCGAGCGAGAGCGTGAAAAAGAAGAGAATCCGCTCTTAGAACCTGATAAAAAGACGGCTCTTGTACAGGACAAGGAAGATTTTGAAAAGATATACGGTATTTTCCCGAAGAAACGGGGGCGGACAAGGGCTTTTGAGTATTATCGCGCCTATGTTGGAAAGGGCCGAATAATCGGCGGAACCCGTTACCGGCTGGCTAAACGTCAAATCTATCTGGCCGTAGCGTCTTACGTCCAACAAATGGAAGAAGCCGGCACAGAGCTGCAGTTTTATCAGAACTTTAGCACCTTTATGAATAAAACCATACTTGACTATCTGCCGCAGGAGGGAGAGCATGACATTTGATGCGGAGAAAGCCCTTGTCGGGGCCTTGTTGATTGACCCGAAAGCGGTGAAAGATTGCGGGAATCTTCGTCCGGACATGTTTTGCAACCGGCTCTTGGGCCAGTTTTATCAGGAGTTTCTTCGGGCTTACGATTTCGGCTACCCCGCAAACCTTGTAACTTTACGCGAAAATTTGAGCGATGTTCCCCAAGGCAGCCTTCTTGATCTTGTACGGGAATGTTCGAGCGCCAGTGTAACGAGTGTTGCCGCCGGCAAATATGCGGAAACCATTGTTCGGTCATATAAAGCCAGATCGGCAGCTAGCATCGTAAGCGCGGCAAATTTCCTGCCGTCTGGTATCGACCAACAGATCGGCCAGGTTATCAATGAACTGGAAGCTTTACAGGATGGCGGGCGGGCAGCTGCCCGGAACCTGGGCCAGATTGTGGATGATGTTTCCGGTCGGTATTTCACAGCCAGCGATCGGCCGCGGCTTTATACCGGGTTTCCAAAGCTGGATAATTGCATGGGCGGGCTGGAGGGCGGCGACGTGATTGTAATCGGGGCAAGACCGGCGGTGGGAAAATCAGCCTTTGTTACCCAGATTCTTTCGCAAATGGCACAGGACGGGAAACGGGTACTTCTGTATAACCTGGAAATGTTGGAAGCGCAGGTTTATGAACGAGTGCTTGCCCGGCTATCAGGGATTAGTTTAACCAGAATCAGGCGCGGGAAAGCGTTCCTGGGCGACGAGAAGGAACGGTTCTCTGCTGCCAATGAGAAGTTAAGAAAATTGGACATTTGGATATCATCCGGCGCAAAGTCTGTTTCAGAAATTCGTTCGGAATGTCGGCACATGGGAGCAGACTGCATCGTTATCGACTATCTGCAGCTTGTCCGCACAGATCGGCGTTACTCAAACCGGGCGTCCGAGGTGGGCGACGTATCAAAGTCCATTAAGGCCCTTGCGATGGAGTTAAATCGTCCGATCATCGTCCTTTCACAGCTGAACCGGGCGTCGGAAGGGAGACAACGGCCGGAACCCACGATGGCAGAATTGAGGGAATCCGGGGATATCGAACAGGATGCAAGCGTCGTCATTCTGCTATGGAACCAGAATGAAAAGGATTCGAGCCAAAAGGGGTTGAAAGTGGAGAAAAACCGGCAAGGGCAGCAGCTTCGCATGGGGCTTGCTTTTGACGGGGGTTCTATGGAGTTCCGGGAAATGGATTGGGCTGAAACGGGCTTTGAATCATGCAAGCAAAAAACGCCATTTGACTGATGGAGGTGTAAAGTGGTTAGGAACGAGGATGTAAAGGAAGAGTTCACTCTGTTTTCGGAGATATGGAGCGCGTATAAGCAACTTCTGCCAGTCAAACGTCGGCACGATGTAGAATATTGGGCGGCAGTGACGGAAACATTTTCAGGGATTATGGGCAGACATCGGGGGCCGCTTGCAAAAGCGTTGTCTCTGGCGATATTGGATGATTTGGAAAGGCGGTGTATAGAAAATGAAAATCAGAACACAGGACGGTAATCGGTATTTGGAATATGGAGAAGTATTTGTAGAGCCCTATGGAGATACCGGACAGGCAGCGGTATGCGTAGTGAATCACTTTCATTCGGAGCCGGTTTATATTGGGATATATGCCGATGCGGCACGGGCAAGGGGCGTTCTCTGTGAGATTGACTGGTATTATAAGGAGCGGCGACGTGTTTTTTATGCCCCTGCGGAGTAGGAGCTGTGATTAAAAAGCAATAAAAAAGGAACTTGTCATTTCAGCAAGCCCCCCCGAACCACAACTTAAATAAATTATAAGGTGGAGGGCAGGAAAATGTCAAGGAGGAACGGGAAACGGAGTATATCGCGGTTAAGCTTTGCGGAATTGGGTATCGACAAGTCGAGGTATTTGCAACTGCGGGCCGGGTGCGTGGCCGGGAAATATGGTTCTGAAACGCTCTCAGCGGCTTGTCGTGGCCTTGAAATTGCTGAACCGTGGATTATCATGTCCGTCACGCAAAACAAGTCCTATGACGCTATGATGGTTAAATGGGAGTTGGGGGAGATTAAGCGAGCGCCGATTGGAAGGAGTGATTTTTATGGTTTCCGAAGAAGGTTTTACTATAACCTGGATCGCCTGTTAAAGAATACGTAAGGAGGGTACCGCGGATTGGGGGGGCTTGTGATTATCGGCAAGGGGCATCTCATAATTTCGGGCAGGGGCGTTGGAAATTTTCCGTGAGAGGATGCGGTTATTTTGTAATGATAAGCAGTAACTACTATTGTAGCAAAAAGTAGGAGGAAAATTTGATGGATAATGTAGAGGAAAAGGTAATGACATCAATCAGGAGCCGGGAGCCGCTTTGTGAGCCGTTCCTGAGACTTAGTAAGATTTTGGAGGTCGGAAAACTGCCGGCCGGCTATTTGCGGTTATGCAGTGACCGGATAGCAGATGCGGAATTGATAGATGGCGAGGATGTGAGAATTGATTTTGTGAATTTTCCGGATATGGAATTGACTGCCGCCGGGGTGCGGACATGTCGGAAGATATTGGAGTGTTATGTTTCCGACGACATGATAGCAGATGCGCATGAAGCGCTGACAGAGGAAAAGGCGGAAAGGGCGCATATCAATATCATCTCCCGGACGCTTCGGGAAATGAATCTGTATGGACTGGCCAGAGCGCTTATAAAATCCGATACAAGAATACGGCAGTTTGTCATAGCGGAAATTTTTCAGCGGTCTGTTCTTATCTGGTGTTTCAGGAAGATACGGAATGCCTGTTACGATATCCTTGTACGGATAAAGTATCATGGCTTGCTTTCCGCAGTTGGCCGTATTGCGGCGGATACGGCAGCAAAGAGTGGGAAATAGTGGGTTTCCCGGACATGATCGGCGTGGCTGATACCGCATTCTGCCGGATGCTGCGCCGGGAACTTCCGGAAAGCAAAAAGCGGGAGATTTTAACGGCAATACAAAGAGCAAAAGAAAGAACATAGCAGTGAATGACAGTACGTTTAAGGGGGGATTATCATGGGTAAACGGATAAGTACCGAAACAAGGCAGGACATACTTATTCAGGCGTTTCTTACCTGTCCAAGCGTTACGGAGGTGTCAAAAAAACGGGCATACCACGCAGCACCATATACGGCATAAGCAAAAAAGAGGAATTTCAGGAAAGATTGGCAGAAGCAAGGCAGACGGCTGTGAATGATGCGGTTGCGTATTTACAGGGCAATTTGAGTAAGTGCGCCGAAGTCCTGATGGGTATTGTGAGGGATAAGGAAGCACAGCCGCAGGTACGCATAAATGCTGTCAACAGCGTATTTGCGGGCATTAAGGGCTTGTCAAAAGATAACCGGGAAGTTCTGGCAGAAATGGCGGTGAAGTGCAAGAAAACCAAGCAACCTGCAAAGGAAAACCAGGCGTGGCTGTTATGCCAGAAATTACAACGGGCATATCGTACTGGAAATTCCAACGGAGCTGGTTCAAAAGAAACTGCTGCAACTGGGAGCTATGGAAATCAGAA